>NZ_JBLWIF010000008.1:0-121047 GCF_048381575.1 Tepidibacillus sp. LV47
TCAGACAATCCATGGCCACGAAAGATGAGCTTGAAGCGATCAGACAGTCCATGGCCACGAAAGATGAGCTTAAGGCGATGGCTACCAAAGATGATTTTAACGCAGTGAAACTCGCTGTTCTCGAACTTTCTGAAAAAGTCAATACCATTATGGAGAATATGGTTACAAAAACGGACCTTAAATATATTGAAACCAAAATCATTGAACATGATAAAGAATTATTTAAGTTTAAAGATTTTGTTTCTTTACTTACAAAATAATGATTACTAGCAAGTTCCTTGACTTTTGCTTTCAAATCGTTATAATAAATTATCAATCATAATATTCCGTCTTCAATGAAGGAACTAGTAAGTTTGGTCTTGGATTGTTCTAGAGAGAAGGATCATGGCTGGAAGTCCTTCCAATCCGCAAACTGAACCCATTCCTGAGAAATCTGCGAGGAGCAAGATCGTTCCCCTTACGTTACAAGGGTTAGAGTGAACATGTAACTGTGATGAAAATGTTACATGTTAATAAAGGTGGTACCACGGAGTTGATCCGTCCTTTAGGATGAGATTAACTCCTTATTTTTTGTTAAGCTTAATAAAAGGAGTGCAGAATTAATGGAAGACAAGAAGTTTGTCAAAGAAATTCAAAGCAAAGAAGAAGATTATTCTCGTTGGTATTTAGACATTGTAAAAAAAGCCGATCTGATGGATTATGGCCCTGTCAAAGGAACAATGGTTATTAAACCTTATGGCTATGCCATTTGGGAAAATATGCAAAAAGATTTAGACAGGCGGATCAAAGAAACGGGACATGAAAATGCTTATTTTCCTCTCTTAATCCCTGAATCCTATTTAAAAAAGGAAATGAATCATGTTGAAGGGTTTGCTCCTGAAGTTGCTTGGGTAACCCAAGGAGGAAACGAACCGTTAGAGGAGCGCCTTGTTGTTCGTCCCACTTCGGAAACCATTATTTGCTCCATGATGAGTCAATGGATTCAATCCTATCGTGACTTGCCAATGAAATTAAATCAATGGGCCAATGTCATGCGTTGGGAAAAAAGTACAAAACCTTTCTTACGTACATCTGAATTCCTCTGGCAAGAAGGACATACTGCCCATGCGACTTATGAAGAAGCGGAAGAAGAAGCACTACAAATGTTAGAAGTATATCGGGCTTTTGTCGAAGAAGTTCTGGCAATGCCTGTTATTCCTGGGAAAAAGACAGAAAATGAGAAGTTCGCAGGTGCTGAACATACGTATAGTATCGAAGCGCTCATGAGCGACGGAAAAGCATTACAAGCTGGTACTTCCCATCATTTAGGACAAAACTTCTCGAAAGTATTTGACATTCAATTTGCCGATCAGAACAATCAAATGCAGTATGTGTATCAAACTTCTTGGGGTTCGTCTACTCGCTTAATTGGCGGATTAATTATGACCCATAGTGATGACCGTGGCCTTGCTCTACCACCAAAAGTAGCTCCTATCCAAGTGGTTATTATCCCGATTCTTCGCGGGGATAAAGAATTGATTCGCAATAAAGCCCATGAATTAGCAGCTGAGTTGAAACAAGGAGGCATCCGTGTAAAAGTAGATGATCGGGAAGAGATGACTCCCGGTTGGAAGTTTAATGAATATGAAATGCGCGGTGTACCCATCCGTATTGAATTAGGACCAAAAGATCTGGAAAAAGAGCAATTCGTTTTGGCACGTCGAGATACAGGAACGAAAGAATTCTTACCATTAATGAACTTCGTAGAAACGATTAAAGAAAAATTGGAGCAAATCCAAAAAGATATGTTTGACAAAGCAAAAGCTTTCATGGATAGCCATACCTTTGAAATCAATTCCATCGAAGAGATGAAAGAACAACTTCTTAAGGAAAAAGGCTTTATGAAGAGTTGGTGGTGTGGCGATCTCAAATGTCTCGATGAAGTAAAAGAAGAAACAGGAGCAACAGCCCGCAATATTCCTTTTAAGCAACGAGAAGGCAGCGGTAAATGTGTCTGCTGTGGGAAAGAAAGCACAACGACGGTTTACTTTGCAAGAGCGTATTAAATTGTTCCCCTGAACATCATGTTCAGGGGTTTTTTTTGCATAAGCATAATTCGATTAAACCAAGTAGAAAATATATAAGTATCATTTTTTAGCAAGGAGGCGTAAAAGTTGCCCTCAACGAAAGCAAATGGAATGACAATTTTAGCCATCGGTTCTGTTCCATTAATTATGACCTTAGGGAATTCGTTGTTAATTCCTATCTTGCCAAAAATGAAATCGGAACTAAATCTCTCCCAATTCCAAGTCAGTTTAACCATTACTGTGTTTTCTGTTGCAGCAGCAATTATGATTCCTATCTTAGGTTATTTATCCGACCGTTTAACACGTAAAAAAATCATCATTCCCTCTTTATTCCTATATGGTATTGGTGCTTTTCTTGCTGGATTTGCAGCGGCTTGGTTTTCCAAACCTTACCTCTGGATTATCATCGGCAGAACCTTACAAGGGATCGGAGCAGCTGGAACAAGCCCAATTGCGATGGCTTTAACTGGAGACTTATTTAAAGGTGGAATGCAAAGTAAAGTCCTAGGGATCGTTGAGGCCTCTAATGGTTTTGGTAAAGTACTTTCACCCATTATCGGATCATTACTAGCGTTAATCATCTGGTATGCGGTCTTTTTTGCTTTTCCCGTATTTTGTCTCATTTCTATCCTCTTAAATTGGTTTTTTATCAAAGAGCCACCAAGAAAACAGCCCTCTCCACCAATCGGTCAGTATGTGAAAGGTCTATTTTCTGTCTTTAAACATGAAGGACGTTGGTTATTTGTTACTTATCTTGCTGGCGCTACAGGACTTTTTACTCTTTTTGGTATGTTATTCTATTTATCGGATACCTTAGAAAAACAATATCATATTGATGGCGTGATTAAGGGGTTAATTTTAGCTATTCCTTTATTGTTTATGATGTCAACTTCTTATATCACAGGGAGCAAAATAAAGAAAAAACAACATTTAATGAAAACATTAATCATTACAGGATCTATCCTTATGACGATTTCTTTTGCTACTTTAACTTTTTTTTCGACATTAATTCCATTTATTTCTATTTTAGTTATAAGCAGTATTGGAACAGGACTGCTTCTTCCTTGTTTGAATAGTCTTATCACTGGATCAGTGGGAAAAGAACGAAGAGGTTTTGTGATCTCTCTTTATGGATCAGTAAGGTTTTTGGGGGTTGCTTTTGGTCCACCTGTATATAGTTGGTTGATGGATTGGTCGCGAACAGGAATGTTTTTGGCGACTGCGGGTCTTACTTTGCTTGTTGGAATCCTTTCATTCTTTCTGATTCAAGTAAAAAATCCATCATCAAATGATACAGATTCACTATTTAAAAAGCTGCAATGGCAGACTGAATAATTATCTAACATAAAAGGAGGGTATTCGATGGAGATTTATCTTTCTCCAGAAATCATTAATCCTGAATCGCAAATCTTAAATATCGTCGATCAAAATCAAAAGGCGGTTGGTTATTTAGCTTTGGTCTTTACAGAAAAAAAGGCTTATGTTTATGGTCATTTGGAAGATGAAGGGGTTCGTGAGGACTTTAAGGATTTGATTACACCTTATCTTCAGGGAATTGCAAAAAGCAAAACAAATTTAGAACTTTATTCATACATCGCTACAGGTGGAAAAAAACTAGAAATCAATAACGAAAAATAGGCGTACTCCTAAGGGCATAGGTGAATATCCTACTTCTGAACGATTTGCGAAGGAGGAAAATTATGGATATTCTTTTGCAGCTATTTGAACCATTTAGTATTTTTATTATGGCCGTTGGTGTTCTCCTCGGGATTATTATTGGAGCTTTGCCAGGATTAACACCTACAATGGGAGTCGCCATCGCGATCCCCTTTACATTTTCCCTTCCTGCCGAATACGGGCTTCTTTTGCTTGGTGGAATTTATAGTGGGGCCGTTTATGGCGGGTCAATTCCTGCTATCTTATTCAATATTCCAGGTGCCCCAGCTTCAGTCGCGACTACTTTTGAAGGATATCCCATGGCCAAAAAAGGCGAAGCAAAGAAAGCATTAGAATTATCAACAATTGCATCAACCATTGGCGGATTAGTAGGGATGTTCCTACTTTTATATTTTGCTCCTTTCTTTGCAGAGATCTCTTTACAATTTGGCCCAGTAGAAAACTTTTGGATAGCTATCTTTGGAATCACAATTATTGCCGTGATTTCCGATGGATCTATAATCAAGAATATGATGAGTGGAGCCGTTGGAATTCTCCTTTCGATGATCGGAATTCACACGATCACGGGAACGGCACGTTTCACCTTTGGAAATCCTGTTTTTGTTGGCGGTTTAAATGTTGTCTCTGTATTAATCGGATTATTTGCTTTTCCCCAAGCTCTGAGATTAATTGAAGAAATCAGACAAAAAAAGGGAGCAGAAATTTTTGAATACATCGATTCAAAGAAACCCTCGCTTCTTTCCTCTTTTATAGATGTTATAAAAAATCTCAAAGCCTTATCGATTGGAACAATTGTCGGATTAATTGTTGGAATTGCACCTGGTGCAGGAGGAAACGTTGCTAGTATTATGGCTTATAATGAATTGAAACGTTTCTCAAAGGAAAAAGAAAAGTTCGGAAAAGGATTGAAAGAAGGAGTGATTGCTTCGGAGAGCGCCAACAATGCAGAAGTCGGTGGTGCTTTAGTTCCATTGTTAACTTTAGGGATTCCTGGATCTCCCACATCAGCCATTTTCTTAGGTGGGTTAATGATTCATGGAATTTGGCCTGGTCGGGATCTATTTATCGAACATGCTACGGTTGCCAATCATTTCCTTTATGGAATGGTAATCATTCAGATTTTAATCCTTATCATTGGATTATTTGCCATTCGCTATTTCAGTCGATTAGTCAATATCCCTAACTATTTTATGGCCCCAATCATCATCTCTTTTTCGATCATTGGTGCTTACACGACACAAAATAGTACATTTGATATTTATTCAATGGTGATCATCGGGATTCTGATGTATATCTTTCATAAATTCAATTTTTCACCAGCCCCTGTTGCCTTAGGTTTCATTCTTGGACCAATTGCCGAAGAAGGTTTGCTACAAGGGATTGAAATTGGTGAATCTAACGGTGCCATTCTTCCTTATTTCTTCACTGGGAAATGGAACATCATTTTAATCATGATCACCGTATTTACGATGGGTTACTCACTATGGCATTCTTACAAACAACATAAAAGACATGAACAAAAATCCAACCGCTCATTTGCGTTGCGATCCCTTTTATCGATTCGGGGATTATCTTGGTTCGTTTTTGGGGTTATCTCTTTTATTTTTTTCCTTGCCATTCAAGATATGGAATTTGAAATGAAAGTTTTCCCTTCATTTACTTTAATATTTATCCTTGTTCTCACATTCTTGCGATTGATACAAATCGGTTTTACTAAACAAAATTTAATTGTGAAAAAGAAAATAGGTTGGACCCCTTTTTCTACTCTATTATTCATTTGCTTTATCGTTTTCATCAGCCTACTTACCGATTTGATTGGATTTTACTTACAGGTTTTAATTCTAATGGTATCCGTACCCGTCTATTATTACATGCAAAGAAAAAATATTCTTCATCTATCAAGAATCCTCATCGTTTCAACTTCCTTTACCCTTCTGATGTATTTGGTATTTACAGGATTGATTAAAGTTCCCCTTCCAAGTGGGTCAGCTTTAAATATTTTGCAATTTTTCTAGTGCTTTTTAAAAATTTTTGGCTTGTATGATTAGACATACAAGCCCATTTTTTGGCGATTTTGCCAATTATTGATTCACATTCACACTTTTAATAAGCTGTTCATAAAGTACTTTTCGCTTTTCAAACTCCTTTTTCACTTGTTCTCGATTTAGAATTAACATATCTGCTCCAGCTTTTTTCATATCCTCAAGAAATCGAGAATCCTTCATAATTTGCATAAATCCCTTTTCTAACTTATCGATGATCTCCTTGGGAGTTCCCTTTTTTGCTGCAATGCCCCGATCCGTACTCATGACCACTTCCGGATAACCTAACTCTGCGAAAGTAGGGGTATTTGGAACTAATGGATGACGTTCCTTTGTGGCGATCGCTAGGATTCGAACTTGATCCTCTAAACGGTACATATCCGATAAGTTTCCAGAAATAAAATCCGTATGTTTACCAAGTAATGAAGCAATGGAATCAGCCGACCCTTTATAGGGAATATCTTTAACATCAATATTGGCTGCTTTTTCCAATTGTAGTATGGCCATATGCTGGCCAACAAATTTCCCTGCTGTGCCAACAGTTAACTTTCCTGGAACTTGTTTTGCTTTTTGAATCAAATCATGGAGATCTTTAATCGGACTATCCTTGGTTACGGCAAAAACGGTTGGGTCTTGGCCCCAGTTGATAATCGGGTCAAATGTATCTAGATTGTATGCTGTTTGCCCTACCAAAGGTTGTGTAATGATATGGGGTAGATTATAGGCTGTTAAAATGTAGCCATCAGGCGCAACAGAGGAAAAATAATTCCAACCGACGGATCCACCACCTCCAGGTTTGTTAACAATAACGAGTTCTTGCCCTAAATACTTTTTGGCATATTTAGCAATGATTCTAGCTTGAGTATCAGTCGCTGCCCCAGGAGAATAGGAAACGATTAATTGGATTGGTTTATTAGGGAAATCTTGCAAATTCGTTTTCGAATCGAAACAGCCAAAAGTAGATAGCAAAAGAATGACAAATATTAGTATAAAGATCAAGAATTTCTTTCCATTCATATTTTCCCTCACCCCTTTTCATCTCCTTAAAAAAGATATGTGAGGGACTCTTTTTTATGTAAGTCCAGAGAAATTTTTCTTTTATTTTTTTCGAATGGTGACCGATTGGATCACAACGACATTTGAAGCCAAATGAAAATCATAAATGAGATCCACAATTTTTGAAGATAACCATTGGCTAAAGAGCGCTTGAAAAATGATTTCCCAAGAAATAAGAGACGCGGTTAACAAAAAGATCGCCCCATTGATCAAAAATAGGGGTGTACCTGGAGCTATATTGCGATATTTCGCAATAATTAATGCTAAGACGCCAACTCCGCCATTAGAGACCCCTTGCTTTAACAAAATGCCAATCCCAATACCTAAAATAAAAGAACCAACAAACAAATCGATCCAAACATTTGTAAAAATGTGAACAGGGAAATCAAAAACCTGAATGGTAATCGCTGCCACAGAAATACTGTACATGGTTCCAATGGCGCTGGAATTTCCTAACCACCTAATCCCAGCTAACAACATAGAAAAATTAGCTATCCATAGAGCAACTCCAGTGGGGATATGGAACAAGTAATTCATCAAAACCGCAATTCCCCCTGCTCCTCCTGATGGTATATTATTGGGAAATAGAAAAATGTCCATGGCTAAACCCTGGATGATCGCACCAATTGTAATCATAAAGTAAGTTTTAAAATCATAGGGAACCTGCATTTCCTTTTTCATTCTATAAACCTTCAATCCAAAAAAAGTAAATCTGTTTCATTTTGTCTCTTTACCATTCTATTTGAAACAAATAAAAATATTAGTCTTGTCTTAAAAATTCATCACAAATTTGTGTGTAAGAATAAAAATACGTTTGTATATTATATGGCTTGTATGTAAATAAAAGCCTTGTTGTCCCTATCAGACAAACAAGGCTTACATTTATTTTTATTCATCTATTTTTATTCATCTTTCATAGCTTGAATAACTAAGTCTCCCATTTCTTTAGTTGAGACAACCTTTGATTTAGGTCTAGCTAAATCTTTGGTTCGATAACCTGCATCAAGAACATTTTGAACAGCTTGCTCAATTTTCTCTGCTTCTTGATTCATATTAAAAGAGTATCTAAGCATCATCGCAACCGATAAGATGGTAGCTAATGGATTGGCCAATCCTTGACCCGCAATATCCGGAGCTGAACCATGAATCGGTTCATACATGGCTACTTTCTCCGTACCAATACTGGCAGAGGGCAACATTCCGATTGAACCTGTCAACATAGCTGCTTCATCACTGAGAATATCGCCAAACATATTTTCTGTGACAATCACATCAAATTGTTTGGGATATCGTACAAGTTGCATGGCACAATTATCAACAAGCATGTGATTGAGTTCCACTTCAGGATAGTCTACTGCTACTCTTTCTACAACTTTTCGCCAAACCCGTGAAGATTCAAGAACATTTGCTTTATCGACAGAAGTTAGTTTTTTGCGACGTTTCATTGCCGTTTCAAATCCTAGACGAACAATCCTTTCAATTTCATCTTCAGTATAGGTAAGAGCATCAGTCACCTTAATCCCGTTCTCTGTCATCTCTTTCGTTTTTTCCCCAAAGTAAATTCCACCTGTCAATTCGCGAATAACGAGTAAATCAACCCCTTGAATCACTTCAGGTTTTAATGTAGAGGCATCGATTAAAGAGTCGTACACTTTTACAGGTCGAAGATTACTAAAAAGCCCCAATTCCTTGCGAAGTCCTAATAAAGCTTTTTCTGGCCTAACATCTCCAGGCAGATCATCCCATTTTGGCCCCCCTACTGCCCCAAGTAATACGGCATCACTTTGTAAACAAGCTTCTAATGTTTCAGGGGGTAAAGGATTGCCTGTTTGATCAATTGCAATTCCACCAACTAAATATTCCTTAAGTTCAAATTGAACTCCGCTTATTTCTTCCACTGTCTTTAAGACTTTGACCGCTTCCGTCACAATTTCTGGACCAATCCCATCCCCAGGTAAGACAACGATTTTTGGCATTTTCTTTCTCCCTTTCTTTATGAACTGATCTCTTGCTTTTTTAATTCTTGATGGGTCAATCCATGCTTCACATAAATTCGGTTCAATGCATCGATATAGGCTTTGGCACTTGCCTCGATTACATTTGTAGACATTCCCCGGCCATTATACAATTCCCCATTATATTCCACTTTAACATGGACACTACCGACCGCATCACGACCATATCCTTCTGATTTGATCTGATAGTCTTTTAATTTCAAATGAATCCCTGAGATACGATCAATGGTGTTATAAACGGAATCAACTAATCCTTCTCCATGCGCAGCTTCTTCTTTGCTTTCTCCATTTGGAAGTTTAATTCGAAGCATTGCCGTTGAAATGGAATTGTCCCCTGAAATATGAAAATATTCTAGTTCAAAGGCATTTTGCTTAAATTGTTGTTCATCGATAATCATCAGCAAATCATCGTCAAAGATCTCTTTCTTTTTCATCGTCAATTCCTTAAACTTTTGAAAGGCAATATTGATTTGTTCATCGGATAAGGCATAACCTAATGCCATTAATCGTTCTTTAAAAGCGTGCCTTCCAGAGTGTTTTCCAAGCACCAGTTTATTGCTAGAATATCCAACAAGTTCAGGACGAATAATCTCATAGGTAGTTCTTTCTTTTAAGACCCCGTCTTGATGAATTCCCGACTCATGAGCAAAAGCATTCGCTCCGACAATTGCTTTATTCCCAGGTACGATCATCCCTGTTAGTTTACTGATCAACTTGCTGCTTCGAGCAATTTGTTCTAAGTTCATGTTCGTTGTTGCTTGATAGTAATCTTTTCTGGTATATAAGGCAACGGCAACTTCTTCCAATGCTGCATTTCCTGCCCGCTCACCAATACCATTAATGGTTCCTTCTACTTGATCGACCCCATTTTCAATCGCTGCTAAGGTATTGGCAACAGCCAAGCCTAAATCATCATGACAATGTGCGCTAAACAAGGCTTTGTGGCTATTTGGAACCTTTTCTTTTAAATATTTAAACATATAGCCATATTCTCTTGGCATCATGTAGCCTACCGTATCAGGAATATTTATAATCTTGGCTCCTGCATCAATGACTTCTTTTGTAATTCGTGCTAAAAACTCTAAATCGCTTCGTCCAGCATCTTCTGCAGAGAATTGAATTTCTTGGAAATATTTTTTCGCATATTTCACCATTTCAACAGCAATTTCCACCACTTCTTCTGGCGATTTGCGCAATTTATATTTCATATGAATAGGAGAGGTAGCAATAAACAGATGAATCCGTGCTTGTTCTGCATGTTTAATCGCTTCATATACAGCGTCAATATCTCCTTTTGTCGCTCTTGCAAAACCAACAATCGTTGCCCCTTTTACTTCCTCGGCAATTGTTTTTACTGCTTGGAAATCCCCAGGTGACGCGATCGGAAAACCTGCCTCGATCGCATCAACACCTAGGCGAACTAATTGCTTTGCAATTTCTCTTTTCTCATTGGTATTCAAATTGACTCCAGCTGACTGTTCACCATCTCTAAGGGTCGTATCCAAGATTTTTATTACTCGCATTTGACGGCCCTCCATTTTCCTTATTTTTTACTTTTCACAAATGGCATCATTTCGCGAAGTTTTGCCCCAACAACTTCAATCGGGTGTTCTTTTTCCTTCCGATCAATGGCATTAAAGACAGGTCTTCCTACTTGATTTTCTAAGATCCAATTTCTAGCAAATTGACCCGTTTGAATTTCATGAAGGATTTCTTTCATTGCCTTTCGCGATGCATCGGAAATGACGCGTTTACCAGAGATGTAATCCCCATATTGAGCGGTGTCACTGATGGAATATCGCATATGGCTAAGGCCACCTTCATACATGAGATCAACAATTAATTTTAATTCATGTAAACATTCAAAATAGGCGATTTCTGGTTGATATCCAGCCTCGGTAAGAGTTTCAAAACCCGCTTTTACAAGTTCAGTAACACCCCCACACAGTACGGCTTGCTCACCAAAAAGATCCGTTTCTGTTTCTTCTTTAAAGGTCGTTTCAATGACTCCTGCCCGTGTGCAACCAATTCCTTTTGCATAAGCTAGAGCCGTATCTAAAGCCTTACCTGATGGATTTTGGTAGATAGCTAATAAACCAGGAACTCCTGCACCTTGTTCAAACGTTCTTCTGACCAAATGGCCAGGGCTTTTTGGCGCAACCATGACCACATCTAAATCTTCAGATGGAACAATTTGCCCATAATGAATGTTAAAACCATGAGAGAATACGAGTGTTGCTCCTTTTTTCAAATGAGGTTCGATTTCTTCTTGATATACTTTGGCTTGTTTTTCATCGGGTAAGAGAATTTGCACAACATCGGCTAAAGCAACAGCTTCGGAAACGGGATATACTTCAAAACCATCTGCTTCTGCTTGTTGCCAAGATTTCCCTTTTCTTAAACCAACGACTACCTTTACACCGCTATCCCGTAAATTTTGGGCTTGAGCATGACCTTGGCTACCATAACCGATAATGGCTACTGTTTTTCCTTGTAATACCTCTAAATTAGCATCTTGATCATAATACATTTTCATCTTCATCTCTCCCTTTGTTTAATTTTTTTTAAAATATTCTGATTATAAAAGTTTTATCTGATTATCCTCTTTGGATAGCTGCAAATCCGGTTCTTACTAACTCTTTGATTCCATAAGGACGTAGCAATTCAATAATTGCATTTAATTTATCATCATCCCCTGTTGCTTGAATGGTAATTGTCGAATGAGCCACATCCACCACTGTCGAGCGAAAAGGTTCAATAAGATTGGTAATCTCAGGTAGTGTCTGGGGTGTTGCTTTTACTTTGATCAAAATTAATTCTCTAGCCACCATTGGTTCATTGGAAATATCGATGACCTTATGAACATCGATTTGCTTATTAAGTTGCTTTTTGATCTGTTCAATCGTGCGTTTGTCGCCATGAACAACAATCGTCATCCGCGATAGCCCTGGCTCTTCTGTTCTTCCCACTGTAATCGAGTCAATATTAAACCCCCTACGATTGAAAAGACCTGCAATTCGCGTTAAAACACCAGCATGGTCGTTTACGATTAAAGATAACGTGTATTTCATTCGAGTCACTCTCCTTCAATCATCTCATCAAGTGATGCTCCTGGAGGTACAAAAGGAAAGACATTCTCTTCTTCTTCTACAATAAATTCCATAATGACAGGTCCATTATGTTTCATTCCTTCTTCAATAACTTCAGTTACTTCTTCTTTCTTTACTGCACGAATCCCTAACATTCCATAGGCTTCTGCTAATTTGACAAAATCAGGTCCAGTTATGAATGTGCAAGAATAGCGACAATCGTGGAATATTTGTTGCCATTGGCGGACCATTCCTAAGTAAGAATTATTCAAGATCACAATCTTTAATGGCAATTTTTGTTGAACAATGGTTGCTAATTCTTGAATATTCATCTGAATACTTCCGTCACCAGAAATACAGATGACTTTTTTATCAGGGTTTCCCACTTGTGCCCCTACTGCAGCAGGTAAGCCAAACCCCATTGTCCCTAAACCACCAGAAGTAAGAAGTGTCCTTCCTTTTTCAAATTTAAAATATTGTGCCGTCCACATTTGATGCTGGCCAACATCAGTGCTAACAATCACATCTCCTTTTGTATAATTGGAGAGTTGTTCAATGACATACTGTGCCTTGATTCCATTTTTCGAATCTTTATAACGTAGAGGTTTTTCTCGTTTCCATTGTTGCAATTGTTCAACCCATTCTACGGTGTTTCCTGGCGAAGTTTTCTTTATTAATTCGACCAATACAAGTTTAACATCTCCTACCAATGGGAATTGGGTTGGGATAATCTTGCCCACTTCTGCTGGATCTATATCGACATGAACAATCTTTGCCTTTGGCGCAAACCGTTCGATATTTCCTGTTACGCGATCATCAAACCTTGCTCCAAGGGAAATCAACAAATCAGCATTTTGAATCGCTCGGTTTGCAGTAACGGTTCCATGCATGCCAGGCATTCCTAACCATAATGGATGACTGCCAGGAAATCCGCCTAATCCCATAAGTGTAGTTGTTACTGGGATTTGCATTTTTTCCGCAAAATGTAATAATTCTTTTTCTGCACCTGAAGAAATGACCCCACCACCAGCTAAGATTAATGGCCTTTTTGCCTGTTCAATCGCCTTGGCTACTTTTATCACTTGATTGGGATTAGGTTCAATCGTCGGCTGGTAACTTGGAATGGATACAGAATCAGGATAATGAAAAGGTGCAACATTATAAGAAACATCTTTTGGAATATCGATGAGAACAGGTCCTGGTCGTCCAGATTTCGCAATATAAAAAGCTTCTTTTAAGATTCTCGGTAAATCTTCCGTTCGTTGAACCAAATAGTTGTGTTTCGTAATTGGCATGGTAATTCCTGTAATGTCTGCCTCTTGAAAGGCATCTGTTCCAATATAACTGGTAGAAACCTGCCCTGTCATTACCACCAAAGGAATCGAATCCATGTAGGCATTGGTAATTCCCGTTACGAGATTCGTCGCCCCTGGACCTGATGTTCCAATCACCACTCCAACTTTTCCAGTTGATCTAGCATATCCATCAGCAGCATGGATGGCTCCTTGTTCATGGCGAGAAAGGACATGTTTCAAACCTGAATCATATAAGGCATCATAAATGGGAATGACCGCGCCGCCAGGATATCCAAAAATAACGTCAACTCCTTCCCTCTTTAAACACTCGATAATCATTTCCGCACCTGTTTTCATCTCATAAGCAGGTGCTTCATTCGTTTGTTTGTCAACTTGCTGATAGGCTTCCGCTTCCGCTCTCATCTGTACTCACCCTTTCTTCTTCTAATAATCCCAAACTGCTCCAGTATTAGCCGATGTGACATTACGGGCATAGCGTTTTAAATACCCGGATAACTCTTGTTTTTTCACTGGACCATTTGCCTTTATCGATTCCAACCGCTTTTGAATCGTCTTTTCATCAACCAACAATTCAAGTTTTCTTGCGGGAATATCGATCTGAATGAGATCCCCTTCTTCTACTGCTGCGATTGGACCAAAAGCTGCTGCTTCTGGAGAAATATGACCAATGGATGCACCCCTTGTTGCACCAGAAAAACGTCCATCGGTTATAAGAGCAACACTTGAATCTAATCCCATCCCTGCTAAGGCAGATGTTGGTGTTAACATCTCTCTCATCCCTGGTCCCCCCTTTGGTCCTTCATAACGAATCACGACAACATCACCTGGTTGAATTTTTCCGCCTAAAATCGCTTCTACCGCTTCTTCTTCACTGTTAAAAACTCTTGCAGGACCTTGATGAATTAACATTTCCTTAGCGACAGCACCTTGTTTAACCACTGCTCCATCTGGTGCCAAGTTTCCAAAAAGAATCGCTAATCCTCCGGTTTCTGAATAAGGATCTTCAATTGAACGGATCACGGATCGATCTTTAACTTGAACATTGCGTATAGTTTCTTCTAAAGTAGTGGCATTGACTGTAAGTACATCC
Source organism: Tepidibacillus sp. LV47 (assembly GCF_048381575.1). Taxonomy (NCBI): domain Bacteria; kingdom Bacillati; phylum Bacillota; class Bacilli; order Caryophanales; family Bacillaceae; genus Tepidibacillus; species Tepidibacillus sp. LV47. The sequence goes on from NZ_JBLWIF010000008.1 coordinate 14,352, forward strand.
TTATGTAAGTACCCGTGGTTCATTAGTTCATTCATCACAGCAGCTACTCCACCAGCACGATCTAATACTTCAATATGATTGGACCCAGCTGGACTTAATTTACAAAGTTGCGGTGTTTCTGCTGCGATTTTATTGATTTCATCCAATGTGATACGAATTCCCATCTCATGGGCAATCGCTAAGACGTGAAGAACCGTATTCGATGAACCACCTAACGCCATATCCACTTTTAACGCATTTTCAAAAGCCTCTTTGGTCATGATTTGACTTGGACGGATATCTTTTTGAACAAGTTCCATAATCTTCATCCCAGCCCGTTTTGCGAGTCGATTTCTAGCTGCCATCACCGCTGGAATCGTTCCGTTTCCTGGCAGTGCCATCCCTAAAGCTTCCGTTAAACAGTTCATCGAGTTAGCAGTAAACATCCCTGCACAACTTCCTCCACCTGGGCACGCATTTTCCTCTAAAACGAATAATTCTTCCATGGTCATTTTTCCAGCTTTTACTGACCCAACTGCTTCAAATACGGTAGATAAATCCACCGATTGCCCATTCACTTGTCCCGCCAACATCGCTCCACCACTCACGACAATCGATGGAAGATTTAATCTTGCTGCTGCCATTAACATACCTGGGACGACTTTGTCACAATTTGGCATAAACACTAAGCCATCAAACTGATGAGCATGCACAACCGTATCAATACTATCTGTGATTAACTCACGGCTAGCCAAAGAATATTGCATCCCAGTATGATTCATTGCGATTCCATCACAAACAACAATCGTATTAAATTCAAAAGGGGTTCCGCCAGCCATACGAATACCTGCTTTTACTTCTTCTGCTAGTTGTCTTAAATGTTTGTGGCCAGGCACGATCTCACTAAATGAATTGACAACGCCAATCAAAGGTCTTTCCAATTCTTCATCAGTAATCCCCATTGCTTTAAATAAAGCTCGATGTGGTGCCCTTTCAATTCCTTTTGTCACCTTGTGAGAATTCATATTGTTTCCCCTCCGTTTTTTATGTGTATATTAAAAAAGACTTCAACCCTCATGACATCATCAATGATGACGCCATTAGGGACGAAGTCTTCGTGGTACCACCCTAGTTCACTTTCTTTTCGCAAAGAAAGCCTCGGCACGTGTTTAGCGAAACACGTTATGGATAACGGCCATTCCGGAACTCCATTACTCTGGCCATAGAAATACGGCCATTTCACAAAGTCGATTCCAAGGTGAGTTCACAAAAGGGTTATGGCTAAGATCCCAGCATCCTTAGCTCTCTGAACATAACGATCCTTTTGCTACTTGTCCTTTTCATCATCTTTTTCTTTTTTTTTGGAAAGATATAATGCTTTATATTGTTAAAGTATTACTTGGAATTATAATGCTGTATTTTTCCCCTGTCAATTGTTTTTTTCTGAATATTCTTTTTTGAAAAAATATGAAAACGCTTAATCCATTACCAATTCTAGGTTTAAAAAATTTAAAAATTTTTTATAAAAAATAAAATCCAAAACCGTTTGGCTTGGATTTTTCACTAGTATATTACTATACTATTTGACAGACATAAGTCCAAAATTTTGGAGGTTTATCGGTTAATCGATAACTTCTGTTTTAAAAATGGTATTCATGTGTTTTAATGCTAAATCTTGCTGATCCGTAAAGGTAGCTGTTCCTTTTTTGTAGACAAATGTCTTAAACCCACGATAATATGCTCCAGAAGCCGTTAAAAATACACAAATATCTGTTGCCACACCTGTTAAATGAACTTGTTCAATTCCCTTTTCTCTTAAAATTTGTTCTAAAGGAGTTTCATAAAAAGCATCGTATTGTTCTTTCGGTAGAAAAACCACGTTCTCCTTCTGTTGATGTTTTTGGTACCATTCTGCTAATTCACCATATAATTGCTGTCCCCACGTTCCAATGACATTATGAACAGGCCATTCTTGAAAATGGCGATCGTTTGGCTGATGGGCATCCATGGCAAAAATCACCAAATGATTTCCTTGAAGGAAGCGATTGGCTAAATCGACAATATAAGGAACGATCTGTTGCGCAGGCTTTCCTGCTGTTAATCCTCCATGATCATCAACAAAATCATTACTCATATCAATGATAAGTAGTGCTTTTTTCAAGTCCCTCTCCCCTTTTAAAACATGTCTTTACAGATGATTATACATATATTTTTTCATTCCGGCTACTGATTTAAGACGTGTTGCGCTATAAAACCTCTTCTTAACAAACACTACTAACTACTGCTTTTCGATATGCCTCCGCCATGATTTCCATTGGATGTTTAACAGGTTTATTTGTTAATTGATCGAGTTGGGTTTTACACATCCCACATTCGGTAACGGTATATTCGGCATCTAATTCCTCTACTGCTTGTTTCATGGATGCGCCCATTTTTAGTGATAAATCAAACTTTTCTTCTTTAAAGCCAAATGTTCCACACTGGCCACAACATCCAGCAGCTAAATCCTGCATTTCATAACCAGGAATTAATTCCAGCACATCCATTGCCGGATTGCCGATTCCTTGTGCTTTCATGTGACATGGTGCAAAATACCCAGCCTTTACGTTCATCGGTGCAAGATTGGTGTTCATTTTCCCTTCTTCATGAAGCATCCGTAAATATTCATCGGCATCAAAGACATGTTCGGCTAACTCATCTGCCCCTTCTATTTTCAGTACCTCAGGATATTCCTTTTTTAATGCGGTAGTGCAACTGGTACAAGTTAGAACGATATCGTAACCTTTTCTTGTATATTCTAGTAAACTTTTAACATTAAACTTGGCATTTTTCATCGCTTGTTCTATTTGCCCATTAGCGAGCATGGGGATTCCACAACAATTTTGCTCTGGTTTTGCCACTTCAATCCCATTATAGGCCATCACTTCTACAAAGGCTTCCGCTATCTGCGGGGCATTATATGTGGCATAACAACCAACAAAATAAGCCACTTTTCTCTTCGTATTGGCGGTTTTCTTTTTATACGTACGATTAAAATTCTTAAATTTATATTCTGGAAATTTGCGATCTGCGTGAATTCCTATTACTTTTTGCATCACTTTCCGTACAAGCTTCATTTTCATTACTGTATTGGTAATCGGTGCAAAAGTTGAAGCAACTTTCCCTATCAATTCAGCTTGACTTAATATTTTGTCTCTGAATTTCGTTCCCGATATTTCCGCATGAATCGCCTTTGCTTGTGCCGTTAAACTAGAAACATGAACATCTTCAGGGCAGGAAAGATCACAATTGCCACATAACGTACAAAGTTCAATCCTTGGATCTTCGATCAACTCTTGATTTTCCATTAGACGCTTTAATTCAGGCCCTAAATGTTTCGGTCCGCCAAAATCAAGGGTTGCGTTGGAAACAGGACAACTGACGACACAGGCATTACATTTGAGACATTGATCATAACTGGTGTCTGGTAAGTTGATCATCTTGTTCTCCTCCTAATGGTTGACAATAGTAGTTTTTGATGATCGCCTGAAAGCTAGAAAGAATGGAAAAAATACCCCCTGTGATCCCATACCGTGTAACGTGAAGCCCTTGACTCGCTCCCACTAAATAAAGATTATCGTATGGATTGATTAGATTTCCTTTTTGATCCACTTCCAAACCTAATGCCGTTTCGGTGATCCCGTTTACCATCTGTTCCATACCCCCACCTAGTATTCCGCCAGTGGCAAGGACAAATGCTTTTCCTTCGATGCTGATGGTCTGATTGGTATTACGAACCATGACCGATTCAATCATTTGCTTCCCTTGTTTCCTTCCTATCACTTTGGAATTCATGTATTGACGAACGCCTAAACGAGTCATTTCTTTACGTAATTGTTCGTGTAAGCGTATTGCTGTTGCATTAGGCGGCATTCCTACAGCTTCCGTAACTTTAGCACTCAGTTGATTCGTAAAATCTTCCCAAACTTTTTTCCATTCTATTACGCCTAATACAGATGGAATGATGACTAAGTCTGGAGTTGAAATGGATAAGGATTTCATTTTTCTTTTGATTCCAGCAATGACTTGGTTCCTGATCTCTTCCTGTTCTAATAGTCTAGCCGCATCGAGTTGTGTCATGGTTCGAAGTGAACGATGCCCTAATGAAATCGAGAAATGGTCAATGGTTAATTCAGGACGTTCACTTGCTAAGTTTTCAGCAACATAGGTTGGCTGGAAATCAGAAATCTCTTGGAAACCAATAACAACAATATGACCTGTTTCTGGGATCGGGGTAATAGTAGATGGATATAAAGCAGTTGATTTCAAATAGCCTGAACCTGTTACGATTTGAACAGGTTGCTGAATTGAACCTTGATAGGGATTGCCTAACCGTTTCATCATCGTCTTGAAACGTTTGATTCCACCTTCGATGAATAATGAGTTCCAGCCTTTGATCTGGTATTCACGAATCAGATCATTCATTGTCCCCTCTGTTCCCGGGAGAATATCCATCACACCTGTTGATTGAAGGATCTTCCCTGTCCCTTGACTTATAATGGCAACAGAAGCTCCTTCTTCTTTTGCCCAAATGGCGGATAACATCCCTGTAAAACCTTGACCGATGACCACCAGATCATACATGTTTCACATCCCCCTTTTTCCCATCCCTAAAGAAACATGGTAAATGGCATTCATCAATGCTAATTGTTTTGCTGTTTCTCCTGTAGCTACCACTTTCATCCCTTTTTGTCTTTCCGCAATAGCATCAAGTAAAGCAGTATTGGCTTCTTGTGTCGTTGTGATTCCTCTTTCTACCGCTAAAGCTGCCGCACGGAAATTACAAAATGTTCCTTGGCAGGTCCCCATTCCTAAGCGAGTTCTCCGACGAATATCCCCTAAATGGAATTTTCCATCTGGTAAGACCGATTCGATTTCGCCTAGGGTTACTTGTTCGCATTCGCAGACAACGATATTTAAAAGATCATTTTTTTGTAAGCCTTCTTCAATTTTTTTCGCACGATTACCTGCCCAATGAACCAACTTTTGTTTCGCCGCCGGAGCCATATTCACTTGTTTAAAAAATTCCTTTGCCATGCGATGGGGAACAATTTCCTCATGAGTTGTACATTTTGCGGAAATCCCTAATTTAGCACAAACGAGATCCACCGTTTTTTCTGCCATGTAACGGAAAGTAGTAAACTTTCCACCTGTGATCGTGATAATACCTTGTACGCCATCTCGCGTCTCATGATCGAGTAAGGCCATTCCCCGACTTACATTTCGACCGCTATTTCCTGTTACTGTTTTTTCTTGATAAAGAGGTCTTACACCAGCAAAGGCACGAATTATTCGCATCTGTTCCACTTCAGGGATCATCGCTTTCCCATCTCGTAACATCTTATCTACTTCTTCACGACTTAGAGAAAAATCATCAGGTTCTTGAACATTCACGCCGGTTGTTCCAAAGATGGTTACGTTATGTGCTGGGACAAAGATATCAGCATCCCCTGGTTTGCGTAAGCGATTAATCACTTTTTTATTAAAACGATGATGGAATACCACTAACATTCCACGATTATTGATCATATGAATATCGATTCCTGCTAGAAATGCGATCTTTGCTGCCCATGGGCCTGTCGCATTGACAACCATATTGGCATAGATTTCGATCCATTCACCGGTGTGAACATTACGTACAACAACACCGATCACTCGATTTTCTTTCATGATCATTTGGACGACTTCATGGTAAGTAAGAACTTTGCTTCCTCTAGACACTGCATCTGCTACCACATCCACGACTAATGTAAAACCGTCAACTGCTGCATCTGGGACACGATAAGCCGCTTGAATATCTTTAGATAAAAAGGGTTCTTCGATTAGCGCTTGAGCTACTGGTACTTCTTCTATGGGAATCCCTGCTTTTTTACATCCTTCAATCCATTTGTATACGTATTCATCATCATCTTGTGGAACTTTGACAAATAATCCACCTGTATCTTCAACCGATCCGGGTACGGTTCGTTTAATAATTAAATTCTCTTTATAACTTTCACTAGCTGTTTCCGCATCACCAACAGCATATCTCGCACCTGAATGAAGTAAACCATGATATCGGGATGAGGTTCCATAGGTTAAGTCCCTTTGTTCAACAAGGATAGCCTTGATTCCTCGTAAAGCTAAATCCCGCAAGACTCCAGCACCTGTCGCTCCTCCACCAATGACAATCACTTCTGTCTCGATCTTTCTTGTCATTCCTATTTCCTCCAAATATTAAAAATAAAAAAGACCAAAACAAACCCTCCTTTGATGCCGGATCAAAGGTCTGATTTGTTTGGTCTCTCCGAATCTCCAACCAAAATTTTTGATGATATTGTCAATTTAAGTATAACATGATTTCAGAATTGTTGAAAGGCCTTTTGTAAGAAGATTCTATTGATTTTTGCTCCAATACATGGTGCTGTTTACTGCCCGTTTCCAACCAGAATATAATTCTTCGCGCTTTTCTTCAGTTAAAACAGGTTCAAATGTCTTATCAATTGCCCAGTTCTTTGCAATCTCTCCTTTATCCTTCCAAAAGCCTGTTGCTAAACCTGCAAGATAAGCTGCGCCTAAAGCGGTGGTTTCATTTACAACTGGACGCTCTACAGGAACTGCAAGGATGTCAGATTGGAATTGCATTAAGAAATTATTTTTAACGGCTCCACCATCTACACGTAAAGTGTTTAAGGTAATTCCAGAATCCGCTTCCATTGCTGACAATACATCTCTTGTTTGATAAGCTAAGGATTCTAATGTTGCACGAACCAAGTGTTCACGTGTGGTACCACGGGTTAAACCAAAGATAGCTCCACGTGCATCCATATCCCAATATGGAGCTCCTAAACCAGTAAATGCAGGAACAACATACACACCGTCAGTTGAATCAACTTTTGTTGCGAGTTCTTCTGATTGTGGTGCATTGTCTACTACACGTAAACCATCACGTAACCATTGAACCGCTGCACCCGCAACAAAAATGCTTCCTTCTAGCGCATATTCAACTTTTCCATCCACACCCCAAGCGATGGTTGTAAGCAATCCGTGCTTAGATGGAACAGCCTTTTCACCTGTATTCATTAACATGAAACAACCTGTGCCGTATGTATTTTTTGCCATTCCGGCTTCAAAACAAGCTTGGCCGAATAATGCTGCCTGTTGGTCTCCTGCAGCTCCAGCCACTGGAATCTCTTCACCAAAGAAATGATATGGAACGGTCATTCCGTAGATCTCAGAAGATGGTCTTACTTCTGGCAACATAGATTTTGGAATATCTAACATCTGTAATAACTCGTCATCCCATTCGAGCGTATGAATATTAAATAACATCGTCCTTGAAGCATTGGTATAATCTGTAACATGAGCTTTTCCGCCTGTTAATTTCCAAATCAGCCAAGTATCAATGGTACCGAATAATAAGTCACCTTTTTCTGCTTTTTCTCTAGCCCCTTCTACGTTATCAAGGATCCATTTGATTTTAGTTCCTGAGAAATAAGCATCAATCACTAGACCAGTTTTCTCCCTTACCATTTGTTCGTAACCTTTTGCTTTCAAGTCATCACAGATCGCTGCTGTTTGTCGACTTTGCCATACAATCGCATTATAGATGGGCAAGCCCGTATTTTTGTCCCATACGACAGTCGTTTCACGTTGGTTGGTAATCCCGATTCCTTCAATTTGCTTTGGTTCCACATTATAGTTACCAAAAAGTTCCCCTAATACGGCTAATACAGACCCCCAAATCTCATTTGCATTATGTTCAACCCACCCTGGTTTTGGGTAATATTGAGGAAACTCTCTTTGTGTCATTGCCACAATTTTCCCATTTTTGTTAAATAAGATGGCTCTTGAACTAGTAGTTCCTTGGTCAATAGATAGAATGTATTTTTCTGTCATTCTAATTTCCTCCCTTTTTAAGCGGTTACATTTTTATTAATTACAGCAGAGTTTTGTAAACTTGCTTGCTTTCTATCTTGTAAAATAGCACCAATTATAACAATGAATGTTAAAACTGCAAAAACATATAACGATGGAAGAATTTTCCCTGTGAATATCGCTTTATAAGTTAACGATCCAAGTCCTCCTCCAACAATTGGACCAACGACAGGAATCCAAGAATAGGACCAATCTGAAGATCCTTTTCCAGCAATAGGTAATAAGAAGTGAGCAATTCTTGGCCCAAGGTCACGAGCTGGATTAATGGCATAACCAGTTGTTCCTCCTAATGAAAGTCCTATCGCGACAATAAAAAAACCAACTATAAATGGGTTTAGACCCTCAGAAAATTTATTCGCACCTATAACAGATAGTCCAAACAGTAATACAAACGTCCCTATAATTTCACTTACTAAATTCGCTGCATAACTACGAATGGCTGGACCTGTTGAAAAAACAGCCAGTTTAGCAGCTTGATCATCCGTTTCTTTCCAATGAGGTAAATAATGGACCCATACGATGACACCGCCGATAAAAGCACCTATCAATTGAGCAAGTATATAACTAGGTACTTTTTCCCACGGGAAATCTCCAGCCATAGCCAATCCAATTGTAACAGCTGGGTTAAGATGTGCACCACTAATAGAACCTGCAGCATATACACCTAAAGTAACACCAAATCCCCAACCAACTGTTATTCCAATCCAATCTGAACCAAATGTTTTTGTCTTTTTAAGTACATATCCAGCAACCACTCCGCCACCAAAAATTATAATTAACATTGTTCCAATTAATTCTGCTAAAAACGCTGTCATTTAATGTCCCCCTCAAAAATCTTATTGTAATTAAACATAAACATAGAATTAGTCTCATTAAAAATTCTTTAAGTATATGTTTTAGATCCCCCCCTAAACAAAATAAAAAGAGATCCATTATAAATAACCTTATTAAAAGGCTTATATAATGGATCTCCGTGTCTCCCCATTAACTATTAACTTTGTGTCTATATTGTGACATGAATTGAAAACGTTGTCAATATGAATTTTTATATTGGTTTAAAAAATTTCATTATTTTGAATCATAAATCCATAGCTCCTTCTTTGAAGTTGTAATTGCCACAACACCAGCATTCAATGCTATCTCTATATCCTCTTTTGTATTAATTAATCCTCCAGCAAGAATGGGAATACCTGTTTTTTCAGATACTTCTTTTATGATGCGAGCTGGGATAACCCCAGGTAAAATTTCAATATAATCTGGTTTAGTTTTCTCAATCAACTTATATCCTGCCTCTAAAGCCGTGGTATCGATTAAAAAAAGTCTTTGAACGGCCATAATTCCTTTTTTCTTAGCCATGGTAATCATTTGTGACTTTGTCGAGATAAGTCCAGCTGGTTTAAATTCTTGAGCGATAAATTGTGTTGCATATTCATCATTTTTCAATCCATGAATCAAATCTCCATGTAATAAAAGCTTCTTTCCTGCTTTTTTTGCATATTCACTAATACTTTTTAATTGATTGATATGACTGTCAAGTAATATAAAGTATTCAAAATCACTTTTCAAAATGGTTTCAAAGTCTTTCATATTGCGAATGGCAGGAATAATTTTTTGCCCATTAAAAGCCAATACTGGTCACTCCTCTAACGACATGGATCAAGAAAATTCATCCAGATAATTATGAGCTTTATCAGTAAATCAAATTCTAAGTAAAATATAATTATCACATTTTTTGGAGGAATATAATATGCAATTTCATGTCACTGATCAGGCACTTAAAGAAATCAAAACCCTACAAATTCCTTCTACTAAAGGAATACGTGTAAAAGCTGAATTGGCAGCCGGCTGAGGGTTTACCCTCGAAGTAGAATTGGTTCTGGATGAACCAAAGGCAAATGATGCGATCCTGACTATCGATGATCAAAAATTCTTATTTGATCCATTTACGGTTCAAATCTTTAATGAACCTTTAAAATTAGATTACTCCGAAATTCAAGGATTTAAATTATCAACACCTTCTGAAATCCTAGCTTATGGATTATACATTAACCTATAGATCGCTGTTATTAAACTAAGGTTTTATCATTTTGTTAAGTATCTTATACTAATACTATACTATAATTAAGGCAAGAAAAGGAAAGTAAAGGAGAAGGATATTTTGCAACACCTAAAAGAAAAATTAAAACAAATCAATGGCAAAGGATATAAAGCTTATAAAGAAATTCAAGGGACATATCAAGGAGAAGGGTTTCTCCTGCACATTGACCATGTTCAAGGAGATCCTTTTGCTTCTCCCTCACGGATTCGCGTGGAAATTCCAATACGACTCACCCATATTCAAAAAGATTGGTATCATTCCCTCTCACGCAAAATCGCCCTTACCGATTATTTTACTCGTGAAGTAGCCAAAAGAATCGACGATTTTAATCCCATTATCAATGGGACTGGAAAAAGCGGATTGATTGCTATTGATCGTCCTGGTCAGGAAATCCTTCCTCGTACTTCTGTCTACATCGACGAGAAAAAAGTCGAAGTCCGTCTATCTGTTGGCCTTCCTGCGCAAGGAAGAAGAATCTTAGGACTTGAAGCGATCCAACTTCTCTGTGAAGATATACCAAGGCTTGTTAAGAAAGGAATTCTGCAAATTGATCAAAACAAGCTTACAAAACATCTCCAATTAACTGATCAACAACAAGCGATCCGTCAGTTTATGGCAGAACATGGGTATATTAGCTTTATTGCCAATGGTTCCATTCTTCCGCGAAAAAGCGGAATTAGTGATCTTCCTTTAAAGGGAAAGGAAGTAATTCCTTTTCAATCACCGAAGTCATTAGAGATCGAAATCCCCATTCCCCATGGCAATCCTATTCGGGGTATGGCTATTCCTGAAGGAGTAACATTAATTGTTGGCGGTGGGTATCATGGAAAAAGTACCCTTTTAAAAGGGATTGAACGAGGAGTCTATAATCATATTGCAGGGGATGGTAGGGAATTTGTATTGACCAATCCGACCGCAATAAAAATCCGAGCAGAAGATGGCCGAAGGATTGAGAAAGTCAATATTTCTCCTTTTATCAACCATCTGCCATTTGGAAAAGATACAATCCGCTTTTCTACCGAGAATGCAAGTGGCAGTACATCACAAGCAGCCAATATCATCGAAGCATTAGAAATGGGTAGTCAAGTTCTACTCATTGATGAAGATACAAGTGCCACCAATTTTATGATTCGGGATGGGAGAATGCAAGAATTGATCGAAAAGGAAAAAGAACCAATTACTCCGTTTATTGATAAAGTGAAACAACTATATGAAGAATACCACGTTTCCACCATTTTGGTGATTGGAGGATCAGGAGATTATTTTGATGTTGCCGATCAAGTCATTATGATGAATGAATACCAGCCCTATGACGTAACAGAGAAGGCAAAAGAAATTGCAACGAGAAAAAGAACGAATAGAAAACAAGAAGGGGGTCAGTCTTTTGGTGAAATCACACCGCGAATCATCTTAAAAGAAAGTTTCAATGCGTCTAAGGGAAAAAAGGAAAAAGTCGAGGCAAAGGGATTAAGCAAAATTATATATGGGAGAAATGAAATCGATCTATCTCTTGTCGAACAACTCGTTGATCCAAGCCAAACACAGACCATTGCTTATATGATAAAGTATCTCGCAGACCATTTCATCGATAGTTCTACCCCTTTAGCAAGCTTGCTTGATCAACTATACCAAATCATTGAGCAAAAAGGACTGGAAGTCATATCTCCCTACTATGGCAAACATCCTGGAGATTTGGCCATGCCGCGAAAATTTGAAGTAGCCGCAGCGATTAACCGTCTGCGTACACTTAAAGTGAAATAGAAAAGAGCTTTAGATGTCGGGAATTTGCCAATCGATTTCCTGACTACCGATTTGACGCAAAAATTGATTGGCTTTGGAAAAAGGTCGACTACCAAAGAATCCCCGATTGGCAGAAAAAGGACTTGGATGAGGGGATTGAATAATGTAATGGTGAGAGGAGGTAATCAGGTTTTGTTTCTCTTGGGCATGTTTTCCCCAAAGAATAAAAACCACCGGTTTTTCCCGTCGATTTAACGTGGATATTACCTGATCCGTAAATGTTTCCCACCCTATCCCTTTATGGGAATTGGGTTCCCCTTCTCTAACGGTTAAAACGGTGTTAAGCAGCAATACCCCTTGTTTTGCCCATTTCACAAGATAACCATGATTTGGGATCGTACAACCCAGATCTTGTTGTAATTCTTTGAAAATATTTTGTAAGGAAGGTGGGATCGCTACCCCTGGTTTAACAGAAAAGCTTAATCCATGAGCCTGCCCTTTCCCATGATATGGATCTTGTCCTAATATCACCACCTTAGTCTCTGCATAAGAGGTATAGTGGAGGGCATTGAAAATATCGTACATATCTGGGTAGATGGTTTTGCTGCGATATTCTTCAATCAAAAATTTTCTTAAACGCAAATAGTACGGTTTTTTAAATTCATCTTGCAAATAATCAGCCCAATCATTTCTTAAAATCGCCATATCTCATGCACCTATTCACACAATTCTTAGATTTTATCATTCATATTTTGACAGTTTATAAACAAGGAAAAATCCCCCTCTTTTAAGGGGATGATGGAGTTAAAATGGTCTCTAAAATTTTTTGGTTTGTTTCCTCATTTTTTCTGATTGTCTCTAATGAGTTAGGTTGAAAAGCGCTAAATGGATCCGTTGGATATTCCCCACAGATATCTACACCATATACTTCTTTTTGGCGAATGATTTCTTTTAAGACAATTAAAAGTTCAGGAAGACTCATATTGCCTTGATCCCAATTGGTCTTCACATAATCAATATCTAAAACATCTTTATCAATACTGATATAAACGGTATCTGTCGTAATCTCTTTTTGTAACCAATGTAAAACGAAGTTTGGCGATAATTGGAGATCGTTTTCGGGTAAAATGGAGACTTTGGATCGTAAACTTGGGTGAATCAATGGGAATAAGTCTTTTCTTACTCCAATAATTAGTACTTTTTGTAAAAAGGGTAATCGGGAAATGGCACGAGCCACCCATGAACCACAGGAAATCAGGTTAGAAACAGCAGAAGAATCGATCATTGCATCTGTATGGTGATCAAAAAGAATCAATGTGAAAGGTTCCTTGATCTCCGATAATAAAAGATAAGTAACATAATGATAGTTTCCACTGCCAATAAACGTAATCCCGCGATGGGGATTTTCATTTAATCGTTCTTTAATCTTGGTGCAAGCCGTTTCTTCACAATAATAATTGGTGTGTTTGATATCGTCTAAATCAATCCAATGATGAGGAATATGAAGCAGCTTTTTTTGCGGAATATAGGCTTGATCAAAATTTAAAAACGTTACTTCATCATGTAATAATCCCATATTTATCCACTTCCTTTCACATAAATTTCAAACCAATTTACGCAAAAAGTTGGATAAATCGAGAGTGATTACACTTTGAAGCAAAACTTAGATGATGAAACTATTTTTCAATGGGTCACTTTCCCCAGGAAAAAACTAGTGATAAGGATAATAAAAACAATCGTTGTGATCACTACATACAAATAATCTTTTTCAAGGAAAAAAGCGATAATCGATACTCCCACACGAAACACGGGAGTAAGGATTAGCATAAGAAGCCCTGTCATGATAATGGCATATGGTTTTAAACTGATGAGTCCAGCTAAAATACTACTTAGTGTCGTTGGAAAAGTATGACCTGGATAACCGCTTTTTCCTGTAACGATAAAAAGAATCAATCCTAAAAGAATCGTGATTACACTAAGCGTAACACCATAACGCAGCGATTTACTAATAACGATTTCCATCATCACAGCATGGTGATTTTCATTTTTTTCGAATCTATTCGCTTGATCCATTTATTTTACCCCCAAACCTTGTAAAAGCATCTCAACGGCAACATAGAGTAACACGGGTATAAAAATTTTTCGTAAAGTAACACTTCTCATCCGTTGCATAAGTTTTGTACCAATCGTTGCACCAATCACAACGCCAATAGCTACAGGTCCAGCGATTTTAGGGTCGATTTGTCCCCGGAATAAATAAATTCCTGCACTTGCAGCAGCCGTAACCCCCATCATAAAATTACTAGTTGCTGTCGAAACCTTCATTGGTAAATTCATCAAATGATCCATTGCAATCACTTTAAAACTACCGCTCCCAATTCCTAATAATGCGGAAATCATACCTGCCAAATACATCAATCCAAATCCGCCATACACGCTACTGGCTTGGTATGTAATGGTTTGGTTTAATGCCTTGTCATAATATTCTCCTCTTAATTTTAATTTTTCTGCCATCGGATGTATGGATCGAATCTCAGGTAATTCTTGATTCCTCTTCTTGATCATCGAGTATGCAGAATAAAATAATTGCAACGCAAAGAGAATATATAAAATTTTTGGCTGCAAAAACCCTGCAACGAGCGCTCCAGTTAACGCTCCGATTGTTGTCGCAAGTTCCAAGAACATCCCCACACGTATATTCGTGATTTTATCGCGAACATAAACAACAGCTGAACCACTCGATGTCGATATAACCGATATTAATCCAGCAGTAATTGCATACTTAATATCTACCCCCATTAATAATGTTAAAGCAGGAATAACAATCATCCCACCTCCTAATCCTAAGAGAGAACCAAATATCCCTGCAAAAATGGAAATGATCAAAATCGATATTGCTGTATAAACCAAGTTTCCCATCTCCTTAATATTGTCGATATTCTTATTATATAAATAGTCTATAAAAATGTACAATCAAATAAAAAACCGAAAACAGGTAAATACTGTTTCCGGTTTCCTATTATTCTTTATTTAAAATCGTATTCAGGGCGTAAAACGACGAGAACGACACGGCGATTCGCTTGACGATGTTCTTCTGTATCATTTTTGTAGACGGGTTTATTTTCCCCATAACCAACGATCCGAAGGCGCTTTGAATCGATATGGTGTTGATTGACCATATACTCTAACACAGAGTACGCCCTTGCCGTTGATAAGTCAAAATTCGACTTGAACGGGGAACTAGGCAAAACAGGCCGATCATCCGTATGTCCTTCAATACTTAAAGGATGGGGTAGATCTTTTAACAACTTCGATATCTTATCCAAAATCATCTTTGACTCAGGTTTTAGATCTGCTTTCCCAAAATCAAAGAGGATTTTATCTTTCATGGAAATCTGAATCCCACGAGGGACTTCCTCCAATTCTACATCTCCTTCAAGGTGATTGGCCTTGATATACTTCTCAATTTCCTTACGGAAATTTTGTAATTTCCTTTCTTCCTCCATTTGCTTTGCATATAGTTTGTTCTTTTCATCTCCCCCTTCTTGGGTTCTGTCGGTCTTTCCTAATTTGCTGACTCCTATTCCTTCAATCATTGAATCATTCGTTGACAAAGCATCCATTAATGAAACTTTGATTTGTTCAAATTTCTCCATTTCTAATTTACTCATCGAATACATGACAACGAAAAAAATCATTAGGAGTGTAATTAGGTCTGCATAGGTAATTAGCCACCGCTCATGGTTTTCTTGCACTTCTTTCTTTTTTTTCCGTCTATTCATTCGCTTCACCTGCAAAGGTTTTCTCTTGTTCTAGTTCACGCATGGCTGGTGGTAAGAAAGCCAATAATTTTTTGCGAAGCATTTGCGGATTTTCTCCTGCTTGAATAGATAAGATTCCTTCAACCTCTAACTCTTTAATCAACACTTCCATTTGACTTCTTGCCCTTAACTTTGAAGCAATGGGTAGATATATAACATTAGCACTAGACACACCATAAAGGGTAGCAATAAAAGCTACAGCGATGGAAGGGCCTAAACTATCAGGATCTGATAAATTTCCTAATACGTGGACAAGTCCCATAACGGTTCCTATAATCCCCATTGTTGGTGCATAACCACCCGCAGCCTCGAAGATGCGAATCCCTTTTTCATGTCTTGCTTCAATATTGGCAATCTCAATTTCTAATATTTCACGAATCAGTTGAGGATCGACACCATCAACAACTAACATCATTCCTTCTTTTAAAAAAGGATTCCCTTCCATCTTATCATAATGCTGTTCCACTGCTAATATCCCTTCTCGTCTAGCTAACGTGGAAAATTCCACTAATTGCTGAATCGATTCATGGACATTTAATTTTTTTTCCGTAAATGCAATTTTTAATAATTTTGGAACAGTTTTTAACTGTTCCATGGGGAAACTAATGATTACCGCGCCAAATGTTCCCCCAAAAACGATCATAAAAGCAGTTAATTGTAATAAGGAACTAGCATGTCCACCTTCAAGGATAAAACCTCCGATAAGTCCAGATAAACCAAGAATGAGGCCAATGACTGTGCTAAGATCCATCATTTCACTTCCTTTAATCTTACTATTCTATCACGGCTGTCCTATATTTATATCGGTTACTTGTTTCGACAATTTTAGATCATAATCCTTCTAAACAAATAAAAAAAGCACTTTTTCCTAAATGATGAAAAGTGCTTTACAATGTCAATAGGCATTTTATATGAATTTAATTGAAGATATTTTACCTAGATATTAACAACAGCTGGAAATTCTGAAATAACACCTTTTTTCATTTCATTGAAGAATTTTTCTTTTTCCATTAAAAACATTTGATTCGTGTGTAGATAGCAACAAGCATAAAATAAAGGATCAATATCTTTTAAAATAAATGGCTTTCCCGCTTTCCTTTGATATACCGTTCCCGTAACTCTCACCATTTTTGTTACACCTCAACTTTTATTTTTGTTATCTGTATTATAACAATAATTTATATAACAGTCAATGATATTATTTATTTGTTTTATAACAGAAAACAATAAAAAAAGGGTTGTATATTCCAACGCTTATGGAATATACAAACCTAAACAAGCCATTTCACAACTTTTCATCAATTTTATCTCGTAAAAATATGATTTCCGATTTTCACAATTTGTGGTCTTGTCCAAATCCATTTTGATGTTGCAGTTTTGGGATTAAAGTAATAGAGCGCATCATAGGATGGATCCCAACCACGAATTGCATCTAATGCTGCATTTTTTGCCGTTTGATTTGGAGTTAACCACAATTGTCCATCAGCCACAGCAGTAAATGCTCCATCTTGGAAAATGACTGAACGAAGTTGATTTGGGAATTGATTTGAATCGATTCGGTTTAAAACAACAGCTGCTACCGCAACTTGCCCTTTATATGGTTCTCCACGTGCCTCACTATATACCAATCTTGCCAGCAATTCGAATTCCTTTTTCGATAAACTTTTCTTTTTCAAGATTCTCCATGTTTGATAACCAACAATACCATCAACAGCTAAACCATAATCAGCTTGGAATTTTCTTACTGTTTTATAGGTTTGAAAACCAAACTTTCCATCGATACCAATGGGATAACCTAGTTGACGTAACCGATATTGTAGATCCCAAACATCACCGTTTTGACTTCCAATGGTTAAAACCGATGGTGATGCCGCTTCAACTTTTTGTTGAATCGGTAACACAGTAAAAGCAATGACAAATAATAAAGTAAAAAAGATAAATTTTTTTGCCGTTTTCATCCTATCTCTCCTTTCTTACTCAAACGTTCAGTCACAAATGTGGCTTTAGGTTTAAAGTAATCGGGAGAACTGTCTCTTAGTTTAAAAGACATAGACAGTGAAAACAAGACAAAATACCTGTTAATCTAGAGAGATTCTAGAATAATTGGATAATAGTAGTAATATTTCTAAATAGATAAACCAGCACCGAAATAAGGGTGCTGGTTTCTTTTTGCCATTATAATGCTTGTGCTGCTGTGATTAGAGATAATTTATAAACATCTTCGGCATTACAACCGCGGGATAAGTCATTTACAGGTTTATTTAATCCTTGAAGGATTGGCCCGATAGCTTCAAATCCGCCAAGACGTTGTACCATCTTATAACCAATATTTCCCGCTTCCAAGCTAGGGAAGATAAAAACGGTTGCATTACCTTTTAATGGGGAATCAGGTGCTTTCTTTTTCGCGACTTCAGGAACAAATGCCGCATCAAATTGGAATTCTCCATCAATTAGAACATCAGGTGCCATCTCTTTGGCTAAACGAGTGGCTTCTATTACCTTTTCCGTCTCAGGAGACTTTGCCGAACCTTTCGTAGAGAAACTTAACATTGCAACCCTTGGTTCAATGCCAAAAATGCGAGCAGTTTCTGCACTAACAACTGCATTTTCTGCTAGATCTTGGCTATCTGGCGCAATATTAATCGCACAGTCAGAGAAAAGATAACGTTCTTCTCCTCTTACCATAATAAATGCACCAGAGGTTTTCTTGATCCCAGGCTTTGTTTTAATGATTTGCAGTGCAGGACGTACCGTTTCTGCAGTAGTATGAGCAGCACCACTTACAAGGCCATGGGCTTTACCGAGATATACAAGCATGGTTCCAAAATAATTTTCGTCAAGTAAAATTTTTCGAGCTTCTTCCTCTGTAGCCTTTCCTTTTCTTTGTTCAACAAAAACGGCAACCAAGCGCTCAAAATCTGGATAAGTAGCAGGATCATAAATTTCCACATCAGCAAACTCTAAACCTAGTTCTTTTATTTTAGCTTGTACATCTTCTACGTTTCCAATCAAGATAGGCTTTAAAATTTTCTCTTTGGATAAACGGCTTGTCGCTTGTAAAATCCTTTCATCAAGTCCCTCAGGATACACAATGGTTGGATAAGCTGTTTGCACTTTTTCTTTTAATTCCAAAAACAAATCACTCACAATAAGTCCTCCTTTTTTGCTAAAGTATTCAGTGCCGTAACATTATATAGAATACCATTCTTTTCTTTATTTCACTATTGTTAATCACGTTAGTAACTTTTTTTTGATTATTTTGATTCTTTTGTCTACCTAGTTTTTTATATGAAGTATTATTCCCTTAATTTCTACCAACATTGCATTACATATTCTTAGTTGCGATCACCTTAAGTAATTCTATATAATGAACGGGAAATTGTTCATCGATCGTTTAGATTGGAGCGTACGATATGGTTCAACTACCTGAAACTTTTCGATTACGAATGCAACAGTTACTTGGCGAATCATTTGCATCATTTATTCGAAGTTATGAACAGGTGCAAACACATGGGCTAAGAGTGAACACTTTAAAACTTAACATTGATTCATTTTTACAACTTGTCCCCTATGCTTTGAAACCTATTCCTTGGACAAAAGAAGGATTTTATTACCAAGAGGAAGATCGCCCAGGAAAACACCCTTATCACGCAGCTGGCCTTTATTATATCCAAGAACCAAGTGCGATGGCAGTTACTGAAGTCTTAGATCCGCAACCTGGAGAAAAGATTCTTGATCTTAGTGCTGCTCCAGGTGGTAAAGCAACACATATTGCAACAAAACTTAACCATCAAGGATTATTAATCGCGAATGAAATTCATCCCACACGGGTAAAAGCCTTAGTAGAAAATTTAGAACGTTTTGGCATAAAAAACGCTGTGGTTACCAATGAATCTCCAGTACGTTTAGCTAAGGTCTTTCCTGAATTCTTTGATCGGGTCTTAGTGGATGCTCCTTGTTCAGGTGAAGGAATGTTTCGCAAAAATCCTGAAGCCATTAATGAATGGTCATTAGAGAATATCCAATATTGTGCAAGCAGACAGAAAGAAATTTTAAATGAAGCGCAAAAAATGTTAAAACCTGGCGGTATCCTCGTATATTCTACTTGTACTTTTGCACCAGAAGAAAATGAAGGAACAATCGCTGCTTTTTTAGAACGTTATCATGAGTTCGAGATTGAAGCGATTCCTAAGGAATTGGCCTATCTCTTTGACCAAGGCCACCCTGAATGGGTAAACGGGAAACAATACCCATCGATCTCACAAACGATTCGCCTTTGGCCTCACCAAATCAAAGGAGAAGGACATTATATTGCCAAATTGCGAAAAAAGGAATCAACCACCATTGCAAAAATGAAACCAATGAAGCTTAAGGTAAATGAAGAGGCGGTAAAATTTTATCAATCCTTTGCCAAAGATACTCTTATTAAGAAACCTATGGGATCTTTCCATTCTTTTGGTAATCATCTATATCTAGTACCAAAAGGTCTTCCTGATGTAAAAGGAATAAAAATTGAACGACTCGGTTTTCATCTTGGAGAATTAAAGAAAAACCGCTTTGAACCATCTCATGCCCTAGCCATGGGGTTATCAACTAAAGAAGCGAAACAAACTATCGATTTAGATTTTGACCAAGCGCAAAAATATTTAAAAGGAGAATCCTTCTTTATCGACTCTCCTTTTAAAGGATGGATACTCATAACCTTAAGCGGGTTCCCCTTAGGATGGGGGAAAATCGTCAATGGCCAATTAAAAAATCACTTTCCAAAAGGGCTAAGATGGAAAAAGTAAAGCTAAATAATCTGCTTCACTTTCTCTTAACAGGAACTCCAATTCTAACAAAAGGTTATATTGACAAATCAGACCTAATAATTTTAAACTTTACAAAAAAACGGAAATATCTGAATAAAACTTTGGGGAGAGGCGAAAATGAAAATTTTAAGGATCAATATGAGCAATTTACAAGTTATGGAAGATAATAAAGATCAATACCAGCGATTAGGTGGTAGAGCGCTCACTTCGAGAATTGTTCATGATGAGGTACCGCCAACTGCCCATCCACTTGGACCATATAACAAATTAATCTTTGCCAATGGTTTATTAACTGGATCAAATGCCTCCAGTGCTGATCGGTATTCAATTGGGGCTAAAAGCCCTTTAACAGGTGGGATCAAAGAGAGTAATGCTGGCGGAATCTCAGGTCTTAAATTAGGGAGATTGGGGATTCGCGCACTTATTTTTGAAGGGGTACGAGATGATTTTAAAATCATTTATCTATCGAAAGACAAAATCGCTTTTGACGATGCCTCGCCCATTCTTGGCAAAGATTTAAGTGAAGCAGCGGATTGGTTAAGAGAAAAATATGGGAAACATATTGCCATTTGGTTAATTGGAATAGCTGGTGAACAGAAAATGAACCTTGCTGCCATCACCGGTCAAGATAAGGATGGTTATCCTACCCGCTTTAATGGTCGCGGGGGATTAGGTGCTGTAGCTGGTTCAAAAGGAATTAAAGCGATTGTCCTAGATGATCAGGGGGTTGATCGAAGCAAACCAAAGGATAACGAACGATTTAAACAAGCAATGAAGCAATATCATTCTTGGTTAATGGAAACACCAGGTACGGCAAAAATTTTCCCTGAGTTAGGGACTTCCTCATTAGTTAGAACAACAAACAGTTTAGGAGCACTTCCCACTCGCAATTTCTCAACTGGCTCATTTGAACAATATGAACAGATTTCTGGTGAAACATTGCGAGAAACAATTTTAGAACGTGGGGGTGAAGGCTCCACAACACACGCCTGTATGCCAGGTTGTATCATCCGTTGTTCCAATGTTTTTGTGGATAAAGCAGGGAAACGAATCACTTCCCCTTTAGAATATGAGAATATTGGACTATTAGGATCAAATCTTGGAATTGGTAATCTTGATGACATTGCCAAAATCAATCGCCTATGTAATGAACTTGGCATCGATACGATTGAAACAGGTGGTGCATTAGGTGTTCTCATGTCACAGAATGTAATTCCATTTGGCGACGTTGACAGAGTCATCCAGGCCTTACAAGAAATTAAAACGGGAGGTTTTTTAGGTAGAATCATAGGTGGTGGTGCTGAAATCGTAGGTAAATTGTATGGGGCTTACCGAGTACCCACAGTGAAAGGTCAAGCGATGCCTGCTTATGATCCAAGGGCAATAAAAGGGCTAGGAGTAACCTACTCCACTTCGCCAATGGGAGCAGATCATACGGCAGGACAAACGGTAAGAGCACAAATCGACCATCATTCGCCGATTGGACAAGTGAAAATTTCTTTAGAAGCACAACAAACGGCTCCTATTTTTGATGCAACTGGGCTTTGCTTTTTTAGCGGTGGAGCGATTGCTGGAAGGTGGGATCTAATCGCAGAACTTATAACCGCCTATACTGGTGAACCGTATACTGGTGAACAATTATTAGAATTAGGAAAAGAAACGTTACGGATTGAACATGAATTTAACCGTAAAGCTGGCTTTACCAAAGCTCATGATCGATTGCCTGAGTATTTCTACCATGAGATAAATGAAGCCTCACAAACGGTCTTTGATGTTCCGCAAGAAGAAGTAGAATCGATTGGAGTCGAAGGGTATGGTCGTTACCATCAATTCTAATGTTCCTTATTTACAACATTTAAAAGGAGATCATTATCTGGAACAACCTTTAACGGTGAAGAATTGGCTAGAAGGATTAGGGGTAAAATGGGATGTGGATACATTGGTGATACTCAATGGGAAAGTTTGCAAAGGGAACGAATTACTACAAGATCAAGACCGTATTCATCTTCTTATTCCCCTTTCAGGAGGCTAGATCCATCAATAATCATTCACTCTATGAAGTAAAGGAGCTGTCTAAAAAGTCCATTTAAGTTGAAAATCCACCAAAATTAAACCCCAAAGAATGCTGTAAAATCAACATTCTTTGGGGTTGCTTTTTTTAGATTTCGGGGTTAATTACTACTTTTCGGACAGCCCTCTATAAAAATTTATTCTTGCCGTAGTTCCCTTCTTGGATATTCCGCAATCACAACGGTTCCTAAACCACCTCGGGCATTCCATACCGCTTCAACCTTCATCCATTTTGGATCGCAAACCCGAACTAAGTCCTCTAAAATACGATTTGTCGCATGTTCTTGATAGATTCCCACATTCCGATAGGATGTTAAATAATACTTTAAGGATTTCATTTCAATCAATTTCTCATTGGGTATATAGGTAATCTTGATTTCTGCAAAATCAGGTAAACCTGACCAAGGACAAACCGATGTGAATTCTGTAGTAGGAATGGTGACTTCAATGTCTTTACCTATATATTCATAAGGAATGGTTTCCAATATATCAACCAAAATAACACTTTCATCTTGGATATCAAAGCGTATGTTTTTGTACTTATCGTGATTGACTTCAACTCTTGCCATTATTAAAAACCCCTTTCATCTACTTACTTTTGCATGGTCAGTTCGCTTTTTGCCCAAAGCGTTTTTTTTATATTTTTATTAATGATATAAACCATAAGGTAAACAATCGGTGTATCCATTAATGCGATAAGAAGTTTAACAGCATATTGACTAAGGATCATCGTTCCAATGTTTGGTATCACGCCATAAAAAGCAATGGTTATAAATATGGTAGTGTCTAGAAATTGAGAGATGGCAGTCGAGACATTATTCCGTAACCAAAGTTTTTTCCCTTGCGTTTTATTTCTTAAATAATGAAAAGACCAAACATCATGGTATTGACTTATGATATAAGCGATCATACCAGCTAAAGTAATTCGCAAATTTGCACCTAAAATGGTTTCAAAAGCCTTTTGTGCTTGCCAAAAAGGAGCGTTTGGTAAAACAATCGCTAATTTTATTAATGCTGCCGAAACGACAGAGGTAATAAATCCTACCAATACTAACCAGTTGGTCTTTTCTTTCCCCCATATTTCCGAAATAATGTCTGTAATGGTAAATGTTAAGGCATAAGCGAGTACGGCTGCTGGTACAAAAAAAGAATACCCAGCGATTGATATTGTGATAATCTTTGTGGCAATAATGTTCGCAATTACGAGTAAACCAATAAAAAGGCCAGACAGCATCATAAAATATTTTTCTTGCTTCTCCACTTAAATTTCTCCTTTCTTTTTAAAGATTGAAAAATCCATCGTCATCCAGTGGAGATATATAAAATAAAAAAAGCCCTCACCAGGGCGTAATCGATAAAAGACTGGTGGTTTTTTTACGTTGGTTCATCCACTAACAACGACGGATTCAATTTTTACAAAATGATTATCTTATATTTATTCACTAAAATCAAGTTCCCTTTTTCATAAACTTACTTGATAAATCCTCTCCTATGCCATGAAGTTTTTCCGCCATTGCTGCCACTTCTTGACTGGAATCGGAGATTTGTTCGGCCATCTCAGAAAAATGTTTTACTTGTACAGATACTGTTCTCACTTTCTTTGATTTCGTTGTTGTATGGCTGGATCGTCAATAGCAATCTTTACAGAATGATAGGTCCAATCTTCCTGTAATTGGTAGGATGTTCCTACTATAAGGTTAAGACAGTTCTTATATCTTATGCCCCTAAGTATGCCCGTTTTACATCATCAGAAGCAATTAAATCACTTGCATTTCCTGAAAGAACAATCTTTCCTGTTTCTAAGACATATGCTCGATGGGCAATTTTTAAAGCTTGGTTCGCATTTTGTTCAACTAAAAGAACCGTTGTTCCTGATTGATTAATCTCTTGAATGATTTTAAAAATCTCTTGAACAAGGATTGGTGCTAAACCCATTGATGGTTCATCAAGGAGGAGAAGTTTAGGTTTACCCATTAACGCTCTTCCTATGGCTAACATTTGCTGTTCTCCACCAGATAAGGTCCCTGCTTGTTGTTTTTTACGTTCTTTTAATCGAGGAAAGCGGGAATAGATTAGGTCCATATCCTTTTTAATCTCTCGATCTTTTCGTAAATATGCTCCCAGTTCAAGATTTTCCTCAACAGACATATTTGCAAATATTCTTCTCCCTTCTGGGCAATGGATCAAACCCGATTTGACAATAGTAGACGCTCCAATCCCCCTTATATTCTTGCCCATGAACATGATCGTACCTGTTTTAGGGACTAATAAACCAGATAATGTCTTTAATAATGTACTTTTCCCTGCTCCATTTGCACCAATTAGCGTGACAATCTCTCCTTCATTTACCTGAAGGCTTACATCCTTTAATGCATGAATCGCACCATAATACACATTGATCTTCTCTACTTTTAACATAACTACGCCTCCTGTCCCAAATAAGCTTCAATCACTTTGGGATTGGATTGAATCTCTGCAGGTGTCCCTTGTGCAATCAGTTCCCCTTGATCGAGCACATAGATCCGATCACATACATTCATGACTAATGACATATCATGTTCAATTAATAAAATGGTTAAATTAAATTCCTTCCGAAGCCAACGAATTAATTGCATCAATTCTTGTGTTTCTTGAGGATTCATCCCTGCTGCTGGTTCATCAAGGAGAAGTAATTTAGGTTTTGTCGCCAATGCTCTTGCAATCTCTAAACGGCGTTGTTCCCCATATGGAAGATTCTTTGCCAATTCGTCTTTTTTGTGATCAAGTCGAAAAATTTTTAAAAGCTCGATTCCTTGTTCGATCATTTCTTGTTCCCCTTTAAAATGGGAAGGTAAACGGAAAATGGATGAGAAGATGGAATGTTTAGAACGTTGATGAAAGGCGATTTTTACATTATCTAAAACAGACAGGTTCCCAAACAAACGAATATTTTGAAATGTTCTTGCAGCACCTTTTTGCGTGATCTTATATGGTTTAAGACTACCAATTGATTCTTGGTTAAAAATGATTTGCCCTTCTTCAGGTTCGTAAACTCCTGTTAGTAAATTAAAAAGTGTTGTTTTTCCTGCTCCATTTGGCCCAATTAACCCGATGAGTTCCCCTTGGTAGATTTGCATCGATACATTCGATACCGCTTTTAATCCTCCAAACGAACGGCTCGCTTGTTTCACCTCAAGCAGAAGTGTGGGTGCCATGTTCTTCCCCTCCCTTCTTCATCTGAAAGGAAAATTCGCGCGTACCCATCAAACCTTTCGGGCGGAAGATCATCATCAGAATTAATAAAAGGGAGTAAATGATCATGCGAATTTCTGGATAATCTTGCAAAAGGGTAAAAATCATGGTAAGTACAATAGCACCAACGATTGAACCCGTTGTACTGCCTAGCCCTCCTAAAACCACAATGACAAGAATCTCAAAAGACTTCATAAAGTTAAAACTATTTGGGTTAATGATATAAAACATATGCGCTGATAAACCTCCTGCAATACCAGCAAAAAAAGAACCCATCACAAAAGCAATCACCTTATACTTGGTCGTATAAATTCCCATCGCCTCTGCTGCAATCTCATTTTCACGTATCGAAATACATGCACGTCCATGAGTAGAATTGACAAAGTTATTGACGACAACAATCGTAATCATCATCCAGATAAATACCCAAGTCCAATTCGTTAGCGAAGGAATTCCACTTAAACCAGAAGCTCCGCCAACATATTCAGTATTTAGCCAGATAATCCTGATGATCTCCCCAAATCCCAAGGTTGCAATCGCTAAATAGTCTCCTTTTAACCGTAACGAAGGGACACCAATCACGAAACCAGCTAATGCAGCGGTGACACCACCAACAAGAAGAGCAAAAGGAAAAGGTAGATGAAAATCTAGCGTCATAATTGCAGATAAATAAGCGCCAATCGACATAAATCCAGCATGACCAATTGAAAACTGTCCCGTAAATCCATTAATCAGATTAAGGGAAACCCCTAAGATAATATTGATCGAAATTAAAATAATCGTTGAAATCCAAAAATCGCTTAAGATTTCCATAGTAATAAGCACTTGAAAAACCAGATAGATAAAAAGGCTTAAGAGTATACCGATGAAAAAGTTTTTGTTTTTTCTCATCATTGCCACCTACACTTTCTCCCGAACATTCTTGCCAAATAAGCCAGAAGGTTTAAAGATGAGAATAAGAATGAGAATGGCAAATGCAACACCATCACGCCAAAGAGAATAGCCCATAGAGGATACTGCTGTTTCAATAACCCCAAGTAATATGCCGCCGATAAAGGCTCCTGGTATAATCCCTATTCCACCAAGAACCGCTGCAACAAACGCCTTTAACCCAGGGATAATTCCCATCAATGGGTCAAAAGAATTATAAGTCATTCCATAGATCACCCCTGCTGCCGCTGCGAGGGCAGAACCAATGGCAAATGTTGCAGAAATCGTTGTATTTACTTGTATCCCCATTAAATAAGCCGCTTCCATATCAAAAGAAACAGCTCGCATTGCTTTTCCAATTTTGGTATGGTGAACGATGAGTTGTAAGAGAATCATAAGAACAAGAGTTACAGCCAAAATCATGATTTGGTTAGAGTCTAATTGAACCGATCCAAATAAATGATACTGCTTTTTAGGGATGATCTCTGGAAACCCCTGTGCTTGAGGTCCAATGAAAAAAATCCCCCCATTTTCAAGAAGAAAAGAGACACCGATCGCTGTAATCAAAACGGATATCCTTGAAGCATTACGCAATGGTTTATAAGCAATTTTTTCAATAAGTACCCCCAAAATTGCACTTACCATCATAGATATCAATAATGAAAGAAGAAAGACCCAAAGAGGACTAAACCCTTGAACTTGAAACATTTTTGCCGAAACTAAGCCAACAAAAGCCCCAACCATAAAAATGTCACCATGGGCAAAATTAATTAATTTGATAATTCCATAAACCATCGTATAACCCAAAGCAATAAGGGCATAAATACTCCCTACGGAAATACCGTTAATCAGTTGCTGGATAACATATTCCATCGATAGCACCTCACATTGCAGTAGATAGATAAAATGCATAAAGAGGGAAATTGGATTCTTCACCAATTTCCCCTATTCTAACTTCTAACCTCTGACTTCTGACCTTCAACTTCTGACTACTGATTTTATGGATTGACTTTTGTTTTAAATGATTGTTTACCGTCTTTATATTCGATAATAACCGCTGATTTAACAGGATCATGGGTTTCATTAAAGGTTATTGTCCCAGAAACGGCTTTAAAATCTTTAATTTGAGCTAGAGCATCCTTAATCTTTGTGGGTTCAGCGCTTCCAGCATTTTTAATCGCCTCAGCAATTAACTGAACGCTATCATAACCTAGAACAGCAAAACCATCTGGTACTTTGTTGTATTCTTTCTTGAAATTTTCGACGAACTTTTGTACTTCAGGAGAAGTATCTTCTGCAGAATAATGATTGGAGAAGAAAGTATTGTTTAATGCTGCGTTTCCTGCAATCTCAAGCATTTGGGGTGCATCCCAACCGTCACCACCTAAAAACGGTACAGTAATTCCCATTTCTCTACCCTGCTTAATAATTTTACCTACTTCTTCATAATATCCAGGAACATAGATGACATCAGGATTTTTATCTTTAATCCGCGTTAATACCGCTTTAAAATCTGTATCTTTTTGTTGATAAGATTCTTTGGTTACAATTTGTCCTCCATTTTTTGTGAATTGTTCCTCAAAAGATTTAGCAAGTCCTTTGGAATAATCGCTTGAAGAATCGATATAGATCGCTGCAGTCTTGGCTTTTAAATCTTTCGCAGCAAAGTTCCCCATTACCGTACCTTGGAATGGATCGATAAAACATGTACGGAAAATATAGTCTTTTACTTTTCCTGTTCTTTCATCGACCGTTACCTTTGTCGCTGTTCCTGAAGGTGTAATGAGAGGAATTTTCTTTTCCATCGCTACTGTAGAAGCAGCTAAGGTGTTTCCAGATGTTGCTGCACCAATCACGGCAACGACTTTGTCATCTGAGATTAATTTTTGGATAGCACGTGTTGATTCTTCCGCTTTGGAAGCGTTGTCTGCAATCGCTAATTCAAGTTGTTTTCCTAATACCCCACCCTTTGCATTGATTTCTTTTACAGCCAATTTAGCACCGTCTAAAGCAGAAGAACCAAATGCGGCCACTCCACCAGACAATTCTAAATCAATTCCAATTTTAATCGTTTTTGCCTCATTTGAATTGCTGCCTGCTGTTTGTTTACTTCCGCCACACCCTGTGATACTCACCACCATTGCTATGATTGCAAGGAAAACTATCCACCTTTTCATTTAACCAATTCCCCTTTCATTTTTTCTTTAAAGGATTAATGTCTGAATATTTTAAGTTTCATACTACATGTTTCATGGAAAACTATCACGTTCGATTTTCCGCCAACTATATCAAATATTCGAAAGTATCGCAAAATTCCTTTTATTTTCTTGTTATATTTTATCTATTCAAAAAATTTAAACAAATATTCTATGACAAATAGATCTGCGAAAATTGCTAAATTTAAGTAAAAAAGCGAGGTTTATTCACCTCGCTTTCTAATCTAGTCTCTATTATTTTTTCTTTTTATACCTATTCATGTTATTGATCATTCGGCTCATCTGGTTCAATTGTTTTTGGTTCAAATTCATCCCCATTTTTCTTGCCATCTGTTGAATTTGTTTTTGGTCCATCGCCATGTTAGCAAATTGTTTTCTCAGATAAAATACACCGATAGCAAAACCTGCTACTGCTCCAACAACAAATGTAATAATTGGTATAACGATATTCATATAAATTCCCCTTTTTTCAATGATTCTAATTTTTATATTAACGAAATTCAGTTTAGAGTAGAAGGGCTTTTCAAAAATTTGTCCAATTCGTTTTCATGACCCAAGACTGTTTCATGAGTAAAATATTGTTTTTTTTATATACCTTAGGTATGATATCATAGTGAAATTTTTTGAAGGTGAGGGAAATGGATGAAAGAAACAGATGAAAAAATAATCATGGAAGAAATTGATAAAAAGAATGGTTTTGTATTGGTCCTTTTTTCCACCCCTTTCTGAGGAAAATGTGAAATCGCGGAGCGATTTCTTGAACAAGTTTTACCCCAATTACCTGAATTTCCGGCGTTTAAATGCAATGTCAACTTCTCCCCCAAAATCGTGGAAAAATATCAAGTTACTTCTGCACCCTCTTTTAAACTTTTTGTCGATGGAGAAGTGGTTCAGACCTTATTTGGAATGCGTACACCTGATGACCTCTATTACACCATCAAAAATTATGTAAAAAAAGAAGAAAACTACGAGGATGTTTGGGCGGCATTATTAAAAGAAGAGGAAACCAAAATAGAGAAAGATAAAAAAGAGGAAAATTAAGTGAAAGGAAAATAGCAGGATAAGTGACCTGCTATTTTCTGTTTTTTAAAAGGAATATAATAAAAACAAGATTTAAAAGAAATGTAATTGGATGACCAAATATTGCATTTGCATATAGATTGATTTCCTTTAAATATTGAGGATAAAGAATGAATCCCAAAACAAAAAAAATAGAATCAAATAGTAGAAGAATGATGGCCTTTTTTCGATAGGCTTGAAATTGTTCCCTTAATTGCGACATATACGAAATCATAAATAAGCTCATTGCGATTCCAATGATCGCAAAAGCAAAATGGATATCGACCCAAGTCGTATGGAAAAAATTAAGAAATAAATACATAAAATTAGTCGCTAACCGTAAAAAACTCAAAATAAAATAAAGGGTGATTAAGATATTCAATTGGATTACCCCTTTTTATTGTAATGAAACTTAAAAATCTCATTTTCAATTAATATACCATTTTCTTCTTTTTTTAAAAACATATATTTATCTCTAATGTATGAGATTATACTACCCAATTATTTTTACTCATGTTACACTATACTCACAGTGATTATAATATTTAAGAGGTGATTCCATGAAATATCGTCAACTTCCCAATACGAATTTACAAGTCTCGGAAATTGGATTTGGTGTATGGACCGTTGCTACCAAATGGTGGGGTGTAACAGACGAAGAATACGGTAAGAGGCTTTTACGTTCTGCTTATGAAGATTATGGGATCAATTTTTTTGATACGGCAGACGTATATGGCAATGGACGAGGAGAAACGATTATTGCTGAAGTATTAAAAGACAAACGCCATGAAATCTTTATTTCGACAAAAGGTGGTTACGATATCTATACGTATCGTGGTGAAAGAACCGGACACTCTGAACTTCCTCAAGATTGGCGTCCTGAATCATTGCGCCGCTCTCTAGAAGAAAGCTTAAAACGTTTAAAAACAGACTACATCGATCTCTATCAATTACATAATCCGAGAATGAGTACGATTCAAAGTGATATTGTTTTAGAAACTTTAGAACGATTGAAAGAAGAAGGCAAAATTCGTTATTATGGTGTGGCTTTGGGCCCAGATCTTGGTTGGGAAAAAGAAGGTTTGGCGGCAATTGAAAGATATGATGTGGTGCATATCATCAATAACATTCTTGAACAAGATCCTGCACGATCTTTTTTCCCCCATGCAGAAAAACACCAAACTTCCCTGATTGTCCGTGTTCCCCATGCTTCTGGATTATTAGATGGTAGTTATGATCCTGATAAACACTTTGATAAAAGTGACCATCGCAATCACCGCCCCATCGAATGGATGAAAGCGGGACTTGAAGTGGTACGAGAATTAAAACCTTTGTACGAAGGAACGGGTCGTACCGTTGGCCAATTGGCGATCCTCTTTTCTTTGGCTCGACCAATGGTAAAATCAGTCTTCCCTAATATTACGAATGAACAAAATTTAAAAGAGTTTGCAAAAACTTCTGATCTCCCTCCTCTTACCCAAGAGGAAATGGAGCAAATTGAATCTCTTTGGGTCAATGGTTATAAAGAAAGACTAGCTCAACCCTTTGCTAACAGTGAAAACAAACCCGCTAAAATTGTCGGCTAATCGAAACTCGATTATGAATTTTTTATGAACATCCCATAAAATTTTTACCAATGAATTTACAAATAAAATAGAACTTTGTTAGTATAATGAGTATAGAAGAATATCAGTTTTCCGAGCCTATTCATCTAAGGTTTGATCTAACTATGATGCATAGGCCGATTAGGGTATAGAAGGAAACGACTATGCCTCCCTGTTGGAAAGGAAAACAGTCTATTTAGCCGCTTACTCTTTCCTTTCAACAGAGTTGGCGGCTTTTTATTTAAGGAGATGAGTCAATGAAAAAGGCGTTTTTGCTGCTATTTCTTTTAGGGATGTTACTCATAACGGCTGCTTGTAACCAACAAAAAAAGACCTTAGATAAAACGGAATTAACCGTTTCCATCGCCGCAAGTTTAACAGATGTTATGAATGAAATCAAAATAACATTTGAAAAGAAGTACCCCAATATTTCGATTCATTATAACGTTGGCGGCTCGGGAACATTAACACAGCAAATTGAACAAGGAGCACCCGTTGATCTTTTTATTTCCGCATCAGAAGAGAAAATGAATCAATTAGAGAAAAAAGGCTTATTACTAGAAGGATCACGAAAAAACATACTTACCAATCAGTTAGTTCTTGTTATGGATCCAGAGTTAAAATTAGTTAGCCCAAGCCTAGAAAGCTTAGACTCTCCCTTGGTTCAGCATATTGCCATTGGTGACCCAGAAAATGTTCCTGCAGGAAAATATGCAAAACAAGTCTTAGAACATCTTAACCTTTGGAACAAAGTTCAACCAAAATTAGTCTATACCAAAGATGTTCGCCAAGTCCTTTCTTATGTAGAAACGGGAAACGCCGAAGCAGGAATTGTTTATACTAGCGATATCATAAAAGAGGAGAAAATGCTAACCGTTACTAGAATTGATCCAGCATGGCATGATCCGATCGTCTATCCTATTGCGATCATCAAAGAGAGTAAATTTAAGAAAGAAGCCCAGTCATTTATCGATTTTCTTTATAGTCAACAAGGGCAAAAGATGATGAGAAAATATGGATTTATCCCACTTCAGTCTTAAAAGGAGTTCCTATGTTTGATCAAACGTTTTTACAACCCTTTTTCTTATCTTTTAAAATTGCATCCATCGCTACATTCTTTGATTTTATTGTGGCTACATTAATAGCAAGAATGTTGTCCACTCGGCAATTTCCAGGGAAATCGATCATTGAAGCCATTATTTTACTCCCATTAATCCTTCCACCTACGGTAGTAGGATTCGGCTTGCTTTTTGTCTTCGGGAAAAAAGGAATCATTGGTAAGTTCCTCGACCAATTCTTACATATCCAACTGGTTTTCACTTGGTGGGGAGCTGTTCTTGCCGCGATTATTGTTGCCTTTCCTTTGATGTATCAAAGCGCCCAAGCAGCGTTTTATCGGGTTGATCCTAAATTGGAACAAGCAGCCAAAACTCTTGGTGCGTCCAACTGGAAAGTCTTTTTAACAATCACGTTACCCTTAGCTTGGCCAGGGTTGTTAGCAGGATTTATTCTCTCATTTGCAAGAGCATTAGGGGAATTTGGTGCAACATTGATGTTTGCTGGCTTCATTCCAAGAAAAACGGAAACAATCCCCCTTGCCATTTACTTTGCTGTCGAAAGAGGAGATATGAAGTTGGCAGGATTATGGGTAGCAATGATGGTTTTTATTGGTTTTGGTTCAGTTCTTTGGTTAAATTGGTGGAGTCGAAAAAAAATTCAACAGGGTTAGGAGAGAGCAAATTGCTTCAGTTTCAAATCGAAAAAAAATTACCCTACTTTACATTACATGTTGATTATACGTTTGAAAATGGGATCCTCGTTCTTTTTGGCCCATCTGGTTCAGGAAAAACAACCACCTTAAATGCGATTGCCGGGCTGACAAAACCAAATCAAGGAAAAATTGTGTTGAATCAAACCGTCTTTTTTGATTCGGAGAAGAAAATTGACCTTCCTGTGCAACAACGGAAGATTGGTTATGTATTTCAGGATTATGCCCTTTTCCCCCATATGACCGTAGAGCAAAATATCCTCTACGGGGTTAAGCATCAACATTTGCTATTAGATCAAAACGAATACGAACGGTTAACTTCCCAACTAAAGGTGAAGCATTTGTTTCAACGTTATCCCGCAAATCTATCTGGAGGGGAAAAGCAAAGAGTAGCACTAGCACGCGCTTTGATCACCTCTCCCAAACTTCTCTTACTCGATGAACCCTTTTCTGCTCTTGATTATGATACTAGGGTAGAATTCCGCCAAGAACTAAAACGACTTCATCAATTATGGCAAATTCCATTTATATTAGTCACTCATGATCGGGAAGAAGCTAGAATCTTAGGGGATATTATTCTCTATCTCTATCAAGGACAAATGATGAAAGAAGAGCGGATTTAAGCAAAGGAAGAAGACGAGAAAAAGTCTTCTTTTTTTACAATCAATAATTCAATCGGCTTGCCCAACTTATACTCCTTATACTTGATCAAATCTTGGTATTGTTCATCTAACGGTTTCGTAATGTAAGGTAACCTTTGTAACGAACGAATTGAACGCTGATTTTCTTTTTGCATGAAGAGTAAAATCGTTTCTAAATATAAACGTGTAAAAGCTTCACTCAAAACCCTCTCTTTGATCAGACGATTATACCCTTTTCCCCAATAATTCCTTCCAATCCAAGTTCCCATCTCCGCTCTTCTATTTTCTTGATCCATATTGATTAAGTAGACTTCACCGATTAACTTTTCCTCTTCATTCCAAACACAGCGATGGTAAGCTTCGCCAAGTATTTCTAACCATTCGATTTTTTGCAACCATTCCTCATAGTTTTGATAGGTGTTCAATACCATATCTAGATATTGATGGACTTCTTGATCCCGAAGCATTTCATACAATTCTTTTGCATCTTTCCATTCAAAGGGGCGTAATTCAATCATATGATTCCTCATTTCCGTCTCCCTCTATGGAACAAAAATTACTTTCTTTTTATCATACTTCCAAACCTTGTATTATGTCATGACTTTTCTTTTTGCGCAAAAAAAAGCACCAAGCAGACTTCACTTGATGCTTCTATTAATCCTAGATTACTTGGCAGTAAGCTGTGCTTGCCCTGGTTTCCAGTTTGCTGGACAAAGTCCTCCTGATTGAAGGGCTTGTAATACACGCAATGTTTCATCGACACTACGACCAATATCATTATGGTGAACCACTGCATATTTGAGCTCGCCATCGGGGTCAATGATAAATAATCCTCGAAGAGCAACACCTTCTTCTTCAATATATACACCATAATCTTTACTTACTTGATGTGTTTGGTCAGAAGCGAGTGGAAAATTTAACTTACCTATTCCATTTTCCTCAATTGGGGTATTCATCCACGCTCGATGAGAATAAATGCTATCTGTACTACATCCTAGTACTTCACAATTTAATTCTTTAAATTGTGAATAGGCGTTGCTCAAAGCGGTAATTTCCGTTGGACATACAAATGTAAAATCTAATGGATAAAAGAAGAAAACTAACCATTTTCCTTTATAATCGGATAAGGAGACTTTTCCAAAATTTTTTCCATCTCCAAGTGCTATTTCCATTGTAAAATCGGGAGCTTTTTTCCCTACTAAACGTTCTGGCATTTCAGTCACCTCTTAAAAAATTATTCATAGCACCTATAAGTTTTCCTGTTTTTTTGTTTTCTATACAACAACTCCTTCTCGAAAAATTTTCGGGATATTAAATCCATAACTCCTTGTTTATTCATTGCATATGTTGGATAAATAAGGAGGGATCTTATGGCTACGAAAATTACAATTGCCGCAGTAGGGGATATCTTAATGTGGCGGAAACAGATTGCATCAGCCAAAATCCCCGGAAAAGATCTGTATTCCTTTGATTCGATGTTTCAAGAGGTAGCCCCTTTTTTACGCGACGCTGATTTAACCATTGGGAACTTAGAAACTACCTTTTCTGGAAGAGAAAAGGTTTATCAAAAACGTAATCCGAAGACAAAGTACCCCATGTTTAACTGTCCTGATGAATTGGCCACGACATTAAAAAAAATAGGTTTTAATCTATTGACGACAGCAAACAACCATTGTATGGACCGAGGAGTAAAAGGGCTAAAACGCACATTAAATGTACTTGACCGCAATCAACTGCTTCACACGGGAACATTTCGTAACCAAAAAGAAGCCAGCACCCCGCTTATTCTCAATCTAAAAGGAATTAAAATCGCAATTTTCGCTTATACCTATGGGACGAACTATATCG
Organism: Tepidibacillus sp. LV47; assembly: GCF_048381575.1. Taxonomy (NCBI): domain Bacteria; kingdom Bacillati; phylum Bacillota; class Bacilli; order Caryophanales; family Bacillaceae; genus Tepidibacillus; species Tepidibacillus sp. LV47. The sequence continues at coordinate 50,124 of NZ_JBLWIF010000008.1, forward strand.
AAGTTCCTAAAAATACACCATGGCTTGTGAACCTAATTCACCTTAAGAAGATGCAAAAAGATATTGCGTTGGTTCGTTCCAAAGTTGATATAGTCATCGTGGCTTTGCATTTTGGCAGAGAATTTCATCGCTATCCCAATGAGAAACAAAAAAACATCGTCGACTTTCTCTGGAGAAATGGTGCCGATATCATACTTGGCTCACATCCCCATGTTATTCAACCGATGGTAACCAAAAAAATAAAAAGGATCGATGAGACCGAAAAACAGGTTTTCGCTATCTATTCTTTAGGAAATTTTATTTCTGATCGAATGTTTCAGAATATTCATGCCGATAGCGGAATGATTTTAAAATTAGTCATTCATAAGGACTCTTCGGGCAGTACTTCCATTGAAGATATTTACTATATTCCTACATGGGTACAGAAAATACCGACAAAAGGAATCCCCAAATTTCGCGTATTGCCGATCAATAAATTCTTACAAAACCCAGATCAATGGTTAACGAAAAATGATTTGTATACCATGAAAATGGTTTGGAGTAATACGACGAGTCATTTAAAAGGAAAAGCCAGATAAAAGGAAAAAGTATTTGATGATTGACGAAAAATGGAGAGAATATGAATTCCCTCCATTTTTTATATAGATTAAATTTTCCTACGTTTGTTTCTTGTAGTAATTGATTAAAAAATGAACCGTTTCATTCATTTTCATTCCATGAGATCCTTTGATCAATATGGTTGTGTTCGGTTTTATTTTGGTAATGAGATTTGCGTGCATTTTTCCTTTTTCTAAAAAAGTCATGATATGGCTTCGTGGAAAACCAGCTTCAATTGCACCATCGGCAATATATTTTGCTTGTTTACCAAAAGTATAAAGATAATGAAAATGATGTTTCGCCAAATATCTTCCAACATCTTTATGAGCCTTGACTGAATAATTCCCCATCTCTAACATCGTTCCTAGTACAGCTATTTTGTTCTTATTTCCAATATCAGAGGCAACCTTTATCGCGGCTTTCATCGCATGGGGATTAGCACTATACGTATCATCAATGATTTGAATTCCTTGAGGAAGAGTAAACACATTTAATCTTCTACGAGGTTTAGTATATCCTCTTAGTCCCCGTTTGATCAACTCAGCATCGAACCCTAGATGATCTGCAACTGCGATTGCGAATAACGCATTATAAATGTTATGAATACCAAAGGTTGGAATATAAAAACGATGCATTTCCCCCTTTAGAGATACTTCAAATTCCATTCCATTGCGAACATACTTTACATTTTTCGCTTGGTAAGTTGCTTGATGATTGATCCCGATCGTGACGATTTTCCCCCGAAACCCTTTTGTACGAAGTAATTGGGAATTCTTGTCATCTGCATTTAAAATCAATGTTCCCGTTTGTTTCATATTTTGAATTAATTCTGATTTTGCCCTTGCGATCCCTTCGATTTTGCCGTTAAAATTACCAATATGCGCAGTCCCTACATTCGTTATAATCCCGATATTCGGCTGTATGATCCGACAATGCTTTCTTATTCCACCTAAATGTAACATTCCAAATTCTAGAACAACGGCTTGGTGATAAGGGCGAATCAGCTTTACATATTTCAATGTATTTTTATAAGTATTGGCATTCCCTTTTGTTTTAAATACTTTCCATTTTTGTTGTAATATCGATGCCGTCATTTCTTTTGTCGTTGTCTTTCCCGCACTTCCTGTAATTCCAATGACAGGAATCTTTAGTATCAGAGGTTTGGCCAATTTCATCCCCCCTTCCAGTACTATATAAAAACAGTCCACTGCCTTCTTATGAGATTTGGTAGTTTATAGTATGTGAAATAATGAAAAAAGGGTCGCCTAAAATTGAACGAAAAACTGATACTTTCTTTTACAGAAAAAGAACGCTTCAAAATGAAGCGTCCTTTTCATCGATTTAATGTATATAAATGGGTTTATGAAAGTTTCCATTCTTTCCAAATTTTACCTACCAATTCGGGGTTTGGCTTCAATGTAGGTTTGCCAGGAGTCCAACCTGCAGGTGTCACTTCTGTGTAGTTCGAATTACGAACATGTTGGAAAGCCTGTATTTGACGAAGTGCCTCATCTACACGACGTCCAACAGGAGGTGTAAGAACTTCCATTGCTTGGATGACACCATCTGGGTCGATGATGAAACGTCCGCGCATATCAACCCCTTCACTTTCTTTATATACACCATATTTACGGCCAATATCTCCATTATCAGAAAGCATTGGGAATTGAACTCCGCCATCAACCATTTTGGAGAGTTCTTCTTCGTTCCACATTTTATGGACGAATATGCTATCCGTACTTACAGATAGGACTTGAACACCAAGTGCATCAAACTCTGCTTTTTTAGCAGCAACTGCTGCTACTTCAGTCGCTCAGACATAAGTAAAGTCGCCTGGATAGAAGCAAAGCATGATCCATTTTCCAGCATAATCCGAAAGCTTTACTTCAGTAAATTTACCCTGATAATATGCTTTCGCAGTAAAATCTGGTGCTTTTTGACCAACCTGAACCATTTTATTTCCTCCTCGTTGTCAAATAAATTGTAGACTCCATAGGGTAGTTTATAGAATCTAAAGAAATTTTATTCATTTCTTTAAACTAAATTTTACCAAAACAGTTTTTACCAATCAATCATTTTCTGCACTTTCGATATTTTGAACTGAATCAATTTCATAATTGCTTGTTGTAAACTAACTTTTCACTGTTATAAACGAGTGTCACTAAAAATCAAAATGTACTTTATGCTTTTGGACCTATTTAAACAAGAATGACGCTACTCCAAAAAGTACGGTCGAAATTCCTGCTGCCACTAATGAAGGAACTAACTTATAGCGTGAATACTCGATGATCGGCAAGTCTAGAATCGTACACAATGTATTCGTATTGTCACTAAGTGGAGAAGCAAACGCTCCAAATGTTCCACTTGAAAAAACAGCTCCTATTGCCAAAAGAACGCTTGTACCTGAAGAGTGGGCTAATGATACTCCTAAAGGCATCAACAATCCCCATGTTCCCCAAGACGAACCAATGAAATAGGAAATCCCCGCCCCAATCAAAAACAAAGCAGGAGCAATAAAATAATGGGGAATCCAATTGCCAATATGAGCGATAATAAATTTAGAAAATCCCAAGTCCTCCGATACATCAGAAACTCCCCAAATTAATGCTAGAAGAATAATCACTGACATTAATTCATTTCCACCTTTAACAAAATGGGTTAACAGTTCACTTAACTTAAACCTCTGAACTAAAAAAAAGCCGATAGAAAGAATGAGAGTAATAAATAATCCTTCCAACATTACACCAAGAGCATCACTTTGAATAAACGCATCAAAAAAGCTTTTTGCTTTTTTATGCCCATCCCACCAACTCAAGAACAAAGTTAACGTTAAAACAGTCGCTAAGGGTAAAATTAAATTCCAAGGTTTAATGGGTGTATCTTTTTCATAAGCGCGATAACAAGCATTTAATGCTTCTTCCCCTTGATCAGCTTGGGGATTTTCCTCTGCTTTACCCATTTTTGTTTCCTTAGAATGTTTAAAGAAACTATAATAGATTCCTACTAAGATCATGACAAATGAGAAGAAATTAAACGGTATACTTTTTACATAAACGGTATAGGGTTTGTCATGAATACCAACTTTTTCTAAAGATAGTTGAATTACTGACACCATATAACCAACAAATGCGGTGGCAATAGGAATCACTGCTACAACTGGATTTGAAGTAGCTTCGATCGCAAAACCTAATTCTTGTGCTGATAATTTTAAGCGATTTCTTAAAGCCTTCATGATCGGAGAAATAGTCACAATGCGAAAATCAGGATCACTAAATGTCCCAATCGTTGATAACCATGTAAGCATAAAGGCGGAACGTTTCGTTTTTACCTTTTTACTGACTAAATGAACAAAACCTTTTATTCCTCCTGTTAATTTAATCATGCTCACTAGACCTGCAAATACATATAAAAAAATAATGATTCGTATATTATTCGTTTGGACTAAATTATGTACAAGATAATATAGAAATTTTTTTAAACCTCCCAAAATGCTAGGTTCCATCAGATAACTTCCTACAAGCAAGCCTAGGAATAAACCAGGAACTACTTGCTGCGTAATGATTGAAATGGGAATTACCAAGAGAAATGGAATCATTGCTGACCATGAAGCCATCTTACTCACATCCTTTCATTCCTTTATTTTCCTATTTAGTATGGTTATGGACAAGAAAGTCTATACATCCAACAAAACAAAAATTTTAAAAAAAAAAAGTACCAAAAATCAACTGGTACTCTATTTTTATGGTATTTTTCTATTCATCTACGATCAAAACATACAAATTCTTAGGACCATGAACCCCTGTGGTTAATACCATTTCAATATCCGACGTACGACTAGGACCTGAGATGAAATTAATTAAAGAAGGTAAACGGCCGTATTCATCAAGTGTTCCTTTGATCATTTTCATGGCTTGCGTTAACCGAGGTACAATTTTATTAGAAGGCAAGATCGCAAGATGAACTTCTGGAAGTAAACTTACACTTCTTCCTTTTCCGCCTTCATTGTAAAGGACAATAGTACCTGTTTCTGATAAACCTAATTCTGCAAACGTAATTCCCAAATGGCTTTTTTCAGCATATTGGGTTAGCGTTTCAAAATCTTTATTGATATCCCATTTCATATATTCGACTTTTTCTTTGATGAATTCTTCTATCCCATATTCATCTAATCTTGGATCATCCCAACTAATGACCCTTTTTGCTTGAATTTCCTTAACAATTTGTAAAATTTGTTCTGCGACTTGAGATGAGGGAATACGAATAACTTTACCTGAGATCGCCTTGAGGTTCTCAATAAACTGTTGAATTAAACCTTCTTGGTTTAAATCTTGATAGAGATGATCCCAAGGAAATTGACTATATTTTGGCGACGTTACATTGGAACGACGCTCACGTCCCAATCGTTTTGAAATATAATTTAAGAAGCTTTCTTGGTTATGATTCAAAGCTTGACTCATTGTTTACCAGCATCCTTTCCCTCTTTATTCCACCAATCTCTAAAGGTTTCTTTTGCTGGTCTTGGTAAATCTTTTACATCCGTCCAATTTCGTAAAACAGGTAGCGCCTTATTGAAGTAACCATCCTTCGTAACCGGCTTTGTTAATGAATGAGCTGCTTTGGCAGCTGTTTCATAAAGAGTTTGACTTCCAGCGACCATTCCAAAAACTTTCATCGCCATCCGTTCGCCAAAAGAAGATCTCTTGCTCTCGACAAAGTCTTTACGATGTTCAATCAACAGCTCTGCTAATGGAATTTTCACTGGACAAACTTCTGAGCAGGCATAACATAAGGTGGATGCAAATGGCAATTCTTTATGATCTTCCTTATCACTTAATAATGGAGATAATACCGCACCGATTGGTCCCGGATATACACTTCCGTAAGCATGACCGCCAATATGGCGATAAACAGGACAAACATTTAAGCATGCGCCGCAACGAATACATTTTAGTACTTCTTGATATTTTGTCCCTAGTATCCCAGAACGTCCATTATCTACAATCACTATATGCAATTCCTCTGGTCCATCAATATCATGGGGCTGTTTTGGTCCTGTTATCGCTGTTACATAACTAGTGATTTTTTGTCCTGTTGCATGACGTGGTAATAAAGAAAGGACGACATCTAAATCTTCCCATGTAGGTACAATCCGTTCCATTCCCATAATCACAATATGAGTTCTTGGAAGTGTGGTCGTCATCCGCGCATTCCCTTCATTGGTAACCAGAACAAATGAACCCGATTCAGCGACCGCAAAATTACACCCGGTAATTCCTACTTCTGCTTTAAAATATTCTTGTCTTAAGGTTTGCCGTGCAAACTCGGTAAGTTCATGGGGATCAGAAGGTAAATTCTTTCCTGCCACCTTGGAAAATAATTCAGCCACTTGTTCCTTATTCTTATGGATCGCAGGAACAATGATATGGGAAGGGGTTTCATTTGCAAGTTGAATAATATATTCCCCTAGATCCGTTTCTACCATGCGAATTCCTTCTGCTTCTAATGCCTTATTTAAATGCATTTCTTCCGATACCATCGATTTGGATTTTACAATCGAATGGGTATCTTTTTCTTTCACCACTTTTTTAATGTAATCGATTGCCTCTTTATCCGTGCTGGCAAAATAAACGTTTCCTCCTAACTTGCGAACATTATTCGCAAATTGTTCTAAATAACTATCCAGATTTTCGATCGTGTGTCTACGAATCTGACTTGCTCTTTCTTTCCAGTCCTCAAGATTTCCTAATTCATTCGCTCTTGCTTTTCTTCCTTCACGAAATCGAGTTTGGGCTTTTTGTAACGATTGTTTCAGGAATTGATCTTGCTTAGCCTTATTAACACGTTCAACCAACCGTTGGTGGGTTTCTTTACTCATTTTTGCTCCAACCCCCGTTCTAAAATTTCTGCGATATGCATGATTGGAAGCGGTTTCCCGTTATGCCGTAAACGGCCGCCAATATTCATCAAACAAGCCATGTCCGTACCCACCAATATTTCTGCGCCAGTTTCTTCTACATGTTCTGTTTTCTCTTGGACAATTTCTTCAGAGATTTCAGGGTTTTTCACAGAGAATGTGCCCCCAAATCCACAACAATCTTCAGCATTTGGCAAAGGAACAAACTTTAGGCCTTTTACAGCTGTTAACATTTTTTCTGGTTGATCGATAACCCCCAAAACCCGACGTGTATGGCACGATATGTGTAAGGTTACGGTTGCATCAAGCTCTGCCCCAACATCCGTAATTCCCAAAACATCAACAAAGAACTGGGAGAATTCGTATACTTTTTTTGATAATTCAACTGCCTTTAGATACCATTCGGGGTCTTCTTTAAACAACTCCACATAATGTTTCTTTAACATCCCGCTACATGAACCAGAAAGACCAATGATGTACTCACTATGTTCAAAAGCACGAATCATTTGCTTTGCAGCTTGCTTTGCTTCCTCTATGTAACCGCTATTATAAGCAGGCTGCCCACAGCAGGTTTGCCCTTGGGGAAAATCCACCTCGACGCCAAAACGACGTAATAGGTTGACTGCAGCTTTTCCCGCATTGGGATAAAACATATCGGTAATACAAGTTGCAAAAAGAGAAACCTTCACACACCTCACACCCATTCATAAGATTATATGGTCATCAGATGACCGGTAAAAAAACAGAACCTAATTATGGCCTACAATTTCATTGTAGTCCACAATTGCATACGATTCAATAGAAAGTTAAAAAAATTGGCATTATTTTATACCTTATTCTCAAATAGTATAAATTAAAAATGTCTATATCAGTTCCCCATTTTTTGAATATCTTAGTAATAACAAAAGTATTAAGGGGGGATATCATGCCAAATAAATCTGATGCGCAATTTAAAGTCATCGCTAGATTGTTAACCCTTATTGCATCGATCTTTTTTCTTTTAGGATCATTTTCTGCCTTTATTATAGAAGTAAAGGATTACCATAAAACGAAAAGCTATAACGATTAGTGTTCTTCATAAAATACTTTTAACAAATAATCTAATACAGACCTCCGAGTAAGAATACCACTAAATTTTTTTTGCTGATTTACAACTGGTAAATAAGGCCAATCGACTAATAGTTCAATGCCATAACGCAAAATGGTATCTTCGCTTAACGTAGGTATTTTCTTTTCCATAGATTCATGAACAAATTTTCTTTGGAAATCTAGATAATATGGCACTCTTTCTAACCTTGCATGCTCTAATATAGACGATTTGCTAATAATCCCTTCTACTTCATTTTGATCATTTAAAACTGGAACAGATGACCAACCAGATTCCATTAACTTTTTTAAAGCTTGTTCTAAGTTCCATTTTGAATTTACTGTGGTTACTTCTTGTTTAGGCACAATGAGAGAACCGATTTCCTTCGACATAATCTGATCCCGGAATTGATCTTTTTGTTGCATCATCATCTCTCCTTGAAAACGTTTCCCACGTTTTTAACTGTACCATATTTCTAATTATTGTCAATCATAGACAAGTTGTTTCATACATGAAATCATGTTTTCCATCTAACAATATGAAAAACAGCGTTTAAAGGAGGCTTCATAATGGGGGAAGAAAAACATAAAAAACCACAAAAACTTAGGGTGAATGCTGACAATAAAGGATACTATGAAGAAATGCAAATGGCAAAAGAAAATGCTGAACAGTTTCAACCTAATAAAAAAACGCGATAACAAAAAGACTATACTTCAAAAAAAGCTAAAAAAAGCAGACGACATTTTCATATCGTCTGCTTTTAAATTTTATACCACGGTTCTGCATTTGCTTCTTTTTCACCATTCAGAACATAAATACCGCCAACCTCAATATGACAAAACAAATCCTCGTTCAAACCTGTTAACGAATGAAGTTTCATCTCTAAAAGATCAAGGGTAAGTGCTGCATTATGGATCCGTTCAATCCGTTGGTGTGAAATATTAAAATCTTGATGAATCGGCAATTGGTCAGACATTCTTAGGATTTTCAAAGTAAGATAATAACGAACATACTTTTTTGGATGAAACCGATCATCTAACTGTAGATCTTTCATTAAAATCATTTTTATCTTTGGAATGGCCTTTTTAAATTCAGATAAATTCCTGGTTGAAAATTGAACAAATATATCAATCGCTAATTTTTCTTCCATCCTTATCACTTTCCATTCATGAATTAAAGTTTATCATTTCAAAATAGACCTCGTCTTAATTATATAGAATAGACTCATTCGATTCTAAAAGCCATGGTAGAGAGGAAAAGTTTAGTGTCTTAAATGAAATGGGATTGTCGCAACGACCACATTCTTTTTATGCAACAAAACGGTCCTCAAAACAACAGCTGTTTGGTTATGTAATAATGTATGCCACCATTTTCTTACAATAAATTGCGGTATTAATATCGTAATAAACATGTTCTCACTTGACTTTTCCAAATTATCAATATATTTCATCAGAGGTGGAATCAATGTTCGATATGGTGAACGTAAAATGACTAGAGGAACATTTGGAATCCGAGAATTCCATTTTTCCCTCATTCGCGATGCTTGTTCATCATCAAACGCTACCGTAACCGCAACCACATCATCTGAAATACTTTTTGCATATGATACCGATTGAGCAACAACCTTACTTACCCCCGAAATAGGGATAATCACTTTCGATGTCATTTCACTGATTTGAATCGGTTGCTCCAGTCGTAGCTCATTGGAAACATCATTATAATGATCTTTGATGCGATAAAAAATCAAGACAACAATAGGTATGGCTAAAGTAACCATCCAAGCACCTTCAGTAAACTTGGCAACAATTGTCACGATGGTCACAATTCCTGTAAATAAGGTCCCAATACCATTGACCATCGTCCTGGATAACCATTTATTTCCTTTTTCTTGTATAAACGACTTTACCATTCCAGCCTGGGCAATCGTGAAAGATAAAAATACTCCTACTGCATAGAGAGGAATCAAAGCATGACTATCACCATGGAAGGCAATAATCAATATGATTGCCAACACACTTAATAAAATAATCCCATTTGAGAACACAAGACGGTCTCCGCGTGCTGTTAAGTTTCTTGGTAAGAACCCATCCTTCGCAATAATGGAAGTGAGTTGGGGGAAACCGGCAAAACTTGTATTCGCAGCAAGAAAAAGGATTAACATCGTTACAATTTGTATGAAATAATAGAGTATTCCTCTTCCAAAAATATGTTCTACAATTTGAGAAACAACAGTTTCATGTTCTTTCGGTGTAATTCCATATCCATAAGCAAGAATCGTAATCCCAAAAAACATTGTGGCTAAAATGACTGACATCCAAATCATCGTTTTTGCAGCGTTTTTAGCAGATGGTGACCGAAAAGCGGGAACTCCATTACTAATTGCTTCTACTCCTGTCATTGCCGAACATCCTGAGGCAAATGCTCGTAAAAAAAGTAATAAAATCGCTCCACTACCTATTAGAGAATTCCCATGATGAATCGCAGTTTGCGGATAACCGTGCCATCCATCATGCCAGAGTTGATACCCCCCAAATAAAATCATCAGCAATACTGAACCAATAAATAAATAAGTTGGATAAGCAAATACGGTAGCTGATTCACGAATTCCTCTCAAGTTGAGAACCATAAGGATCACTACAAGTAAAACAGATAATAGAACTTTCCAAGGAATAAAGAATGGAAAAGCAGAAGTGATTGCCGCTACCCCTGAGGTCACGCTTACTGCAACAGTCAAAATATAGTCAATCATCAATGCTGCCCCAGCAATTAAGCTATAGTTAATATTTAAATGTTCCTTTGCTACAAGATATGCTCCGCCGCCTGAAGGAAAGGTAAAAATAATCTGGCGATAGGAAATCGTAATAATTAATAGTAAAAATAAAATGATCAGCGAGATCGGTAAGGAATAAGCAAATGCTCCTGTTCCAATCAAAGCTAATACGAGTAAAATCTCCTCTGTGGCATAGGCTACTGAAGATAAGGCATCCGATGAAAAAACCGCTAATGCCTTCCATTTGGGTAATTTTTCATGGGATAGTTGTTTTGTCCGTAATGGTGAACCTATAAGCAACCTTTTTAATTGATTTGTCGACATAGAATCCTCATTCCTGCCTTTTTTTTGAAAAATTAAAGTCCATAAAAGAAAAAACACGAGAATGGTTTTCTCGTGGTATCAGTTTAACGTCTACACGATAAACACCTCTCTATATCGCTTACGAGGTTAGCTGACGGATTCGGACGTAGAGAAGGAACGCCCTACCTATGAATCATTCATAGGATTCACCCCAGATACGATGGTTCCCCCGTTCCATAAAGGATTAAGCAGTTAATAACATTCTTATAGTTGTATGAGATGTATCATATCCCTCATCTTTCTATTTGTAAAATAGAAACGTTTTTCAAAAGTTGCCTATATACAGGGTATTTGGTATGAAATTGTTACTATATTCACTTTTCGATTAATTTCACTCATTATCAATCATTTCTGTATCTTTGCTCTTTCCATAGGGCACCATACATCGGTCCAAACCGTCATATTTCACTTCTGGTTTTATTTTGACTTGTTTCATCACTTCTAATACTGGAATTCCTGTCCACTCATTATTTAATTTGACCAACCACGATTTATCCTGTTTTATAAAGAGACAAAAAAATAGGTTTGTACATTCCAGTCCGTAGAATATACAAACCCACTATCTCCGAATCATTCGGCCTCAATACTACCATCCACGGCTTGCTCCACCACCACCGGATGATCCACCGCCTCCTCCACGTGGGCCGCCGCCACCAAATCGACCGCCGCCTCCTCTTGAAACTAGCGATAGAATCGCAAAGGTGAAAAAGCCGCCAAAGAAGATAAAATCTACTAGAATAAAGGCAAAAATAATAAGTGCCCAAACAAGATCAGAAAGACTAAATGATTTTTTCCATTGAACATCGGATGGTCTATTTTCAACTAATTGATCGGGATTTAATTGATACTCTTTCGCCACCTCATTATACAGAGCCTTATAGACCCCCATCACAGCTAAGTTTGGTTGATTATTTTGCAAATAAGGGAGCGCATAATCATCCAAGATTCGTCCTGCTTTCCCGTCAGGAATTGCTCCTTCAAGACCATAGCCAACTTCAATTCTCATCTTACGATCGTTCATGGCAATGACAAATAAGACACCATTATTTAATTTTTTATCCCCTAACTGGTAAGTGCGAAAAGCGGCTGTTGCATATTCTTCAATTGGGACTCCATTTGTCGTATCAATTGTTAAAACAGCAATTTGCGCTTTGGTCGCATCATCTAATCTTCGTCCTAGTTCAATCAATTCATTCTTTTCATCGGGAGTTAAGATATGTGCAAAATCCTGAACATAAATATCGCCAACAGGTTTTGGAATCTTAATTTGGGCAAAACTAATGAATTGAAAAAAAACTGTGATGATAAAGAGAAGAAAAAAGATTCCAATTAAACTCTTTTTCATTTCGTTTGACTCCCAAAATCAACAGATGGTACTTTTTGGGCATTTTCATCAGCTTGGAAATACTCTTTTGGCTCAAAACCAAATAAACGAGCAACGATGACCCCTGGAAAACGTTTGATCTGTTGATTATAGGTCTGTACCGCTGTATTATAATCCCTTCTTGCAGTTGCAATTCGATTCTCTGTTCCTGCCAATTCATCCATTAATTGGGTAAATTGTCTGTCTGCTTTTAAATTGGGATATCTTTCAACAATTACGAGTAATCGACTTAAAGCGGTATCCAACTGGGCATTGGCATTTGCCATTTCCTCAGGTGTCTTTGCTCCTGCTAAACGAGCTCTAGCATCGGCAATTCCTTGCAAAACCTCTTTTTCATGGGCAGTATAACCTTTTACCGTATTCACAAGATTGGGAATTAAGTCCATCCTTCTTTGTAATTGGGTCTGAATTTGGGCAAATGATTGATTTACCGCTTCTTCTTGCGTGACAAATCCGTTATAACTACCTACGAGGGAAAATCCAAGGATCGCAAGAATCGCGATAACCACAATTAAAGTGATAGAAACTTTTCTCATAATGATCTCCTTTCAACCCTTTTCGTGTATTTTATTTTATATTTAATTTCATGATATATAACGAGTTTCGTAACAATTTTGCTTCTATCACTTTGATTTCATTCCATGTTTTCCATAATGTTTCGCAATTTGAACGAGAGACCGGACCATTACACCAGTAGCTCCTTTTGGTGTCGTTGGTGATTCTTTGGATGTATAAGCTGTGCCAGCAATATCTAAATGAATCCAAGGTGTATCTTCTGCAAAAGCAGCAAGAAATAATGCAGCGGTAATACTGCCAGCATCTCGTCCCCCAGTATTTTTCAAATCAGCAATTTGGCTTTTAATTTGTTCTTTATATTCATCAAAAGTAGGTAATTGCCAAATTTTTTCCCCTGCTTTTTTGGCTGCTTTCTGGAAATCGTCAAGGAAGCTCGAATCGTTCGTAAATGCTCCTGTAGTAATTGTACCAAGGGATACAAGAATTGCCCCTGTTAGTGTTGCAATATCAATAATCCTTGTTGCACCTAGTTTTTTCGCGTAAGTGATCCCGTCAGCTAAGATCAGGCGCCCTTCTGCATCCGTATTTAAAACCTCCACCGTTTTCCCGCTCATCGTACGGATGACATCCCCAGGTTTATATGCTTTGCCAGAAGGCATATTCTCGCAAGAAGGAATAACGGCAACAATGTTGACTTTTGGTCGTAATCTACCGATTGCTTCCATTGCCCCAAGAACAGCTGCTCCTCCTGCCATATCTGTTTTCATTTCATCCATATTGGCTGAAGGTTTGAGTGAAATCCCACCTGAATCAAAGGTAATCCCTTTGCCAACAAACCCTAAAACATCATCCCACTGTTCTTTACCACGATATTTGATCATGATCATTTTCGGCGGTTGATCACTTCCTTGGGACACTGCCAAAAGTCCGCCCATTTCTAAACGCTCTAACTCTTCTTTCCCGAGTACTTCATATTCCATACCATAGCGACGGGCGATCTCAACCGCTTTTTCTGCCATCTTTGCTGGTGTCATCAGATTTCCAGGAGTATTCACAAGATCCCTTGCAAGATTGGTTCCCAGTCCATAAGCAGTACCACACTCAATTCCATATACTAATTCGTCTGATACATGATCTGCCATTAATTGAATCAATTCAACTTGAAATTGTTCTTCTTTTTTTGAACCATACCCTTCAAAATGATATGAAGCTAAGAGAGCTCCTTCAGCAAATGAATGGGTAACATGGTGTTCATGAATATGGGTATGATGAATGCCAAAGGGTACGGAAGCGATTTGTTTGGCTTTTACCTTGATTCCTTGTTTTACTGCAATAGCAGCTACTTCCCTTACCTTATCTTGATCAAATCGATCGTAATTGCCAAGACCAATAACGAGAACTTTGGGAGCAGGAATTTTGCCAAATGTATGGATAAGAACTGTTTCTTTTTCCTTTCCTGTGATATCCCCTTGTTGAATCAATTCGGAAATGGCACCGTCAAGAAGTTGATCTAATTCTGCTAATTTACCCTGTGGTTTTTTTTCATCGAAATAATGACCGAATACAAGTAAATCTGCTTTTATCTTCGCAACATCTAAATTCGTAAATTCGATTTTCATTGTGGCACCTCCAAATTCCTCTCATTACTTAAAGTTATTCCTTATTTAAATGTAATTGAATTTTGGGAAAATCGATCTTTTTTACTTCTTCAATGGAAATCCTTCTTTCATTAGGCAAAACGGATAATGCCTTTTCAATAAATTCGATGACAGGTTCTAAATCAAGATCCCAATATTCTGGACGATAAGGTTGTAAATATTGGTAAGCAGATTGAAAAAGGGCTCGAGAACCGTAAATATTTCCGTTTTCAAAATGGTAAATTGCAACAGCCACTTGTAATAATCCTTGCAAATACTTGTTTTGCCGATCTGTTAGCCATATTTCCTCAAGCAGGTCATGGCATTCGTAATATTCCCCTTCATTAAATTTCTCAAAAAACAAATAATATTCTTCAGGATATTTTCTTCCCATATGGTCACCCTCTCCATCCAAGGAATACTTTTATCATAGCAAAAAGCCCCATTTATTTCACGATTTCAACTCCGTTGTCCGTGTTTATTCAATGAAAGCCGTAAGGTTAGGAGTAGCGTTAGAACATACAAGCCATGCTTACTTATACGTTAAAAAAGGCAAGAACGCCTTCGTTCTTGCCTGAGTTTGTTTATTTTATCGCATTAACTGGTTCTGCACGATTATATTCCTTCATTACCTCTTCTGTTAACATGCCATCTCCCTTTTTTATCAGATAAACATCCACTTCCCTTTTTCCCCATTTTTGGTATACATCTTTCACCGTCTCAAAATAAAGATCGATTTTATTTCCTTTGATTGCTGCCCCTTTATCTGCAACAACCCCATAACCATAATCTGGAATATAAAGGACGGTTCCAATAGGGAAAACACTTAAATCAGCGGCGATTGTAGAGTAATGATCCCTTGTAACGCGAACTCCTGAATAAGTGATTCCGTATTGAGGGTGGGATTTATCCTTTCCTGTTGATTCTTTTCCAGCCGTATAGCCAGTTGCTATAACCCGAATTTTTTGGTACTTTGTAAGGTCTAAGGCTTGTTGGTCTTCTACTTTTTCTTGTAGACTTTTTGCCTTGATGAGTTCTTTTTGTTCCTTATCGTTTAACAATTTGCCTAGTAAGGTATATTGCTGATCTTCAAGATTTGGTTCAATGATAAATCCCATCAAATTGATGGATAATACAACCAGCAAAAAAAGCAAGGAAAATTTAGCTGGTTGTTTATTTTTGGTAAACATGAAATAACCTCCTCTCTAAGGTTCATCTTTTCCGACAACAAAATTTTTATACCTACTTAGAGAGGATTTTTAGTGAAATTCTTTTACACTACTGGCTTAGTGGCAATGTTGTAAAATCCTTAACCTTTGTTTAAAATGAGAGTAAGTTCTAATAAAAAGGAGGAAAATCTAATGCAACCCAATCAATACATCAATTTTATTTTTTTTAAAGTGGACCCTGCTTTTCGTAGATTAAGTATAGAAGAGCAGAAAAGAAGAAAAGATGAATTTCAACAAGTTGTAAAAAAATATATGAACCATTCTGATCTCATGCTTTTATATTATTCCCTTGTTGGGCTTCGAGCTGACGTTGATTTTATGTTTTGGCGAATTGGAAAGTACTTAGAAATTTTTCAGGAAATGACAACGAAATTATTACATACCGGCCTTGGACAATACTTAACCATTCCTTATTCTTATCTATCCATGGCAAAAAGAAGTATGTATGTTGATAAAATAGCTCCTGAACATCAAAATTCCCGCGCATTTATAGTACCTGGGCAATATAAATATCTCTTTATTTATCCATTTGTGAAAACAAGGGATTGGTACCATTTAACCTTCGCAACAAGACAAGGAATGATGGATGAACATATTCAAATCGGGAACAAGTATCCCTCAGTCAAACTAAATACGACTTATTCGTTTGGAATTGATGATCAAGAATTTGTTGTGGCATTTGAGACTGATGAACCAAAAGATTTTCTCGATCTCGTTCAGGAATTAAGAGAAACGGAAGCAAGTCGATATACCTTACGAGATACTCCGATGTATACCTGTATTCGTAAAAACAATATTGATGAACTACTCGACACACTCTAACAACAAAAAGTCCCAAAAAACTTGGGACTTCCTTCATTTATATCCATTTATATCTTCTCTTGCAAACTTTGTTTCTTTTCTTCTACACCCAATCCATCGCATGCGGGACAAGTTTCCGTTCCACCAACCATTACATCATGATAACCCTGACCATCACATAGTCCACATACATGTTCTGTTTCTTGCACCATCTTCTATACCCCTTTCTCTTCCTTATTTCTATAATATATCAATCGTTCAGAAAATTATTAATATTTTCTTCGTACGTGACCTTTCATACAATTATTCTTTTTTTAATATCACTGTTTACCCTTCGATTTATGCCCATTTCTTAATAAACAAAAAAGCCGAAGAATCTCGGCTTTGAATGTATCAAACCAAAGATCAAATTATCTTAAAAATTTTCCTTTTTTAAAGATTAGCGGCAAGCCACCAATGGAATATAAATATCGATTATCAATCAGTTGCTTCATCAATGAAGCCGTCATTCCTTTTATTTTCCATTTTCCCACTTTTCCAATCGCTTCTCTACGACCTAAAGAAGCAACGGTTCCAAGATATTGAAATTTAAATGGTGTTTTCTTTATTTCACCATTGCGAATAAGAGAGACAATCTGTTTAGCTACATATTCACCTTCTTGAACAGCGATTTGCGCAGTTGGGGGATAGGGTTTTCCGTTTTCATCAAATACAATGGAACTGTCGCCGATAATAAATACATCTTTATACCCAGGTGCTCTTAAATAAAAATCCACCTTTGCTCGTGAACGGATCGTCTCAATTCCAAGAGTATCAATCAGTTGATTACCACGTACTCCACCAGTCCATACTACGGTGGCTGATTTGATTTCTTCCCCATTTTCTAAAATGACTCCTTCAGCCGTCACTTCCTTAATCGGTGTATTGATGTGAAATTCAACACCTTTACTTTTTAAAACTTCTACAGCATGTTCAACAAGTTGTTCGTCAAATCCAGGTAATACACTAGGAGCAGCTTCAATATTGAAGATACGAACCACTTTTGGATCAACATCAAATTCTTTACAAAGTTCTGGTACTCGGTCTGCCAATTCGCCAACAAACTCAATTCCTGTAAAGCCTGCTCCACCCACAATAAAGGTTAAATATTCAGGGCGATTCGGTTCTGTTTTGTATTTAGCAAACATATATTCAATATGTTCGCGAATTAAACGGACGGAATTAACACTACGAATGACAAAAGCATGCTCTTTTAAACCTTTGATACCAAAGGTTTCTATGTCACTTCCTAAGGCAATGACCAATACGTCATAAACTAATATCTGTCCATCTTTTAATTTGACACTTTTATTTTCAAGAGATATTTTGACTACTTCTTGTTGAATTCGATTAATTTTTTCGCGGTCAATTAAATCATCTAATTCTATTTTCACTCTATCTGTAGGTAATGTTCCTGCAGCTGGAGCATGCAAATGAGTGGTAATATAGTGATAACTGTGCTTATTTACGATTGTGATTTCTGCTTCATTGTAATCTAATTCTTTTTGTAGTTGCAGTGCAGTCATCAACCCACCATATCCTGCTCCCAAAATTAAAACCTTCACATTCTCACTCCCTATTTTTTAACAATATCTTTCCCTTTCAAAACAACTTTCACTAAAAAAACAAAAATTTTTTGTTATAATATAAAGAAAAAAGACATACTATGATAAGTTCATTAACAACATAACAACGTTGTTAATAATTTATACTTATCATACCATGTCTTAACAAGAAATAGAATACTTCAAAATCATAAGATATTCGCAAAATTATAATGTATCAATCATGGTCTTTCCGCCTAATACCAAATCTGCAAGCTTCATTCCGTCTAATACGGCAGCCATTGTATCACGTAGTTTTTCCCAGACAATTTTCGTTGAACAATCTTCACTTTTTTCACAACAACTTTTCTTATTATCTTCCATACAATCAACGATATTTACAGTTCCTTCTAATACGCGAACAATATCGCCGACAACAATTTTATCAGGAGAATCAGCTAAACGAAATCCTCCTTTAGGACCACGGACACTTCTTACTAATCCTGCTTTTCGTAAATCAACAAAGATCTGTTCTAAAAAAGCCTCAGGGATTTTCTCGTCTTTGGCAATTTGCTTTAATGGAATCGGTTGATTATTTTTTGGTTTCGCTAAATAGACCATAGCTCGAAGCCCATAATGGCCACGGGATGAAAGCTTCATCTGGTCTCCCCCTTAGCAATTACACTTTTTTTCTTTACAATAAAAAGAATTTTGGTATTTTTATTGTATTAATGCTCCATTATTATGTCAAATATAGCGAATTGCGTTTTTTTTACTATTTTTCTGAATTTGTCTCTTTAAAATCATTCTTCTTCAGTTTATAATGAACATGGGACATGTGAAAAAATATGCAAAGGTGGGAGGCAGTAACATGGTACATGATGAAAAGGTTTATGACATTACCATCATCGGTGGCGGTCCAACAGGATTATTTGCTACTTTCTATGCTGGTATGCGAGGAGCGAGTGTAAAGTTAATTGAGGCAATGCCGCAACTTGGCGGACAACTTGCTGCATTGTATCCAGAGAAATACATTTACGATGTAGCTGGTTTTCCAAAAGTTCTTGCGAGCGAATTAGTAAAACGCGTTGAAGAACAAGCAATGCAATTTAATCCAACTGTTTGTCTCAATGAAAAAGTAGAAAACGTCGAGAAAAATAGCGATGGAATTTTCGTTTTAACAACGACAAAAGGGACTCATTTATCTAGAGCGATTATTATTACAGCTGGTATTGGTGCTTTTGAACCTCGTAAACTGGATGTTGAAGGTGCAGAAAAATACGAAAATACCAACTTGCATTATTTTGTAAGTGATTTGGAAGTATTTAGAGATCGTCGTGTTCTTGTCTTCGGTGGTGGAGATTCTGCTGTTGATTGGGCATTAATGTTAGAAAATATTGCGAAAGAAGTAACAATTATTCATCGCCGTGATAAATTCCGCGCTCATGAACACAGTGTTGAAAAATTATACGCATCAAAAGTGAATGTGATAGTACCCCGTGTCATTAAGAAACTAGAAGGCGATGAAAAGATTGAACGAGTCACCATTGTCAATCCGAAAGGAAACGAAGAGGAAGTTCTAGAAATCGATGATTTGATCGTTAATTTTGGTTTTGTTTCTTCCCTTGGTCCTATTGAAAATTGGGGACTTGAAATTAAAAACGGAGGTATTGTCGTTGATTCGACAATGAAGACCAATATTGATGGCATTTATGCTGCTGGAGATATCGCCACATATGAAGGAAAAATCAAGTTAATTGCTGCTGGTTTTGGTGAGGCTCCTACTGCTGTCAATAATGCAAAACACTATATTAACCCTGAAGAACGGATTCAACCAGTTCATAAACATTAATAACGAATTATTTGTTTATTCTAATGCAAACCACTCCAGATGGGGTGGTTTTTTTATTTCATTTTTCTGTATAAATTTTCCCTTTACTCCTCAAAATAAAATTATCAATACTCTTCAAGAATAAGAGGTGTACATGTTGAAAGGAATCTTGTATTGGACCTATATCCTCCTTATCATTATTGCAACCTTTTTCTTGCCAATCGCCATTCTTATAGGAAACCCTCCACTGGGTCGAGTCGATGCCATCATTGGTGCAATATTATCTTTTATTCTTATGGCTAGCTATACTTCTTATACCTTTCAATTAGAGCGTACAAATTAGGTGAAGAAAAATGGGATATCTTTGTCCGGTTTGTAATTCCTTAACGATACTTGAGGCCTCTTGTCCAGAATGCAATCATTTATTGGATGATCATGGACGACTCGATGATATTTGGGAACCTTATGCACCCTATCGTGCATATGAGGATATGAAGTTAACGAATGGGTATCCCGATGATTTTCAACATCATCTTTGTATCCATATTGCCTCTTGTCCTCATTGTAAACGTGATTTCTATATACCCGTTCAAGAACAGTTTTTCTCATAAGGGGCGAGTGACTTATCATTCGCTTTTTTTTTTGTAAGATTAAGGCATTTTCCTTTTTTAACAACTCATTATGAATTCGATCTAATCGATGACTTAATTCTAAAACTAGAGGATGTTGAAATCCCAATACTTTACCCTTTTCTTCCATTTCTTTTCTTACCTTTTCAAATTCCTTTATCAAATCTCGTTTCATTTACATATACCCATCTAATTTCCTTCCATTCATTATTTACTGATTACCATAAGCTTACAATATTTCAGTTTAAAAATCAAACATTTGTTCTCGAAACATTTGTTCTTATCATTTCTCAAGAATGCCCTGCTTGTTCAATTTCGAAGAAAGATGTTTTATAATAAAAAGAGCATTGTGAATCTTTTTTTCTTTTTAGGGAAATATAAATAATTTTGGGAGTGAACAGAATGCCCATTATCACAAAAAGTGACCTCTACGATATCCAATTAAAGGTAGAAAACGGGGAACGGTTAACGTTTGAAGACGGAGTACGTTTATTAAAATCGAATGATCTATTTGCAATTGGGCAAATGGCTGATTTTGTCAGAAAACGTAAAAATGGAGATTATGTCTCTTTTATAGTGAATACCCATCTGAACTATACCAATGTTTGTTACTTGGGATGTAAGCTATGTGCTTTTGGACTTAAGCCTGATCATCCAAATGCCTATACCTTATCATTAGAAAAAATCGAAGAAAAAGTGAAAGGTTTATCAGCGAAAGGCTTTTCGGAAATACATATTGTCGGCGGAGTCAATCCAAAACTCCCCTTTGAATATTACGAGCAAATGATTCAACTGATCAAAAAACATAATCCAAATATACATGTCCAAGCCTTTACTGCCGTAGAAATTGATTATATTGCCAAAGTAGCCAACCTTTCAGTAGAAGAAACGATTACACGTTTACGCGCTGCTGGATTAGGATCGATTCTCGGTGGTGGAGCAGAGATTTTTGATCCAGAAATCCGCGCCATTATCTCTGGACATAAGACCAATGCTGACCGTTGGTTTCAGATCCACGAAATTACACATCGACTTGGAATGAAATCAAATGCTTCCATCATCTATGGACATATTGAAAAACCTGAACATATCATCGATCATCTAATCCGTTTACGCGAGTTACAGGACAAAACCAATGGTTTTAACGCCTTTTTTGGCTTTGCTTTCCATCCTGATAATACGCCATTAGCAAAGGAGTACCAACTTGAAGGAGAAACGACGGGAATTTATGATCTAAAAATGCTAGCCGTTGCCAGATTAATGCTTGATAACTTCCCCCATATTCGCGCTTTATGGATGGCGATCGGGCAGAAACTAGCACAAGTTGCCCTCCATTTTGGTGTAGATGATCTAGATGGAACGGTGATGGAAGAAGAAATCATTCATGCAGCAGGTTCTGATTCTGTTTATTTTGTACCGAAAAAGTCCTTTATTAGGATGATTAAAAATGCAGGTCGAATTCCCGTCGAGAGGGATACCTTATATAACGTGATTAGAATTTATGAGTAGGTTCGACCGAAAATGATGATAAATACGGGGAGGAAGAAGGATGAGTTTATTAACCGTAAGTGATCCAACATTAGCACCCATCGTTGAAAAAGTGAGAAATGGGGAACGTTTAACCCTTGAGGATGGATTGAAGCTATACGAATCACCTGATTTGCTTACCATCGGCCAATTAGCCAATGAAGTCAACCAAAAGAAAAATGGGGATTACGTCTACTTTACGCAAAATATGTATATCAATCCCACCAATGTCTGTGAAGCTCATTGTAAGTTTTGCGGGTTCCGTCGCGATCCTGGCCAAGATGGAGCCTATACCATGAGTATGGATGACCTTTTGCAATATGTTGAGAAGCGTTTTAACCCCAATATCCGTGAGTTTCATATTACCGGTGGCCACAATCATACGGTTGGTTTTGATTACTATGTGGATATCGTAAAGACTCTAAAAAAACACTATCCTCAGGTAACGATTAAAGCCTATACGGCAGCTGAAATTGTCTTTTTTGCGGAAAAAACAGGGAAATCCATTGAAGAAATCCTTCAAATCTTAATTGACGCTGGACTTCAAACCATGCCCGGTGGTGGTGCAGAGATTCTCTCGGAACGTTATCGCCTCTTGATGAGTCCAGAAAAAGCAACCACTCAACAATGGTTAGACGTACATGAAACCGCCCATCGCTTAGGTCTAAAAACCCATGCAACTATGCTTTATGGTTCTATCGAAACCTATGAAGAACGTCTAATGCATATGATTCATATTCGCGAATTGCAAGATAAGACCAATGGATTCTATGTCTTTATTCCCCTTGCCGTCCAACCGAAAAAAGCGACAGCATCGATTAAAATGAGAACCTCTGCCTTCGATGATCTAAAGACCATCGCAATTAGTCGCTTAATGCTGGATAATGTTGATCATATCAAGGCATACTTTATCAATATTGGAACTCAATTAACTCAGTTAGCCTTAACCTTTGGCGCTTCCGATGTTCACGGTACCCTTGTGGAAGAACGAATTAGTCATGCTGCTGGTGCTCTAACCCAAGCAGGACTAACCAAGGATGAACTCATTTGGTTAATCCAAGGTGCCAATAAAATTCCAGTAGAAAGAGACACCTTCTACAACAAGATTAAGGTATATGAATAAGATCGGAGAGAACGAGAATATGGAAGACTATTCGTATCAGTATTCGGAGCAAAATTTTTGGGACAAAATAAAGAAGTTTTCTAAAAAAGCTGGATGCGAAGTCATTTATGCTGTCTTATTACTGTTCTATGCATTACAAAATCCTTCTCTTCCTATTTGGGCGAGAACAGTGATTATTGGGGCCATTGGCTACTTTATTAGCCCAATCGATGCCATACCTGATATTACACCCGTAGGATTTACTGATGATTTAGGTACGATTGTGGCCGCGTTAGGAACTGTTGCTCTATACATTAATGCAGATACAAAAGAAAAAGCACGCACTCGCTTACAAGATTGGTTTAACGACGGCTGTACCGAGGGAATCTCCAAGGTGGAGCAAAAATTAACGAAGTAAACAAAAGAAACACTCCTCTTCCACCTAGGATAAGGAGTGTTTTCCCCCAAAAGGAAACATCATAGCTAAAATAGAATAAGAAAAACCAACGATTGGTGAAATAATGAAAGAAAACGAAAGATAACCTTCTTTTCCTTGAAAACGACACAATTGACTATTTGAACAATACTTCATCCGACAAGGTCTCCGTTCGGGATTTTGGGGAGGTACTCCTTTTTTTTGTATCTTTATACCCTTACGTGTTAAAGTTTTTTAAATATGAAATTGATTCAAGTTTAAATGTTTACATAGAAAAAAAAACAATGCACATATTCAGCATTGGGTTCTAGTTCAGTCGTACTATTCCTCTTTCAATATCTCATCCCACAAATCTGCAAATGAGTCTTTTTCCTTTAGTTTTTCTTCTATATTTAACAATAATTCCTCAGGACTATCAGCATCTACGAATTCTCCTTCGACTAAGGCAAAAGGACGTAATAGACATTGACTACAATGTCCTAAGCAACCATATTCCATGACTTCAATATCAGGATCTTCTTCTAGTTTTTCTTTTACTTGCTCAGTTCCCCAAGAATAATTGCTTCGACAAAATTCAATTAAAGGTTTCATTTCATTTTCTCATCCTTTGGTTTGATTCCTAGTTGGTCTAGTTTTTTAAAAATCTTTTTCAGATTTGGGTTTCCTTCTGTAACGATTTCATCCTCAATCACAACAACAGGATACCATAAATCTTCAGAGATGATTCTTCTAGCAAATGCCTTTTCTTCTTCATTCCTTGGCTTTTGAAAATCGATATACCTTACTTTTAGTTGATTCCCATATTTGCGATCAAATAAGGATTGTAACCAAGAGGCCGTCTCTTCACTTGAAGGAGCATTGATACAACTTGCACAAATGATTCCTGTTCCATAAACAAGAACTTCAAGTTTTCCTTCTTCTGTTTTTCGCATAAAAATCCCTCATTTTAGCAAATCTTTAATTTAAACGTATAATAATTTTCTAAGAATGAAAAGAAGTGAAGTTTTTCTAAGTTTAGTATTAACTCCCTAGTGTTCTTTCCATGCACATGATACAATATATAGATCTTACTTGGGAAACTGCAGATAAAGAAAAAAGCACCTAACTGATTTAGATGCCTAAAGTTTCTTTTATCTTTATCCTATTATAACTGAAATAATACCTCTGGATTAACCATATGCTTTGGGCGGTTTCCTAATAATGCGTCCCTTAACCCTTCTGCAGCCATCATCGCCATTTTCTTCCTTGTTGCAATACTTGCACTGCCAATATGAGGTAACGCCACTACATTATCTAATTGTAATAAGGGATGGTCTTTGGGGATAGGCTCTTGTTGAAACACATCAAGTCCTGCCGCCCAGATTTTCTTATTTAGGAGTGCCTGATACAGAGCTTCTTCATCGACGGTTGCTCCCCTTGATGCATTTATCAAGATACTTGTTGGCTTCATTAAGTCTAATTCCCGTTCTCCGATTAAATTCCTTGTCTCAGGAGTTAAGGGGGTAAGCAATACCACAAAATCTGATTCTTTTAATAAGTCATCAAAAGAACGATATTCTGCACCGAGACGCTCTTCAACTTCAGGTCTGCGATTCCGATTATGATAAAGGATCTTCATATCAAAACCTGTCGCTCTTTTGGCTAAAGCCTCACCAATTCGACCCATTCCAATAATTCCTATAGTTGCACCATAAACATCTTGTCCTGCCATCAGCATTGGACTCCAGCTCGTCCATTTCCCTGCAAGTAAATATCGGTTTGCTTCGGTGATTCTTCTTGCTGTTGCCATTAATAAGGCAAAGGTTAAATCAGCAGTCGTGTCACTTAATACACCTGGGGTATGAGTTAAGATAATTCCCCTTTTTGTCAAGCAGGAAACATCAATATTATCATACCCGACCGCCATAATGGATACAGCCTTGAGATTAGAAGCATGATCTAAAACTTCTTGATCGATTTTTTCGGAGACCATCACATATAAGCCATCGATATCTTTAACTTCATCAAGGAGAACTTCTCTTGGAACTGGACGGTCTTCTTCCCAAATTTTGACGACAAAATCGTTCTCTAACAATTGAATCGCTTCTTCTGGTATTTTTCTTGTGATAAAAATTTTTGCTTTATCCATTTTCTCTCCCCCTCATTTGTTTCAATCATTTCTCTTTATTGTATTGAATGTTTTGAAATTGTTTAGAAATGGGATGAATAATATCAAGTCCACCACTGACACTGATGCAACTTCCAGTGATAAAATCTGATTTTTCTTTGGTTAAAAATAAAACGACTCGTGCTACATCTTCCCCTGTTCCCGGTCTTTCTCGTAAAGATTCTTTATCTTTCATCCCTAAAACTTCATCAATCTGCTTTTCTTTATTCTCACCAATAATGTCGCTTGGGCATATCATATTTACAGTAATTCCAAATGGTGCTTCTTCAACAGCTAATGTTTTACAAAAAGAGACTAATCCAACCTTTGCAGCAGCATAGGCAGATCGATCTGGCCAAGCGGGAGCTTCAACTGCTCGATGGAACCCAAAATAGATGATTCTACCAAAGCGCTGTTTTCTCATCAGTGGTAAAACAAATTTGGTGGTGATCATCGCACTTAAAAGATTCCCATTTATCATTGTTAAGACCTCAGACATCTCCATTTCATAAAATGTCTTACGCTTGCGGATAAATGGCCCGACACTATGAACAAAAACATCAATTCGTCCGTAGGTTTGCTCAATTTGTTCAAACATTTTCTTCATATCGCCATACTGTGTTACATCCCCTTGAATAGCGAATGCTTGCTGTCCAATTTGCTCAATTTGTTTGACCACTTGTATTGCCGCTTCTTGATCTTGGTGATAATTAATGATAATATCAAAGCCATCTTCTGCAAGATGTAAAGCGCTGCTTTTCCCTAAACCTTTTGAACCGCCTGTGATCAATGCAACTTTTCTTTGTTCCATTTCATCACCTATTTAAGCTTTTTTGATCCAGTATACAAACTAGAGAATCATAATACAATGTCAGAAAAACTTGAAAGTGTGGAATAATATAAAAAACTGACTTCTTTGAAGGAGGAATAGAAACGATGAAAGAACACTTTGTTCGGATCTCTGATGAATTACTTCATCAACATACATTGAAATTATTAGCTGAAAGAAATGTAACCATTCGTGATATTGCTGAGCTTGTCTATTTTCTTCAATCGAAATACTTTCCAAATATTACAATGGAAGAATGTGAAACCAATGTAAATAAAGTACTGGAAAAACGTGAAGTTCAGAATGCGGTGATTACAGGTATTGAATTAGATCGACTGGCAGAAAAAAAATTACTAGATTCCCCACTGCAAGAAATCATTTTTCAAGATGAAGGTCTGTATGGGATTGATGAAATCATTGCTTTATCGATCATCAATGTTTACGGAAGCATTGGTTTTACGAACTATGGATATATTGATAGAATGAAACCAGGTATCTTAGAAAGATTGAACTCCCATGAGGGAGGTACGGTGAATACCTTCTTAGATGATATTGTTGGGGCGATTGCAGCCGCAGCTTCAAGTCGAATTGCCCATAGCAAAACAAGGTAAGAAAAACAAATAACATAATAAGGTTAGGAATAGCGTAAGAACATACAAGCCATTTCAAATGAAAAGGTAGGGAATACCCTACCTTGATTTAATCTTTTTGCTTTTTGTGAATCAGATATGAGCAGACCCGATCTCCACGCCCCATACACTGTAGATTTTCTACATGAACACCTAACAGATTTTCAAATAACTTTCTTTCCCCTTCACAAGCCTCAAGATTTTTTTTGGCGATCTCTGCGATCGGACAATTCAGTTCTTTGATGAGAAATCCTTCTTCATTGCTTTCTAATTCTGCCATATATCCCTTATCATTTTGAATATCTAATAAAGAATGTACTTTTTCTTCTAAAGTCTCCCCTGTAAGCAACGGAAGATATCTTGCTCTTAACATTTCTTCTCGCCGATCAAAAATTTCTTTTACTTTCTCTTTACCATCTAAGTAAACAACCACATCCAAAAGATCTAAAGCCAATTGTCGATAAGCCTTGGGAAATTGGTCTTCCGCTCTATCTGTTAATGAATAGATGTGTGTCGGCCTCCCCATCGATTGGCGCACTAATGCAGATTTAATCATTCCATCTCGTTCTAACGTATTTAGATGGCGTCTAACCCCCATCTCCGTAATTCCCAATTCCTTTGCAATTTCACTTACGGTTAAAGAACCGTTCGTTTTTAACATAACTAGGATTTCTTCTTTTGTTGATAAGTGCTCTTTCGACAAATTCTCACCCGCCCTTCTATCTAAGTTCAGCGCTATAATTGTAACCGATTTTGCTTTATAAGTAAATTAACTAAATATAAAAGTTTAAAAACACATCTTTCCAAATTCATAACTCTTGTTTCAGATACGAACGTACATGTTGTTCAAAATGATAAACTGTTGAAAAAGAGTTCGTTAACTGCTTATACAACAATTCAGGATCATTCTCTGTATAATCATGAACAAGAAGCTTCCGATAAGCGACAAACTCTTTAAGTATTTCTGCATCTTGATCAGGTAGTACTCTCTCATCTCGTAATATTTCGATAATATCGGTATAACTTCCTGGATCGCGCATGATAAATCCATCGATTAAATAATTTCCTACATCGACAATAGATTCAATTGCAATATGTACTGCCCGTTCAGCAGCTAAAACGACAATACTATCTTGGATAAATTCCTCAAAACTCAAAATCGTTAAAGGTTTAACGATCTCTAAAACATTCTTCATATAATCTAAGATTTTGTCTATCCTTTTCGTATTTACATTATACATGTCATACACCTCTTTAAATTCTTTACTCTCAATTTAGTATCCGTTTTCACGTAAGTAATTATAGCACAAAAATCTCTTTTACATTTTCCCCCCTTTATTTTTCTCTTTTTTGCTAGAATAAAAGAGTGGGTTGATGATATAAAAAAAGTTTTAGGGGGATAGAAATGGAAGATTTAAAACTCATTCATGAAAAAGGGTTTCAACCAGAAATGAAAGACTTTTATCTAAACGAATGGCCTTCAGCAAATGAGGAAGTATTTGGGTTTCGGGATCAATCCAATTGGAAAATGGAAGAACACATTTTAACTGCAAGAATTGGCGGCGAGATCGTCGGCATCGCACAATTTCGTATCATTGGCGGGGTTGGTTATTTAAGTACATTGTTAGTCAAAGAAGAGTATCGTGGAAAAGGCTTCGTTGGCCAGCCTTTACTTAAACAATTTGAAACGATCGCCAAAGAAAAACAATGTCACAAACTTGGATTAAAAGCATATAAGAATAGTCGTGCAGCCAATTTCTTTGCCAAGCATGGATACCAAGAAGAAGGAATTTTGAAAAACGACATTCATGGAATTGATTGGGTCTTTATGGCAAAGTTTCTATAATTCTTTTTCAACTTTAAAAATTTCCCATTGCATGTTGTAACCATATGGATGGAGAACATATCTACGCTTTTCTCCATTATTTTTCTCAATTATCACATGACACTCTTGCAAATCTTTTTTCATAAAAACGATTGGGCGCCCGTCTCCTTCTTCCACACAAGCTCGTTCAATTTCCATCATCTTGCTTATAAATTGTTCAAGATCAGCTTGATCCTTTATTGGGATATTTTTTGAAACTCGCCATTGTTTCAACATCGTCTGCCAAATATCGAGAATAAATCCGTTTTCTTTTGTTTCTTTGATGAAAGGTTGAATTTGCTCAAGAATCATAAAAAACCCTCCACTGTTTATATTGCCGAAAAGTTGATGTATAATAATAACAATATATAGCAAAGGAATCTTTATTTGAAGAATGTATAACAGAAGGAGAATGATGATTCCTTATGAACAATATAATTACCCTTTTTGAAGATGAAGAAACATCCAGGATTAAATATATTAGTTTTATCGGCGAATCAAACACTCGTTTTGATCTAGCGATCATTCAAACCGAACGTTTTTTCGGCAAACAACTCGTCATCAATATACAATCAGGAATAACGGCAATCATTGGACAAGATGATTTAGAAGAACCCGGCTTTTTAAAAGAGACATTTCATTTAAATGAAAAAGAAGCAAAAGAGTTATATCAATATCTTATCCAAGTCATATGAAAACGCCCTTTTTTAAGAGCGTTTTTTTGTTAAGGCAATGATCCCAACAAGGCTGAGAATCACTCCACCAATTTTCGATACCAAAGTATGAAAAAAGCTCCTGAAACAGATTCTAAGAAAGGAAACTTTTTTTGGGTGAAAACTTCCGAAAAGTTTAAAAAAAGAGGTGAAAAATGAAAATATGGATCAATCCAAAAACGATGGTGTGAAATTAGAAAATAATATTCTAAAACGCACTCGAAAATTTTCTGATGTGGGAACAGTCGAATCGCAAAGGGATAATTTAGTTCCTGAAGAGTTCCCAGAGGGACCATATGGCTCTCCCATTAACCATTCCTTGACAAAAGATACTCCCTATTTAGAAAGTCAACGGGCAACCTCCGCCTTTACTTATGAAAATAAACAATTTCATGAAGGAATTAAAAGACAAGATCCAAACGCTCATCCCACTCATGATAACCCAGATGAGAATATAGAAAAATGAGCCGTTTTTTCGGCTCATTTCCTGCGATTCCCTTGATTTCCTTCATGTGAATTTACTTTTTTGATGACAAAGTAAGCGCAACCAAAATTACAATATTCATATAGATATTCATCTAACGAATCGATTTTCATCTCACGAGAAACTTTTGGCCGCTTTTCAGAATAAAATCCTTTTAATCTTAATTGATTAAATCCCCAATCTCCTACAATATAATCATATTTATCAAGAATTTCGCTATATCTCTCACGAAAGGATTCTGGATTCCAGCCATTTTTATGATTTACGACTAATTCATACGTATTTCCAAACATGTGTATCATAGAACATATCGACTCCTATGAAAGCTTTTTTGATTATTTTAGCACAACTATCCCTTTGCTTTCATCTATTTTTTAATGTAGTTTGAACATTGACAAGAGATACCAATTATGATTAAAATAACTTTGTAAATATAAAACTATAAAAAAAGGGGTAATGGGTATGGAATTTAAAAACAGTAAAACATTTCAAAATTTAAAAACCGCATTTGCAGGTGAATCACAAGCAAACCGTCGTTATTTATACTTTGCAAAAAAAGCAGATATTGAAGGTCTAGCTGATGTTTCTTCTTCATTCCAACGCATTGCAGACGGGGAAACTTCTCACGCTTTTGGTCACTTTGATATGATTTTAAAACATGGGGGCGCAGACCCAGTTACTGATTTACCAGTTGGTAATACAGAAGATAATTTAAAATCTGCTATTGCTGGTGAAGAATACGAATTTAGTGAAATGTATCCTGGTTTTGCAAAAGTTGCACGTGAAGAAGGTTATGATGATATCGCTGAGTGGTTTGAAGTAATGGCAAAATCCGAAAAAGCTCATGCGAATACATTTAAGAAAATTTTAGAGCGTTTAAATGATTAATCTTTTTTCATGAACTACAAATTTCGATGAAAAAAGGACTAGGTTTACAGCCTAGTCCATTCTTTCAATTTCGTGTATGATAAACATAAAAAGGAAAGGTGTGAATGGTTTATGAAATTAACAAAAGCCGATTTAATTCCTTATCAAGAATACCAAAAACTTCACGAAAAATTTTTAAAAGAAGTGATCCAAGAGAAAAAAGTATTGCGTGTAAACATCAGTGACAAAATGTCAGGATTATTTGAAACAAAATTAACCGTTTTCTATCAAATCCAAGAAATGATTCGAGCTGAACAAATTACCAATGATACTTACATTAATGAAATGTTAGAAGTATATAATGACCTTCTCCCTGAAAAAAATGAATTAAGTATGACCCTTTTCATTGAAATTCCCGTCCAAGAAGAATTGCGCGCCTTTAATAAAACGATCGTAGGAATTGAAAACCATGTTCAACTGCTTTTTGATGACACGGTAGTTACCTCCTATGAACCAGATTCAGAAGAAGAGAAAGATGAGAAGTACACCCAATCGGTTCATTACCTCCATTTTCCTTTCACTAATGAGCAAAAAGAACAATTTTTAAACAGCGAACAAGTCCGATTAAAAGTGAACCATCCAAATTATCAAGCGGAAACAGAACTTTCAAAAGAACTCATTCAAAAACTGCAAGAACAATTAGCCAAAAACTAAACTTCTACCAAATTTCCTCCTCAAAACGGTATATGATATAGAAAGAAGGGAGGAAAAAAGATGATCGATCAGATCAAGACGAGATTAAAAAATCGAAAGATCAAGATTATGGGGATTGAATCGATGTCAAAATATGCAGTGCTGATTCCCCTCATTGAAAAAAACGCAGGAGCAACCTCTATTCTCTTTGAAATTCGTTCAAAAAAATTAAGACGTCAACCTGGTGAAATCAGCTTTCCAGGTGGTAAAATTGAATCAACTGATTTACAATATCAGGATGCTGCGATTCGGGAAACCGTTGAAGAACTTGGGATTGATAAAGAAAAAATTCAGATTTTAGCCGAACTCGATACTTATGTTCCGTCTGGACGAACGATTATCTATCCCTTTGTTGCAACGATTCAATCTCCTTTTACTCTATCCCTAAATCAAGACGAAGTAGAATCTGTTTTTACAATACCTCTTGATTTCTTTCTTAAAAATAAACCAGAGATTTATTATCTCAATGTACAAATACAACCAGAAGAAAACTTCCCTTTTCACCATATCCCCAAAGGAAAAAACTACCCATGGCGAAAAGGGAAAATCCCCGAACTCTTTTACTACTATGAAGATAAGGTCATTTGGGGAATGACTGCTTTTATCCTCTATCATTTCATTCAGACGATTCAATATTAAGCATGTTTGCCTATAATAAGTCTCTTGCCTAAAATCACAAGGAGTAAAATCACCACACTTGTTAATACAATCGTTCCCCCTGTTGCTAAATCAAACAAATAAGATAACGTCATCCCGAAGATGACAGATAATAATGAAAAGAGAATGGCATAAGCATACGCTTCTTTAAAACTATTTGCAATCTGTAAACTTGCTGCAACAGGGATTGTCATAAGCGAAGAAACTAAGAGTATCCCTACAATTCTCATCGATAATGAAATGGTAAGGGCAACTAAAACGATAAATAAAGTATTAATAAACCGATGAGGTATTCCGCTTAAACGAGCAGCCTCCTCATCAAACGATAAATAAAATAATTCTTTAAAGAAAAGATAAATAAGGATGAGGATAATCATTCCAACGGCAAAGATTGTTAAAAGGTCCTGTCTTGAGACAGCCATCACACTACCAAATAAATAACTAAATAAGTCTACATTAAACCCATTTGCTAAGCTAATGAATACCACAGCAAGACCAATCCCTGCTGATAACATAATGGGAATCGCTAATTCTTCATAGGATCGGTAAAGTTTTCGTAATTTCTCAATCCCAAGAGCCGCTAAAACGGCAAAAATCATTCCTGAAAATACTGGATAAATCCCACCTAAAATCCCAGCAGCTACCCCTGCTAATGTAACATGGGATAATGTATCCCCGATTAACGAAAGTCTTCGTAAAACAATAAATACCCCAATCGTTGGACTAATAATCGAAATCATTATCCCTGCTAAAAGCGCTCTTTGCATAAAATCATATTGTAACATCTCAAACATCCTTATGATTCCTCCAGATGGTGATGATGGGTAATCAAACTCATTTCCGAACCATATGTTTTTTCTAATACCCTTTGTTGTTGTGCGAATTCTTTTGGCGTCCCATGGAAAAAAAGTTGTTTATTCAAACAAACCAGTTTCGTTACTTTTTCCGTAACCATACCAATATCATGGGAAACCAAAATCAAGGTCATGCCAAGATCATGATTTAATTTCCCCATTAATTGATAAAATTGATGAACAGATTCTGTATCTACCCCAACAGTAGGCTCATCCAGGATTAAAAGTTGCGGTTGACTTACAATTGCCCGAGCAATAAAAACTCTTTGCTGTTGCCCACCAGATAGTTTGGAAATATTTCGCTTTGAAAACTCCTCTAATCCTACTAATCTTAGAGTTTCCTTTACTTTTTCTCGATGAGACTTATGAATTCTACGGAAAAGTCCAATGGATCCATACAAACCTGTCTCTACCACCTCTTCAACTGTAGCTGGAAATCCTCGATTAAAGCTATTTGCTTTTTGCGAAACATACCCGATTTTTTTCCAATCCCGAAACCGTTCAATGGGTTGGCCAAATAGTTTTATTTCTCCTACTGTAGGTTCAAGTAAACCAAGAATGATTTTAAGCAAAGTTGATTTTCCCGATCCATTAGGACCTACTAACCCAAGAAATTCCCCTTCTTCAACGACGAGATTGACATGCTTTAGAACTTGATTGGTACCATACTGAAAGGAAAGGTTTTGAATTTCAATGAGTGGTTTGCCCATTTATTTCACTCCTAAAGCTGTCTTTAATACTTCTAAGTTGTTCTTCATGATCGAAAAATAGTCTTCCCCTTTTTCAATCTCCTCTTTTGTCAAACTTTCGATTGGATTTAAAGTTAAAGCTTTGGCGCCAATTTCATTCATAATCGTTGTTGCATATTTGGATTCTAATAATGGTTCAAAAAGAATATATTTAATTTTCATTTTTTTCGCTTCATTGACAATCTCAGCCAGTTCCTTGGGACTTGGTTCATCTGATGGGGTTAATCCTGCAATTGCAACTTGTTTTAATTGATAGCGATCAGCTAAATACCCAAAAGCAGCATGAGAGACAAAGATCTCCCTTGTCTTCGCTTTCTTTAGCTCATTTTGATAGGTTTGATCCAATTCGATAAAAGATTGTTTCAATTTTTCGTAGTTCTTGGTGTAAACTTCTTGATGACTTGGATCCACTTTTATAAGTCCATCTTTTATTTTTTCTGCTTGAATCATTGCATTCATCGGGTTTAACCATACATGGGGATCAATCCCACCTTTGTGGAAATCTCCTTCTGTATGGTTGTGACTTTCTTCTTCGTTAAGTGTCAATAGGGAAATCCCCTCGGTGGTATTGACAACTTCCATTTTCCCATTATTATTCTCAATCACTTTTTTTACCCACTCATCAAACCCTGTTCCATTATAAACAAATAGATCTGCTTCTTGCAGTTTGGCGATTTGTTTTGGTGTTGGTTCAAAATCATGAGGTTCTGTTCCAGGGGGAATCATATTCGTCACTTCAACATAATCCCCACCAATTTTCTTAGCGAAATCGGCTAAAACGTAAAAGCTGGTAAACACTTGTACTTTATTCACGTTCTTTTGCTTTTGAGAATCACTATATACCCCACAACCTGCAGATACAATCAGGGTTAAAATAAGTATCCATGAAAGAAGACCTTGTTTTTTCATTTACCCACACCCTTTCTAAATCGTAACCATTCTTATTTATATAGATTATTATATTGATTTTTTTGTTTTTGTAAATCGGAATGATTACGATTTATATTTATCAAACTCTTTCAAAGTTTAAAAAGATTGGAAGAAACCAAATGTATCGTTATACTAGAAGTTAGAAATTAAATGTTAGAAGTTCGTAACATTGAAAGGAGGGTCGTCGTGAATCTTATTGAAAAAGAACAACAGCTTATTCATCAATTAAAACAAATGAAACGTGTTCTGATCGCCCTTTCTGGAGGTGTGGACAGTACCTATCTTGCCAAAATGGCTTACATCGCTTTAGGAGAAAATGCGATTGCTGTTACCATTGAAAACGAATTTATACCAAAAAGAGAAGTTGAGGAAGCTTATGTATTAGCAAAAAAAATCGGCATTCCTCATAAGCAGGTTTATCTGGATGCCTTATCAAATGAAAATATTTCAGCCAATCCTGCAGATCGCTGCTTTTTTTGCAAAACTCATCTCTTTACCCATCTTATGCAAATTGCGAAAAATTTAAACATCGAGACGATTATTGATGGTTCCAATCTTGATGATATGCAAGACTACCGTCCAGGCCTAAAGGCTCTATACACTCTTGGCATTCGCAGTCCTTTAAAAGAAATAGGATTTAGTAAAAAAGAGATACGTGAACGATCAAAAGCACATGATCTGCCAACTTGGGATAAACCCTCTTTTTCCTGTTTAGCTTCACGGATACCGTATAACGAAAGGATTACACGTGAAAAATTACAGCAAATTGATCATGCTGAACAATTCCTCTTTGAACTTGGACTAAAACAATTTCGAGTTCGTCATCATGGAGTGGTTGCTCGGATTGAAGTGCTACCTGAAGATTTTCCACGTATTCTTGCCAACTACCAAACCATTGTAGAAAAACTAAAAGCACTTGGATTTCAATATGTTACCCTTGATTTAGAAGGATACCGTACCGGAAGCCTGAATCGACAACTCATAGGGATTAAGGAGTAAAGCGAAAGTATATGAATACAAAAAATCTTTTAACAAGAATACTACAAGAAGTTCAACAAGGAACCTTATCGGTTGAAGAAGCTTCTCAAAAACTGAAATCCTATGAAGAATTAGGTTTTGCTAGACCTGATCTTCATCGAGCAAAACGTGTGGGGTTTCCTGAAGTGATTTATGGCGAAGGCAAAACCGCAGAACAAGTAGTGATGATTTTTGAACGTTTAGTCACCCATCATAATGTTGTTCTTGCAACTAGAGTGACAGAAGAGATAGGCAAAGCCGTTCTTTCTAAATTCCCTTCTGCAGAATATAACAAAAGGGCAAGAACGATTCTTTGGAAAAAAGGTTTGCAACCCGAACATCCTGGATATATTGCTATTGTATGTGCTGGTACATCCGACCTTCCTGTTGCAGAAGAGGCTGCTGTTACAGTAAGAGCGATGGGAAACAAAGTGGAATTGATTTGTGATGTGGGTGTTGCAGGCATACACCGACTTTTTGATCAGATCGATTTAATTCGGAACGCAAACGTGATTGTCGTTGTTGCCGGGATGGAGGGAGCTTTACCAAGTGTCGTTGCAGGTTTGGTTGCAAAACCAGTGATTGCCGTACCAACAAGTGTTGGATACGGGGCAAACTTTGGGGGTCTATCTGCTTTACTTGGAATGTTAAATTCTTGTTCAAATGGAATTTCCGTTGTCAATATTGATAATGGTTTTGGTGCTGGTTATCAAGCAGGATTAATCAATAAAGTGATGGATCCTAATCACAAAGGAGAATAAGACCAATGAAAATAGTATATTTTGATTGTTTTTCTGGAATTAGCGGGGATATGACATTAGCTGCATTGATTGATGCAGGAGCTAACCGTAACTATATTGAAAACGAATTAAGAAAACTACCCATTGAACCATTTAAAATTGAATACAGGAAGGTTGTAAAAAAAGGAGTGACAGGACTTAAATTGGATGTGCTTGTTGAACCAAGTACAAAAATCGTACATCATCGTCATTTTGTTGATATTATCCAAATGATAGATCAGTCTGAACTTTCTGAAAGAGTGAAATTAAGGGCAAAAAAAATTTTTGAAACCATTGGTCTTGCTGAAGCAAAAGTTCATAATGTTCCTCTAGACCAAGTTCACTTTCATGAAGTAGGTTCAATCGATTCCATTGTCGATATTATTGGCGTAAGTCTTGCAATAGAGGATTTAGAGATTGAGCAAATTTATACCTCTCCTATTCCCCTTGGCATTGGACAAATTAAAATTGACCATGGCATCTATCCAATACCCACACCAGCGACATTGGAGATTCTAAAAGGAATTCCTATTCGCTCATCACAAGTTCCTTTTGAAATGACAACACCAACAGGTGCTGGGATTGTTGCGGCATTGGGAACTGACTTTCACGGTTATCCATCTATGATTGTACAAACCATTGGCTATGGTGCAGGAGCAAAAGATTTTGATGATCGGCCCAATGTCCTTCGAGCAGTCATTGGTACAATCAATGAACTATATTTAACAGAACCTCAATTTTCGATCCAACACGAACATGAGCACCATCACCATAACCATCAACATGATCATCATAATCCATTGACATCACCATAAAAGTAACAGATGGATTTATAAAGGTCTGTAGTTTTCCAAAAGTCGTCGCTTTTGCTAACTACAGACCTTTGGCATTTTAGAGATTAATCGAGTAGCTGTTGTTGTTCTTTTACCCACTGATATCCTTTTTCCTTTGCCTGATCATAAACCCATTTTAAAGGAACTTGGTTTTCTTTTGCTAAGGCCACACATTTCTCATATTCAGGAGCGACTTGAACTACTTTTCCTTGACGTTTTCCGATTTTTACCGTGCATTCTCCCCACTTCGTTTCCACCTTGATAAATTCTCTTTCCAAGCGATAAACCGTATATGGCGTGTATCGGATACCTAGTGTCGTTGTTTCTTGAAATAGAAAATCGATTACCTTTTCCCGCATTTTATTCGAACAAAGGACATTTAGAACTTGTCCAGGGCGGTTCTTCTTCATGATAACTGGTTGAATATATACATCATTTACCCCTAAAGCGAATAATCCCTCCATAATATAACCATAAAACTCAGGATTCATATCATCGATTGTAACCTCGATTTTGATCATCTGGTCATCAATATGTTCAGAAGAATGATTTTTCACGTTCTCACCTTTCCCCTATTCTTCATCTCAAAACCATATTACCATTTTCCACCATACATAGAAAAGAGAACATCTTCTTAAACTACATAAGGAATCGGTAACAATGTTTTATTTTGGAGAGATGAAGATGGCTAAACGGTTTTACACAAAACTATTTCTAATATTGATAACCATGAGTCTAATTCTACCAATTCCACGAATCGATGCAAAAGAAACAGAAGCAAATCAGAATCAAGAACGAATGCGTCTATTTAAAAATATGGAAAATCTTTATCAGATTCCCTGGTATTATATTGCAGCGATTAACCAATACGAAAAAAATATCCAGCCTGTTCGCCAGGATTTACCTATTAAAAAGGGTCTTATCTCTATCTATTTTGGTAAAAGCCAATGGGCTGGATTTTTAAACCCCAATCCTGATGATCAAAACCCTGGAACCATTCGTTTCTTTCACGGCATTGGCGTAGACGGAAATGGAGATGGCAAGGCCGATCGGGATAATGATGTTGATGCACTCGTAACCTTTCTAACTCTGTTATCTCGTTTCGGGACTACGGAAGAACAATTAAAATTATGGTTAACCCAATATTACCATAGTGAACAGACCGCCAAGATTATTATAGAAATTGCCAAGATTTATCGACATTTCAATACCTTAGACGTAACGGATCGAGTTTTCCCTATACCAAAATGGAATAATTACTCCTATCGAAGTACCTGGGGGGATCGACGAGGTTGGGGAGGTCTAAGGATACATGAAGGCACAGATATCTTTGCTTCCTATGGAACTCCCGTAAGAAGTGTATCTTATGGTTATGTGGAAATACTTGGATGGAATAAATACGGGGGCTGGCGTGTAGGGATACGTGACGTCAACAATATCTATTATTACTACGCCCATTTAACAGGTTTTAAAAAAGGTCTCAAAGAAGGAGATATTGTCAAACCAGGGGATATCATCGGTTATGTGGGGAGTTCTGGTTATGGACCAAAAGGAACTCAAGGAAAGTTTCCTCCTCATCTTCACTTTGGCATGTACAAATATAATGGACGCACAGAATGGGCTTTTGACCCTACTCCTTATCTAAGGGCTTGGGAACGAAAAATGAAAACAAAAAAATAAAAATGGCTTGTATATTCTAACGCAGATCTTATAGAATCATACAAGCCAGTGATATGAAGATGTGGGTTTGTATATTCCATAAGCAGCGAGCGACTTTTAGGAATATACAAACCTATTTTTTATGCACTGATTTTCATGCTGTTTGCTTGGAAGATGCATTTGAATTTACCGATGTTGTTGCTGTTTTCGATTTTTTAAAGGCAATAGCTAAAGAAACGGCTAATCCACCCCATAAAAGGGTAGCCCCGAAGATAAACATAATGATGGCACTCGTATTCATTAGTACTCCTCCTTCTGATAACCAGGAAAAGCTTTAAAAATCAAACCAAGAACGATGGCGGATATTGCAATTCCCCAACCAAAGAGAAGCAAGCTATTTAGAGGATAATCCCCATATAACTTCGTAAATTCTTTATAAAAATTAAGTATTGTCATAATTCCTAATAATAAGGGCGTTATGAAGCGGATAGTTACTTCCCACCATTTTCCAATTGGGAAATCGGAAAGTAAATTATTATGCTCTCGAATGGTACGAAGTTTAAAAAACCATCCAAGTAATAAGACTTCAACAATTCCAGCTAACACAATGCCAAAAGCGTTAATAAAATGATCAACGATGTCTAAATAGTATAAACCGCCCCCTGAAGTATAGATGATGCTTCCAGCAAAACCAAGCAAGGAAGAATAGATCACAGCTTGTTTACGCCCTAATGCAAACTTATCCATAATCGCAGCAATGACAACCTCTAAAATAGAAACCGCGGAAGTTAATCCTGCAATAAAAAGGGCGGTAAAGAAAAGAACGCCAATCAAACTATTCATGGCAGGTAACTGGTTAATAATCTGGGGAAACACAACAAATGCAAGCCCTACACCTTGCCCTACTACTTTATCTATCGGTGTCCCTGTGGTTTGGGACATAAAACCAATGACACTAAAAACCCCTATTGCAGCCAAAAACTCAAAACCGCTATTGGCAAAACCTGTAATAAATGCACTATTATTAATTTCTGCTTTCTCAGGTAGGTAACTGGAATACGTAATCATAATCGCAAACGCAACACTCAAACTAAAAAAAATCTGGCCATATGCAGCAATCCAAGTATCTGCATCAAAGATTTTACTAAAATCTGGGGTTAACAAAACATTTAATCCTTTTACTGCTCCTGGTAATAATAACCCGCGAATCGTGAAAAAAAGCATAATGATGAACAATAATGGCATTAAGATTTTTGATGCTTTTTCAATACCTGATTTTACACCTCGATATAAGATAAAAAAGATGATTGTCCATACTGCAACTAAAGTAAAGAAAATATGCCACTGAATTCCTCCAAAACTCCATACGCCATCAGATATATTTAAATATTCAGAAAATAAAAATCGATTAGTATCTTTACCCCATTTTAAGCCTACTGAAAACCAAATATAGTTTGCGCTCCAAGTAATAATCACTACATAATACATCATGATAATAAAGGATATGAAGACTTGCCACCAACCGAGCCATTCTGCTTGTTTCATTATTCTTCTAAACGCTAATGGTGCAGAACCCTTAAATTTATGCCCTACTCCAAACTCTAAGATTAAAATGGGAATACCCG
The DNA here is from genome assembly GCF_048381575.1 of Tepidibacillus sp. LV47. Lineage (NCBI taxonomy): Bacteria > Bacillati > Bacillota > Bacilli > Caryophanales > Bacillaceae > Tepidibacillus > Tepidibacillus sp. LV47. The sequence goes on from NZ_JBLWIF010000008.1 coordinate 90,918, forward strand.
CAGTTAATAAGGCAAAAAAATATGGAATTAAAAAGGCACCCCCACCATTTTCATATGCTACGTAGGGAAATCTCCAGATATTGCCTAAACCAACTGCAGAGCCAATTGCTGCGAGAAGAAAACCAGCACGACTTCCCCATTCCTCACGTTTACCCATACTTTTTCCCCCTTTGTTGTTTTTTAATATTATGATTTGTATGAGTTTTGTATGACATTTATATTAACGCATTTCAGCAATAAAGGGAAGAAGGAAATTTATATTTTTTTATTTCTAAAAGAAAATGACCTTGAAATTCAAGGTCATTTTCTTTATTGTATATTGATCCTTCTATGAAACTGATTTGGATCTTTTTTGGGTAAATCAAGAATTAATACACCATTTTTATACTCCGCTTTAATCTCATCCGTTTTAATATTAGATACATCAAAGCTTCTCGTAAATGAACCAAAGCGTCTTTCTTTTCGAATATAGTTCTCTTTATTTTCCTCAGCTCTAGCCTCATGTTTCGCATGGATAGTTAAACGATTATTATCCACTTCAATATTGATATCTTCTTTATTAAAGCCAGGTAGTTCGGCTTCTAATACATAACGGTCCCCTTTGTCAACAATATCTGTTCTAAAATTAGGGAAAGCAAAATTAAAGTTCTCTAAAAAATTTTTTTCTAACTCATTAAAGTAGGTAAAAATATCATTTGTTCCTCGACGAAAAGGAATTAAATCAAACATACCTATTCCTCCATTGTTTTTTATTTTTATTATGAGGAATAGAATCCATTTTTATGCATCATTCGATTTAAAAGGTGCACAAGAGTCTCGAATTACCAACTCATGAGGAATAATAATTCGTTTAACTGGTTCTTTGGGATTTTCAATTTTTAAAATAAGATTTTTTGCCGCTTCAAATCCTAAATCAAAAATATTGATATCAATCGATGTCAGAGGTGGGTTTGAGACTTGGGCTAAAAGCACATTATTGAAACTCACAATGGAAATATCATTGGGTACTTCAATTCCCATGGTATCTAGTTTGTTGATTACTCCTAAAGACATAAGATCATCTGCCACCAGCAAAGCGGTAGGAGGTTCTTTTAATGACATCAACTTTTCAACGGCCACTTGTCCCCCTTCGATTAAAAATTGCTCATGAAAGATATATTCTTGTTTGACTGTTAATCCTGCCTCTTCAAGGGCTCTTTTGTAACCTTGCATTCGTTCAATGGTTACCATTAAATTAGGATTGCCACCGATAAAACCTATTCGCTCATGGCCTAAAGATAATAAATACTTTGTCCCCTCTTTCGCCGCTTTGACATTATCATTGTCTACGTGAGTGATTTCCTCTTGGTCTATATGGGGTTTCCCAATAATGACGAAGGGAAATTGGTTTTCCTTTAAATAATCTAAGATTTTATCTTCTATTTTTGAATATAAGAGGATCGCCCCATCTACTCTGCTACCTTGCACCATTTGCACAATACCATGAAATATTTCTTCCTCTGTTCTTCCCGTTGTCATATACAAAGCATAATGTTTTTGATGAGCCCCTTCACTAATTCCGCGAAGCACACTTGGAAAAAATGGGTTTTGGAAAAAGATATCCGTCGAACTGGGCATAACTAAACCAATTGCTCGCGTTGATTGGCTAGCAAGGCTTCTAGCGATTAAATTGGGGTGATAACCAAGTTGTTTCATCGCCTCTCTTACTCGTTCTTTTGTTTTTTGACTAATGCGGGGACTATCCGCAATGACTCTTGAAACGGTTGACGGTGCAACATTGGCAAGTTTTGCTACATCTTTAATGGTTACTGACAATTCAATCACCCCTTTCAGAAACAAAATGGAAATCGTTATTTTTGCTCAATGATATACGTTGATAAATCAGTATTGGCCTTGATGGCTGGTAGATGTTTACCGTTTACATAAACACGGATATCCATTTCCCCATGATGAACGATGAGTTCAAGAGTTTTCCAATCAGGTTGAAAGTTACCCTTATCTTTTATTTCTAAATGAATTTCTTTTCCTTGACAAGTGACTTGAATGATTTTGCGCAAGTAATTTCCTTTTTCATAGTCAAAGCTTAATCCATCATCATCATACAGGGTAAATTGATAAGTCGATGATTCACTCTTATATAAATGAAGGGTTAGTTTCTCCTCTTTTTCATTGGTATTTTGTTTAACACCCCCTAGTACAATCATCGTTCCTTCTTTCACATAAATGGGTAATACATCAAGTTCTGCTTGAATGAGGTGGTGTTGATTCCCTTCTAGAACTTCCCCGGTCCAATAATCGACCCAACGGCCATCTGGTAGATAGAGAACTCGATGAGTGACAGATGGCTGCATAATCGGCGCAATTATGACATTATCCCCGATCATAAATTGATCGGACAAATTGTACGTATTTGCATCGTTTGGATATTCCATCACAAGGGGACGCATAATCGGTATTCCCGTTTGATGTGCTTCCGCAAATAAGGTATAAAGCTGAGGAAGCCATTGGTAACGTAGTTGAATATATTTTTTAATCACTTTTTCATATTTTTCACCAAATGACCATGGTTCTTGTCTTACAGATCCTAATGCACTATGGTTACGGAAATAAGGTGTAAATGCCCCTACTTGCGTCCAGCGAGTTAATAATTCCCCATTGCTATCATGAGCAAATCCACCTACATCTGGACCAGCAAAAGAGATCCCCGATAAACCAAGATTCATCACCATAGGCAAAGACATTTGCAAATGTTCCCAGAAGCTGCGATTATCCCCTGTCCAAACTGCTGCATACCGTTGTACTCCTGAATAGCCAGAACGAGTAAGCAAAAACGGTCTTTTCCCTTGTAAATGTTGCTTCATTCCGTTATACGTTGCATTTCCCATCAGCAGACCATAAAGGTTGTGAAGTTCACGATGTGTTTTAGGATCTCCATCGTTTTCATGCATCACTTTCACATCCATGGTTTTCGTTTCATTGAAAACCGCTGGTTCGTTCATATCATTCCAGATCCCTTCAATGCCTAAATCACTATAAAATTTATGCTTCTCTCCCCACCACTTCCGCACTTTCTCACTTGTGAAATCGGGAAATGCACTGTTCCCTGGCCATACATCACCAAAGTAAATATTGCCTTCAAGATATTTACAGAAGTGATCTCCCCTAATCCCTTCTTGATAGACATCATATTCAGGATCTTCTTTGACACCAGGATCTACGATCGGTACGATGCGAATCCCTTTTTCTTTTAAATCTTCGACCAGTTTTTTCGGATTGGGAAAACGATTTTGATCAAAGGTAAAGACCCGATAACCATCCATGTAATGAATATCCAAGTAAATCACATCAAGAGGAATTCCCTTTTCTAGGAAGGTGTTGGCGATTTCCCTTACTTCTTGCTCTGTTTCATAGCTATAACGGGATTGATGATAGCCAATGGCCCATTTTGGTGGTATTGGAATTCGCCCTGTTAATGCGGTATATTGTTCTAACACCTCTTTCATAGAAGGACCTGCAAAAAGATAATAATCAATTTGTCCCCCTTCTGCCACAAAGGAATAGTACTCTTCTTCCGTTTTAAAATCAAAAGTGGATTTAAAGGTATTATCGAAAAATATGCCATGGGCTTTCCCATCTCTTAAAGTAATAAAGAAGGGAATAGATTGATACAAGGCATCTGTTTCTGGGTTATGAGGAGCATAGACATCGGAATTCCACATGGTCATTTTTTCACCGCGTTTGTCTAAGAAACCGGTCTTTTCACCAAACCCATAGAAATGATCCTTTTCCCCCATCTCTTTATAACAGATCACTTCTTTTGAAGGTTTATAACCCATTCCTTTTTTCCCTTCACGGACAATGAGCCTTCCATCTTGATCAAAAATGGTCACTCTTAATGGTTCTTTGGTGATTTCTACTTTTAGACGTTTTGACTCTAGCACAATCAAATAGTCGGTTTCCGTAAATGTAACATTGACTGATTCAGGTTCTTTAATTAAAGCAGGACTGCTTTTTAAACTTGCTTGACCAAATGGATTCATCACAAACCTTACAATATCATCACGATAAAAAAGAACTTTTAACTCTCCTGCTTCGCTTTGAGCTATTAACACCCCATTTTCAAAACGTTTTTCTACTAAATTGCCAATATCTCGGTAATCGGTGTTTTCAATGATCTTTTCTTTTCCTGGATGAATGGCAAAACTTGTATCTTCTAACATGAAATATCCTCCCTTTAAATTTATTAAGTACCTTTTCGTTATCCCCGTTTCCACTCAAGAAGCACAATCACCTAGGAACAACAAAGATAACATAGCTACTAAATACTGAATCTATTTAACTGCACCTTCGGAAATGCCTTTAATAATTTGTTTTTGGGCAAAGAAATAGCTAATAATAACTGGAATGATTGCAATCGTTAAACCAGCTAGGGCTAAGTGCCATTGTTTCGTATATTCTCCGAAGAAGAAGAACATCTTCAATGGGATCGTTTGTATCCCCTCTTTATTAATAACGAGAGAAGGTAATAAGTAATCATTCCATATCCAAATTGTATTTAATATAGCAACTGTGACCGTTATCGGTTTAAGCATTGGGAATATAACATACCAAAATACTTGGAACCGATTCGCTCCATCAATCGTTGCTGCTTCATCTAACGCTTTCGGAATGCCATTAAGCGTCCCGTGATAAAGGAATATAGATAGACTCGATCCAAATCCTAAATACATAAAGATTAATCCGATTCTATTTAACATATTCATTTTCCCGAAGATATACACTAGTGGAATCATTACAGATTGGAAGGGAATAAGCATTGCTCCAACGAAAACAAAGAAGATCAGAGAACTAATTTTTCTTTTACGTCGAGAAAGTGCATAAGCTGCCATTGATGAAAATACGATAATAATGCCTACACTAATAACTGTAATCAATAAAGAATTGAAAAAGGTTTGAATAAAATCTAAGCGTTCAAATGCTTCAGTATAATTCTTAAATGTAAATTTTTCTGGTAATCGTAATGTATCGACAAAAATCTCTCGTTTTGTTTTAAAAGAGTTTACTACCATTAAATAAAACGGTGCTAACCAAATAAGAGCTAAAATAATTCCAATGATTTCAATAACATACTTTCGCACTTTTCCCATTACATCTCCACCTCTCTTTTTTTGTTAAAATATACTTGAGTTAAGGAGATCACTGTAACAATTAAGAAAAATATAACTGCTTTTGATTGTGCATATGCCATTTGATTTTCCGCAAATGCTGTTTTAAAAATATTCATCGCAACCATTTGAGTGGAGTCGTACGGGCCGCCACCTGTTAAAGATAAGTTTTGATCATACAATTTAAATGAATTTGATAGTGTCAAAAACATACTTACGGTAAATGCAGGTGCTACAAGTGGGAACGTAATATGTCGAAAACGTTGGAAACTATTTGCTCCATCTATTTCAGCTGCTTCTAATAATTCTTGTGGAATGTTTTCTAAATAAGCAATGTAAATCACCATAATATACCCAGCCATTTGCCAGCTCATTAAAATAACAAGTCCCCAGAAGCCTGTTTCTGTCGTTGATAACCAACCTCTAAAGCCTTCAACATGAAGTAAATCTCCAATACCAGCAAATACTTTAATAAAAATAAATTGCCAAATAAATCCTAAGATTAACCCTCCGATTAAGTTAGGCATAAAAAAAATCGTACGCATAATTTTACTTGTCTTTAATTTTTGCGTCACAATTAATGCTAATATAAGACCAAAAAAGTTAATAAAGAAAACAGATGCGATCGCAAATTTCGTTGTAAACCATATGGAATGCAAGAATTTCCCATCTTGAAAAAGTTTTATATAATGATTAAAACCTACAAATTCAGTACTTTGAATTCCATTCCAATTGGTAAAAGAATAATATAGTCCAAAAATAAACGGGATTATCACAACAACTGTTAACGCGATAAGGACTGGAAATAAAAATAACCAGTACCATAAAGATTGTTTTCGCATTTAATAACCCTCCAAAATTAGTGTCCTATGAATCAAGTTGCACTACATAGAAATAGAAGGAAACAAAGCAACTAAAAAATGTTGCCTTGTTTCCATTTTGCTAAAACCGGTATTACTTATTTCTTGCTTCTTCCCAAGCTTTTTTGGAATCTGCAATTAATTGATCCCAAGTCATTTTGTTACTTACATATTTTTGAATGTTCACACCTAATTTATCCATACCCCAACCTGTTGGATAACCCATAAATACCCAACCAATTGTTTTTCCATTTTGTGCATAGTTATAAATTTCTTTTGAAAGTGGATCTGAAATTTTTGATGAATCATAGCCTTTGTATGCTGGAATAAATTTAAACTTGTTCAAAACAATATCTTTACCTTCATCAGAAGTATATAACCAATCTAAGAATTTCTTTGCTTCTGCTACTACTTTTTGATCTTTATTTTTATTTACTGCCCAATACATTGGTACGCCAACTGGAATCGAATCTTCTTTAAATCCTTCAACCGGTATTGGTAAAAGACCAATATTTTTTTCAGCTAATTCAGGATCAATATCTGCTATTGAATTATATACCCAGTTACCTTGTTGAATCATTGCTACTTTACCAGTTGAGAATAACTCTTCAACTTGTTTTGAGTAGTCTAAACTTACTGTTGGTTGAACAGAATACTTATTTTGAAGATCAACTAATTTTTTCATTGCATTTCCATATTTGAATTCAACTGTCTTTGCATTAAATGCATTAACAACATTGGAATTGAATTCAGGAGCCAAAAATACGTTAGATAAATGTAGTCCAGTTACCCATGTTTCTTTTGCCGGGAAAGCAAATACAGCGTCAATACCTAAAGACGATTTGTTAGCATCTAGCTTTTTCACTGCATTTTCTAAGTCGGAATATGTTTTAATGTTTTCAGGATTAATACCTGCTTTTGCAAATATTTTCTTGTTATAGATTAGTCCATAACCTTCTTGGTTATATGGTAAACCTAAAATTTGACCGTTTTTCTTAACACCATCGAGTGTACCTTCAAGTGCTTGTGCTGCAGCTTTTGTATCAGACAAGTCAGCTAGCTTGGCTTCCCAATCAGCAACATCTTGTGGTCCGCCTACGTTAAAAATCGCTGGTTCTTCACCTGACGCAAACTTAGATTTAAGTGCTACACCGTAGTCTTCACCACCACCAACTGTCGTAATATTAATTTTTACTCCTGGATTTTGGTTTTCGTACTGTTTCGCCACTTGTTCAAATTGATCTTTAAATTCTACCTTGAACTGGAAAATATCAAGAGTAACTTGTTTTTCTGAGCCTTTACTTTCTGAAGTACTGGATGAAGAACACCCAAACAATACAGTGCTTAGCAACAGAAAAAGAGAAAGCATTGTTAAAAGGAATTTTTTCGTTTTCATTTTATGATTCCCCCCTATATTTTTTTAGTTTCAAATCATTTTATAATGAAAACGTTTGCGCTTTCATTTTCATTATATCGCCCATTTTTTTATATAGCAATCTTTTTTTGCAACAATTTATACTTTTCTCTCAACTATCTTACATTGTCAATAAACTTATTTATAAAGACAAACGTTTGCATACATTGTTACAAAAATCGACAAGGTGATAGTCCAAAAATTAAAAGAAGAATAATCTTATATTTACCTAAATCATAAATATGTTTTAAATATTTAAAAAATTCATTCACTAAATAAAATATAACCGAAAAAAATTATCGTCTTTTTATTTTTACTCGATGAAATTCATTAAATATGTCATTTTTTATTCGATAAAATTCATTAAATATAAAGTATGGCAAAAAAATCCCACTCCTTGTTAATAAGAAGTGGGTTTTTTTACTTTTTTAGCAACATCGATTAATTTTACCACCTTCATAACGATCCTTTAGTCGCTGCTCATAAAATTCTTTTTCTGTCAATGGAACCTCGTCTGGATGATGGGTCTTGAAATGTTCTAAATAGGCAGCATAATTCGGACCACCTACAATGGTATGAAATGCACTAACCATCTTCTTCCATTTTATATGAACTGGAAAACGCAAGTTCATCTTATACCCCTTCTTCACCTAATTTTGAAGGAATATATTCACTTTCCCGTAATGGATACTCTTTAGTTTTTGATAGCACTCCATACCATACGCGAATCGCATCTGCTAAGATGGCAATAACCATGATCATAAATAGCCCAGTTATTGCAGCATCAAGACGATCATTAAAAATAATCTGATTCATCGCATTAACACTCTTTACTCCAGGTGCCAATTGTCCCTTCTCCAAAAAACCACGAATAAAATTCGCATGAGCTAAAAATCCAACTTTTGGATTATCAGAGAAGATCTTTTGCCATCCAGCGCTCATTGTAACGACGATGAGCCAGCTCAATGGTACAATTGTCGTCCATGTATACCGTGATTTCCCCATTTTAAATAATACTGTTGTACCTACAGTGAGAGCAATGGCTGCAAGCATTTGGTTGGATATACCAAATAATGGCCATAGGGTATTAATTCCACCTAATGGATCAGTTACACCTGTATATAAGAAGTATCCCCATACTCCCACAATAATTGCACTACTAAACACTGAAGCAAAGGTATTATCTGTTCTTCCTAATGGTTTATATATATGGGACAAAAGATCTTGAAGCATAAAACGCGCAACCCTTGTCCCTGCATCCACTGTCGTCAGTATGAAAACAGCTTCAAATAGAATGGCAAAATGGTACCAAAAAGCCATTAATTCTTTTCCACCAATTAACCGTGTAAAGATGTGTGCCATTCCTACCGCTAATGAGGGAGCGCCTCCTGTCCGCGAAAGAATCGTTTCCTCATCCACATCCTTGGAAAGCGTACTTAATTCTTCTCCTGTCACAGGGAATCCCCATGAAGTAATAGTTTGTGCAGCTTGATTAAATTCAGTGCCAATCACTGCCGGTGGGCTATTGATCGCAAAATAAACGCCTGGTGTTAAAATGGTTGCCGCAATTAATGCCATGATAGCAACAAATGATTCTGTCAACATTCCACCATAGGCAATAAATGTCGCTTGTTTTTCTTTTGCAATGAGTTTTGGCGTTGTTCCCGAGGAGATCAAAGCATGAAAACCAGAAACAGCACCACAGGCTATTGTAATAAATAAGAACGGGAATAAGTTTCCGGAGAAAACAGGTCCTGTTCCATTAATGAACTTCGTAAATGCTGGCATTTGAATATCTGGTAAAACAAGAAAGATCCCAATTGCTAATGCGGAAATCGTACCAATCTTTAAAAACGTACTCAAATAATCTCTTGGAGCAAGCAACATCCATACAGGAAGGACTGATGCAATAAAACCATAGATGATGGTCCAAATGGCTAGAGAGGTACCATCTAACGTAAAGATTGGACCCCAAAAAGGAGAAACCGCAACATATTTACCGCCCCAAAGACTGATTATCAGCAAAGCAAATCCGATTATCGATGCCTCCATTACTTTTCCAGGCCGAATATATCTCATATAAAAACCTAACAAAAGTCCAATAGGAATCGTCATAGCAATCGTAAAGGTGCCCCAAGGACTTCCTTTCAGGGCATTGACGACAACAAGCGCCAGTACGGCAATTAGAATGATCATAATAGATAGAACACCAATAAGCGCAATAAAACCGCCAAATGGACCAATCTCTTCCTTGGCTATTTCCCCTAATGATTTGCCATCACGTCTCATAGAAATGAATAAAACAATAAAATCCTGAACTGCACCAGCAATAATGACCCCTGCGATAATCCAGAGTGCACCTGGCAAATAACCCATCTGTGCTGCTAAGGTTGGTCCAACAAGCGGGCCTGCTCCTGCAATCGCAGCAAAGTGATGACCATAAAGCACATATTTATTTGTCGGTACAAAATCCTTTCCATCATTATGTACTTCAGCGGGTGTTGCCCTTCCATTATCTAAGCCGACAACTTTATACGCAAGAAATCTTGCATAGAAACGATACGCGATAAAGTAAGAACCAAGGGCAGCCGTCAATATCCATAATGCATTAATATGTTCTTTGCGATTGATTGCAATTACCACAAGAGAATAGGTGGCTAAAGCAATTACAATAGCCCAAATCAGATAACGAACTGTCTTTTTCATTCCTATCACCTCTTTATGTGATTAAGCTCTTTATAATATTCCCCTTATAAAAGTTAACCTATACAATAATTACCTCGTTAAGTCTTTTAAAAGTAGGGAATGGTAAAAATGAGGTGAAGAAAATGGAACAACAATCCCAAAATCAAGAAAAAAATAAAACAACAAGATGGGATATCTTGATGGCTCCGATCGTCTCCCTTGGATCTATGTTCACATTAAAAAAAGACGACCAAATTGATAAACCAAACTCGGATACCGAAAAGGAGCTGCGGGGATGAAAAAAAGCGGGACCCTTGAATAAAGGTTCCCGTCTTTTCATTTCAATTAAAAATGGTCAAATGATAGATGCTCGACAAATCCTCTAACAGCTTGATTCCTGCAATACTATTCCCCTTATCATCAAGAGCTGGGCCAATCACTCCAATACCATACTTTCCAGGAACAACTGATAAGATTCCGCCGCCAACCCCGCTTTTAGATGGAATGCCCACTCGAATCGCGAATTCCCCTGAAGCATTGTACATCCCGCACGTCACCATAAACGCCTTCGCAATTTTAACAACAGAAGAAGGAATAATCTCTTTCCCCATGATATCTTTGCCTTCATTGGCGATCACTAGCCCCATTCTTGCGACGTCTTCCGTTGTCATTTCAATGGAGCTTTGTTTAAAATAAACCTCTAAATGCTCCTCAACACTTCCATGAATAACCCCATGATTTCGCAAAAAAAAAGCTAGAGCCCGATTTAAATCCCCTGTTTGATGTTCCGAATGGTAAACACGACCATTATAAGTGATATTCGGGTTCCCAGTCATTTGCCGGATTAAACGTAGGATCCTCTCCACTCTTTCATCGGGTGTTCCCTCTAGCAAAGAAACGACGGCAATGGCTCCTGCATTAATCATTGGATTTAACGGCTTAGATGGAGAAGTCGTTTCTAATTTTACGATGGAATTAAAAGGATCTCCAGTTGGTTCCATTCCAACATGTTCAAAAACCACTTCCATACCTCTCTCCATTATAGCAAGCATAAGGGTGATTACTTTTGTTATACTTTGCAGGGTGAACTTTTGCTTATAATCTCCTGCCGAATAAAGGTTCCCATGCATATCCATTACAGAAATACCGAGAATAGATGGATCGGCCTTTCCTAGTTCAGGGATGTATGTAGCGACTTTCCCTTTACTCGTCCATCTCCTATTCTTTTCTACCAGTTGTTGTAGTTGGTTTTGCAATTTACTCCGCCCTTCCATTTTTGCAACAAATGAGTATCTTCCTTTACAATATCTAACTTTCCTAATTGACCATTTGCATATGCATAATAAAATTTATAAATGTTTTATAAATACAAAAGGTTGAGAGGAAACCTCTCAACCTTAGATTTTTTCAGGTGCTTTTAATCCTAATAATTGCAGCCCGTTTTGGAGGGTATAAGATGTGGCGAGCGCTAAGCCAACTTTGGCTTTTTGCTCTTCTTTATCTTCTGTGATAATTCTTTCTTGATGGTAGAAACGATTAAATTGGGCACTTACATCTAACAAGTATCGAGCCACAATGGATGGTTCGGCACGATCGGCCGCTTTAATTAAAATATCAGGAAATTGGCTTAAAAGAAGAACTAAATCCCAAGCCGCTTCACCTTGCAAAAATTCACCTGCTAGATCAGTTAGCTCTTCCTCGTTAAAATCAGATTTTTGTAAAAGGCTTTGCGTTCTCGCATTGGTATATTGGACATATGGCCCTGTCTCTCCATCAAAATTGAGCGCCTCTTTCCAAGAGAAATTAACTTCATTCATTCGGTTATGTTTGAGATCATTAAAGATCACAGCACCAACACCAACGGCTTTTGCAATCTCTTCTCGGTTTGGCAGAGCAGGGTTTTTCTCTCCAATAATTTGATCAGCCATTTCAATGCTTTTTTGTAACACTTCTTCTAGTAGAACGATAGTCCCTTTACGAGTGGACATCTTTTTATTTTCAAATAACATCAATCCAAACGGTACATGAACTAAATCGTCTGCCCAAGTATATCCCATCTTTTTCAATGTTGTAAAGACTTGTTGGAAATGAAGGGATTGTTCATTACCTACTACATACAACATCTTGTCAAAGTCAAACGCATCCTTGCGATAGATTGCAGCTGCTAAGTCACGAGTTGCATAAATGGAGGATCCATCTTTCTTTTTTATAATGACAGGTGGCATATTCTCTTCAGATAAATCAACAATTAGTGCTCCTTCACTTTCGACAAGCAAACCTTTTTCTTGTAACTCATTGATCACACGATCCATCTTATCTGAATAGAAGCTTTCACCTAAGAAATGATCAAAATGCACTCCAAGAAGTTGATAAATTTTTTCAAATTCTTTCAAACTCTCGTCGACAAACCATTTCCATAAACGAGTCGCTTCCTCATCTCCATTTTCTAACTTTTTAAACCAAAGTCTTGCTTCATCTTCTAATTCAGGGTGGGTTTCTGCCTCTTCATGGAATTTCACATAGATTTTGACCAGTTCTTCAATTGGATTTTGGCGAATCACTTCATCATTTCCCCACTTATTGTAAGCCACGATCAATTTCCCAAATTGTGTTCCCCAATCACCTAAATGATTAATGCGAACAACCTTATATCCTAAAAATTCATGAATATGAGCAAGTGAATTCCCAATCATTGTTGAACGTAAGTGAGGAAGACTAAAAGGTTTTGCAATATTTGGTGATGAGTATTCTACAACAACTGTTTTCCCTTTTCCCAAATCACTTTTTCCATATGTATCTTTTTTGTTTAAGATTTCTTCGATTAAATTCACAGCGTACTTTTTCCGATCATAATGGAAATTCAAATAAGGTCCAATGGCCTTTGCTTGTATCATTGGATCTTCTATTTTATTCGCTAATTCTTCAGCGATCATTTGTGGTGCTTTTCGAAATGTTTTTGCTAAAGTGAAACAAGGAAAAGCCACATCCCCCATATCACGACTAGGTGGAGTTTCTAGAACGTTAAGTATTTCTTCTTCACTTAAGTTAACATGTTGACTCAAAACTTTAGCCACATATTGTTTCATCATTGACCAACCTTTCAATATATAAAACCTCTCAGCTCAAAGAGAAGAGAGGCTATCTTTATTAATTCACCCATATTCCCGATTATTATATACAACCTTGCAGCAATAAATCAAGTAAGGTATTCCATTTTCTCACTTTTTCATCTTTTCACTTTTTCCTCTTTTAATTAGGTTTCGTATCTGGAATCGTTGGCGTTTCCGGTATGACTTGAATTGGCGGAACGTTTTGCGCTTTGTTTGGATCTGTACCAATATAATTGCCGCTATTATCATAATAAAATTGTGGAACATCGCCAAAAATTTGCGTTTGCGCAATCGGGACTTGAGTCGTAATCGTATAAGGCGCTTGCGAAAAGGGGATTACAACTTCCACTTCAGCTTTTATCTCAATAATCACTGTCATGACCACTACGTTAATTCCTGCATTTTGATAGGTCGTTTTTGGTGTTACCTCTGCATGACCGATCGGAATGATCGTAATCGGTATCGAAGGCCCTATGTCAGCTAAAATTTCGTTATTAAAAGCTGCGCCTAATTTAATTGGTTCAATAATTTTATCAAGATTTTTTAACGTGTCTTCCACACGCGCCGTCGTTTCCCCAACAATGCGAGCAAATTCGCCATAATTAAATAGGGCAGCTCGTATTTTCCCATGGTTATCGGTTTCAAATTGGATTAAATCTTTAAAATTGGTGTTTTGGGCAATTTTTTTTGAAATGGCATCATTCACTGCATCATTGGCGATTTGTTTCACTCTTGCTTGAGCAATTTGCATCAGAATCGGTCGAAGTTGGTGTTCTATATAAAAAAAAGTTTGAATGAACAACCCCAAAAAGACAATGATGGAGAAAAAAAGAATCTGTTTCTTCTCGAAGCGAAAATTGAATCTTCTTTTTCCCCAACGTTTTCTAAAGCGAGGCATTTTCCCATCCTCCTCTCTTTTAACATACATATTCGATCTGGAACGACATCTGAACACTTGGATAAAAAAACCTGATTCTTTTTTACCGCACCAGAAAGTTTTTTTATACCCAACCTTTAAAGTCTTTGCTAAAATGAGAAGGATAGGAAGGTGATGGAATTGGCAATCGATTTTACATATCAAGGTAAAGAATACCCCACATTAGTTGAATTAGCAAAAGCGCTGCCTCTTAATTCTGCGAAATTAGTCCAATGGACAGAAGATGCTGATCGGTTTGCAGCCGAAGCAGGTTCTCTTTGTTATGAAAGTGAACCACGGTTAGGGATTGTCAATCATTGTCGTGATAGTGGACACAATACCGTATTAGAACATAATTTGTTTACCTTTGTAAAAAAGGTTCCTATTTTCGTTGCGAGACAAGATATGCGTGCAAGACACGCATCTTTTGACGAACGTAGCCTTCGTTATGTTCGCTTAAAAGATGGCGGATTCGAATATTATATCCCACCAGAACTAAAGAAACCTGGCAGAGAAAAAGAATTGGATCAATGGATTTATCATCACGAAAAAGCTTTTGAATTGTATGGCCATTATACCGATGAAGAAATCATGGAAAATGAGAGAGCAAGAGCTTTATTGCCATTAGGAATTGCAACAATGTATGTGGATTCACGAAATGCGGTGAGTTGGCGACATCATGCAATGAAACGCTTATGTTTACGCGCTCAAGAAGAAATCCGTTTATTATACCGTTCCATTGTAGATCAATTGGTCGAAAAAGCCCCTCGATTATTTGGGGATTTAAATATGCCTTGTTTCATGAAACAAGGGTGTCATGAAGTGAAAACTTGTGGCTTGATCGAATTAGATCCAGTAACAAGGCGTGCCGTGGCTTATGAGAAGAAGTTGAAACGGAGTCAAGTACCAGTGGAAGTAAAGTTGTAACTAAGATGATATTAAAAAATCCTCTCCATATTTAGGAGAGGATTTTTAGCGAGGTGTATTCTGTTTTAGAGAGATTAATCATTTTCTCTATTTTCATCATCAAGTTCTTTTTTTTCATTTTTCTCTTTCACTTTTTCCTCTATCTTTTGTTTTACTTCTTCTTTTTTATCATTTTTCTTTTCTTCTACTTTAACTTCTGCTTTTTCTTGTGCCTTCCCTTTTACTTCAGTTTTGACTTCGCGTTTGATAAGATTTACAACTTTTTCTTTTACAGGAGTTTTTGCACTTATTGCTTGTGTAACAGATTGTTCTTGATTATCTTGATGATCATCTGGGGTTTGAACCGTTTCATTTGTTTGATTTTCTGCGTTTGCTTCTTCTATATTTGAGTCGGTTGTATTTTTATCTTCATTATTATTATTTTCAATGTTAATCGTCAACTTTGCATCTTTTAGTTTACCGGGATGGATGCCTAATTCCTTGGCTACTTTACCAATTCCGTTTTTCTTTAATAGCTCAGCAACTTCTTCTACCGATTTCCCCGAAAGATTAGAAATAGAGACTGTTAAAGCAATCTTTCCATATCCAATACCTTGATCACGAAGAGATTTAACAACCTCTGGATCAATATTGCGAACAACGGCAGCTGTGATTTTTACATTGTTGATCGTTTCTTCTAAGGCTTCCTTCTGCTCATCCTCTAGTTGATCTTTAACTTCGTCTACAGTTGCTTCCCCTTCAGCTGCCACTTGATCCATCACATTTATCGTTTCTTCTGCAATTTCAGTACCTTCTGCTTTTGCCTCCTCTATTTGTTCTCCGGCCTTTGCTAAAGCTTCTTCATAGGAAGCTAATAATTCATTTACAAATTTACTTTGAGTTTCGGGATTTAATGCTTTTAACTCCGCTAAGCGTTCTGCTGAGATCTCAGCATAAATTTGTGCTTTTGCTTCAGGGTCAAATGTGAATGTTAATTGAATGTTCTCGAACAACTTATCTAAGAAGTATGTAAAATCTTCAGGTGTCAGCCCTGCATCTACTTGAAGAGCCGTATCTGTGGTGTTTACAGTTGTTGAGTCTGTTGTTGTTGATTGTGTTGGTGTTGTCGTTGAATCCGTTGTTACTTGTGTGTCCGTGTTGGATTCCACTGTTGTTTGTGTCCCAGGTGTCTCAGCAAATACCTGAGATACCCCTGAAAAAATTAAAGCAGATGCTAAAACCATACTTACAATTTGCTTCTTCATATTTATTCTTCCTCCTTGAATTGTTTTTTTCTGCTATATCTTTCGAAAGATTGAAAGAAAGTTGTGGGGGTACCTGATAAAAAAAAACTACCATTTTTTCAATGGTAGCGGTTTGGTGGTTGTTGAGGTTTGAAACCTTGATTCCCTACTCCTTCTTGAGCCATTTTAAATTTGAGGGATTCAATCAAATACATTGCAAACATTTGTATCACTTCGTCTTCTTCCATTTCATGAATCACCTTCAGAATATCCTCTTTCGAATGTTCTTGTAATATATGCAAAACAAGGACAACAGCGTCCTCTTCGTCTCCTGTTAAGTGATTTCGATACATTTGATAAAGCTCATTCACAAATTTCATCATGTACACTCCCTTTTCTGACAAACCTGATGAAGGCCACTAACACTTTCTTTTTTAGGATCAAACACCGAATCAAAGATATACATCCATTTCAGAATTAGTTATATTATAGCGTTTTTCAAAACAAAAAACATCCGAAATCTGTCTGTACGGTGTTAGTATAAAAATGCAAAAAGTCTTTACTCTAAATGATGGAGGTGCTAATCAATGATTACTGTACGTATCGAAAACGAATATATGAATAGCTTATATTTTGATGCATTAGACTTTGGCAAAAGCCAATTTAGTCAAGAAAACAACAATTATGTTGCAACGATGTCAAATGAAGAATTTGATCAATTTTTAAAAAGCAACAATCTTATCGTTTACAAAAATCATTTAAAATTTTATGAAAGCAGGGAAGTGGTAGGTACATTCACAACAAATGAGTAAATAGTTGGGGGGCAATTCCTTGAAAATCATTGTATTTTTATCAAATATGGACTATGATATTGAGTTACAGGGTGCCAACACCCCTGTATAAAAAAAATTGGGAGGAGAAAAAATGAGACTAACTATACGCTCCATGGCAGTCATTGCTGTCATTGCTGCTCTTTATGCCGCTTTAACTTTAGCAGTTGCCCCCTTATCTTACGGCATGATTCAGTTTCGAGTCTCCGAAGCCTTAACGATCCTACCTTATTTCACTCCCCTTGCAATTCCTGGTTTAACAATCGGGGTCGTCATCGCTAATTTTTTCAGTTCGTTAGGAATGGTGGATGTCATTGTTGGCTCGATCGCAACATTGATCGCAGCGGTATGGACGTATCGGATTAAAAATAAATGGCTTGTTCCTATCCCGGCCATTCTTGTTAATGCTGTGATTATCGGAACTGAGATTGGTCTTCTTGAAGGCAAAGTCTCATTAATTCCAATTGCGATGCTTTGGGTAGGATTAGGGGAATTAGGGGTAACTTATTTACTTGGTATGCCATTATTATTTGCATTGGAAAAACGTAAACATCTATTTAAGATAGATTAAAACAGAAACAGGATTGGAAACAAGTAGGATGGGGATGACGAATCCCCGTCCTCTTACTTCATTTGTACATACCGCTCGGTATTTAGCGGCTATCCATTTCCTCCAGACTCAGCCGGTTAGCCATTCCTCAAATTGGACACGTTTATCCATCTTTGTTCAAAGGTTTGGTCAATCCAAGCTTGATTTTGCAACTGCAATGCAAGAATGTCGCGAATAAATTCAGGCAGAAAATATTGAACTTCTTTCTCATTCTCAATCGATTCTTTAATTGTAGTATACCCTCCGCCAAAGGTAAACATATCAAGAGTGCCAATTGTGTATTCCTTATCCTCTATGATTTTCTCTCCGTGAAAGGTGATATTTAAGACTTTCTGATAATCTTGTTTCATTAGATCATACTCAACCAAAAGACCTGAAATTGCGAGCGTTCCTAATTCCTTCCCCCTAAAACCATAGCCCTTTAACGGGTAATGGATTTTCTCAGGTAATAATGCTTCCTCCAAGAGAATCTTGATTTGCTTGCCGGTTAACGTTATTTTACAGGCATTAATGGGTGAAGGACAGATTTCATGAATTTTTTTCTTTGTCACCTTACCTGGCTCTAGACCAGCTAAAAGTTGACCTGTATTTACAATTCCAATTTCGGCGTTAACCCATCTTTTGACACCATCAGCTAAAAGGTTTGCTAAAGGCGATTCCCTTTCTAGAGAAATGGGAAGGGGGCGATCTAAGATGGCAATGGTATGTTCTAATTCTTTTAGAGCCGTTTTTCGGTTTTTCTCAAGTAAAGCTAAAATGTTAGGATCATCAGGGAATTCATGAATAGGGATTGTTTGTTCTTTCATTTTGATCCTCTTATTTGCATCATCGTTTTGATATTCTATGATGACATGACCAATTGTTTGACCAAAAATACCAACCTGACAAATTAATGTCGAATCTCCCTTCCATAATCCTTTTTCAAAAAAACGATGGGTATGCCCTCCTAAGATGAGATGAATATCAGGAATCATTTCGGCAATCTGTTCATCAGCTTTAATCCCTAAGTGGGAAAGTAAGATGATTATATCCACCTTTGATTTTATCCCATTTACAATCTCTTGAATGATGGGTAAAGGATCTTCTACTTTCCATTCTTGTAAGCGATAAAACGTTTCATAAGGAGCTGTGGCGCCAATCCATCCTATTGTTAAATCACCAATTTTCTCTATGGTATATGGAAGTGCCCACTCAGGAAGTTGACCCGTATGCAGATCTCTTAGATTACAAGTTAAGATCTTAAATTTACGATTACGGTATGCATTGGCTAACATTTCTTTTGTAAAGGTCAACCCTTCGTTATTCCCGATTGTTGCAAACTGAACCCCTGTTTCGTTCAGGATCTCAACGTTAACTTTGCCATAGGTACCTTCTGTTTCATAATGCATTCGATCCATATGATCACCAAGATCAACCACGATAACCGGTTCATGTTTTTTGCTTGCCATTTCTTTGACTTGTTTCACATAGGTTGCAATTTTGGGCATATGTTCAAATCGACTATGAAGGTCATTCATATGAATGATATGGATTCGCCCAGCCATCATCCCAACTCCTTATATACTTGAGAAATTGCCCATCCACCCTATTGATGATATAAACAGTAATAAGGTAAAACAAAGGTGATGGTTCAATAAACAAACTTATCTTTGTTGATTTTAACACAAAATGGATGACTTTTCTTTAAGGAGCATCGTAATGATTATCATTTTTCAATCTGTGATCGATCATTTTATTCAATACGCACAAGAGCAGTATCCAAATGAGTCTTGTGGGATTCTTGTATCTAGTTTAGATGATCAACATATCAATGAATTTATTCCCATTCCTAACCAGAGCTTAAACCCTGGCCATGAATTTGAATTTGAACCAAGTGCGTTTATCCAAGCGTTATATCAAATTGAAGGCGTAAAAAAAGAATGGATCGGTGTAATCCATTCTCATCCAACGTCAAAAGCCTATCCTTCTTTCATCGATATTCAAAATTGGTTTTACCCTAAATTAAGCTATTGGATTTATTCTTGTTTAGAAAACCAGCTAAAAGCCTATACCATTGTAAAAGAAAAGGTAAGGGAAATCCCCTATAGAATCTTATAGAAAGACAATACATCTTTACCATATGTGATAAAGTAATCGGAAACGAAATACGGTTCTTTAATTATTACTACTATAACCAATTTTATTTTCTCCTTTAGGAATGCCGGTGATGATCGAGGTACCGCTGATATATGTATAATATTTATTTGACAGTATGTGCTTTTTTATCATAAAGTTACAAAGAGTATACTATTAGGTTATAATCAACATAGGGGGTGAAACGATGGGACATGTTTGTGGTAAGACGTATAACTGCGAAAAAGAATTAACACTCGCTGTTATTGGCGGTAAATGGAAAATGCTTATTTTATGGCATCTAGGAAAAGGAGAAAAGAAGCGGTTTAGTGAACTAAAAGCTCTCATGCCGGGGATCACCCAAAGAATGCTTGTTAACCAGTTGCGAGAGTTGGAGGAAGATCAAATTGTTCATCGCGAAGTCTATCCTGTTGTTCCACCAAAAGTGGAATATTCACTGACCGAGCATGGAAAAAGTCTGATGCCAATTCTTGATGCTATGTATGAATGGGGCAAAAACTATATGGAGACTGTCGTAAGGGGTCAAGTAAAAATCAATGAGACCGCCAAATAGAAAAACACTTCCTCCGTTAAAGCTTCGAAAACTTCCTGCTTGCACTCCTTAATTATTATGTACTTTTACTGGCAGGCAAAATTTCATAGAAAAAAACAATAAGTTTTATTGGATGCTAAAAACCAACGGACAACAATCTTTATGAAAGATCCGCTGTCCGTTGGTTTTTGTGTATGTACGTTGATGACTGTTTGGATGCGAGGACAGTATGGCCATCATGCGTCCACACTGCCCCAAAAGCGGAACTTACGAAGTATGTCAGTGCGTCTTATCCTTTTAGTATACTTTTCCACACTATGTAACACGAAAGTGTGTACTTGGTAAAGTTGATGATGTGTCTTATAATATCCATATCACCTATCAATAACATGAATAGGGAGAATTTTTCTAGATTGATGATAAGAGAGGAGAAGACCATGAAACTAAGAGTTTCAGCCGTTCAATATCATCTCCATACTATAAATTCTTTTGAAGAATTTTCTAATCAAGTCGAGCATTATGTGAAAACAGCTCAAGAATTTGATGCAGATTTTATTTTATTCCCAGAATTTTTCACAACCCAACTCATGTCCATTGGCAATGAACAAGGACAGCCTTTGACGATTCAAGATCTGCCTAACTTCACTGAACAATATCGGTCTTTATTTATTAATTTGGCTAAGCAAACAAAGATGCATATTATTGGAGGAACCCATGTCATCCGTAAAGGCGGACGATTATACAACGTTGCTCATTTATTCTATCCAGACGGAAGAGTTGCCGAACAGCCAAAGCTTCATATCACTCCGACGGAAGTAAAGGAATGGAACATGTCTCCTGGCGATGGCCTGCAGGTGTTCGAGACCGACAAGGGAACCATTGCGATGTTGACTTGCTATGACATCGAATTTCCAGAAATCGTTCGAATAGCAAAGGCGAAAGGTGCGGATGTCATTTTCTCTCCTTCTTGCACCGATGATCGTCACGGATTTCATCGTGTCCGTTACACCAGCCATGCGAGGGCAATCGAAAATCAAGTCTATGTCGTTACCACTGGTACGGTAGGTTCCCTTCCTACGGTTGATTTTATGCGAGCGAATTTTGGGCAAGCGGCGGTGATTACACCGAACGATATTCCATTTCCTCCACGCGGCATCTTAGTCGAAGGGGAAATCAATCATGATATGGTTGTAACCGCTGATCTTGATTTAGAACTATTATACCAAGTTCGTGAAAGCGGATCGGTTACCACATGGCGTGATCGACGCACAGATCTCTATCCGGATTGGAAATAAGCTGCTCTACAAGGAGGGAGAATGATGTATCGAAAGGAATTTTACGTCTTTGACCAAGACCGACCTGTTCCAGCGGTGATTCGAAATTATGAAGAAAAGGACTTTCCCGGCTTAATCCGCATCCAGCAGGAAAGTTTTCCTCCACCATTCCCGTCTGAATTATGGTGGAACACGGAACAATTGAAAAACCATGTTACGCTCTTTCCAGAGGGTGCCTTATGTGTGGAGGTTGATGGTGAAATTGCGGGATCAATGACAGGATTAATTGTTGACTTTGACCCAAACCATCCGGAACATACATGGGAAGAGATCACAGATAATGGATATATTCGTAACCATAATCCAAACGGAAATACGCTTTATGTCGTTGATATTGGTGTGCGCCCTGCTTATCGCAAATTAGGGCTGGGAAAATGGCTGATGCTATCCATGTACGAAGTCGTCGTTCAATTGGGATTGGAACGTCTGCTAGGCGGAGGTAGAATGCCTGGCTATCATAAAAAAGCTGAGGAGATGACGGCGGAACAATACCTCGAAGCTGTCGTAAAAGGAGAATTGAAGGATCCTGTTATTACCTTCCTGCTTCGCTGCGGCCGCACTCCTGTTAAAGTGGTGGCTAACTATTTAGAGGATGAAGAATCTTGTAATTATGCAGCACTGATGGAATGGAAAAATCCTTTTTATCGATCAAAATCTTAACAAGGAGAATGATGAAATGGAATATCGCAGAATTACGAGTATTGAAGACCCTTTATTTAAAAAAATGCACCAATTGATGCAGGATGTATTTCCTCCTGAAGAGGTATTAGAATTCGATCTTTGGAAAGAGCCTCTTGAAGATCCGGGAATTCGTGTGTGTGTTGCTGTTCATGAAGGGAATGTCGTAGGTGCGACAGAGTATCGCTATTATGAAGATTTAAATGTCGCAATGACAGATTTCACGATCATCGGCCAAGCAGGACTTGGGATCGGGCGATTTTTAGCGCAAAAGAGATTAGAGGATTTGAACGCTTGGGCATCAGCAAACGGAAAGCAGTTATTTGGTATGTTTGCTGAAATTTATGATCCTTATCGAGTAGAACATTATGAATTTGGCGGAATTAAGCCTATGGATCCATATGTTCGCCGTGAAGTATTATCTCATCTTGGGTATAAGCGACTTGACTTCCCTTATGTCCATCCATCTTGGAACAATGATGGAGAGGCTGTAACAGGACTCGACCTTTGTTTCCTTCCGATGGATGATAACGTAAATGAACTTCCAGCAGATCTTGTTGTGAAGTTTTTGAAACGTTATTATTCTGTCTTATCGAATAAACCAAAATCTTGGTATGAAATGATTGAAAATCTGGAGGCCAAGGATACGATATTGCTTTTAGATATTTAAGTGACTCACTATTTTTTATAAATCCTGTTTTTCAGGCTCTTAGAAAGAAACAAGATAAGACTAAAAAGTCGATTTTTCCTATGCCATGGAAAAAACTCAAACTGTTGACAAAATGGGTTTCAGACGAATGTCTGAAACCCATTTTTTTCTATCCCCATTAGCCGAACAAATGACAAATACTTGTTCAATTAACGCACACTTTTCATATTTACATACCGCTTTTTACTTTCATTGTAACTGGGGAAATTCAACAAACATTTGTTGTCAGGTAATCTATGTTTAATTTATCTAGCAAGTTTGGCCGTTGGATAATCCGTAATGAGCATATGCCCTGGGGCATGAGTAATCGTGATGTCTGGTTTGCTATTTAATAGAGCGACTTGAGGCGTAACACCACATGCCCAAAACACAGGTACTTCATCTTCTGCGATGTCAATGGGATCACCAAAGTCTGGTGAATGGATGTCTTTGATACCGATTTGGGTAGGATCTCCTATATGAATAGGGGAACCATGTGCACTAGGAAATCTAGAAGTAATTTCGACAACACGAGGGATTAAAGAATAATGAAATGGTCTCATACTTACAACCTGTTTTCCCCTAAAAGATCCTGCTGGTTCAGTCTCAATATTCGTAATATACATCGCCACGTTTTTCCCTTGGTTGATGTGTTTTACGGGTATTCCATTATTTATTAATTCATTTTCAAAAGTGAAACTGCATCCTAGAAGAAAAGTTACAAAATCATCTTGCCAAATATCCTTTATATCAAATGGTTCATCAACGAGTTCACCATTTTTAAATACTCGGTATTTAGGAACATCAGTTCTTATATCAATTATATCATCTGAATATTTTTTTATATAAGGTGAACCGGCATCCGTAACCTCTAATATTGGACAAGGCTTGGGATTTCTGATACAAAATAAAAGAAAATCGTAAGCATATTTTTTCGGTAGAATGACTACGTTTGCTTGTAATCGATCCATCCCATAACCTGTCGTAGGTTTCGTAAATTCATTAGCTCTAATTTTCATTCTTAATTGTTGAACATTTTCCATCTCATCACCCCATCTTTTAAATAATTGGTATGTAATATTTTTGTGTATTACAATTTTTATAATAGTTTAAATTTTTAATATAAACAATACAAAGAAGTATTGATTTTTAATTCCCTTTCCCTACATGAACATATCAAACAAAAAGATTTCTTTATAATAAAGCATTTAGGGATGACATTTTTGCTATCCTCGTTTATTTCAACTTTCTACTTCCATAGATCAGCAATTCCTTGAAGGGAAACCCAACCTGCATAAGTCGTTACCAATACCGCTACAATACCGAAGACGATCATCCATGTTGGATGGCGATAAGTTTCACCGACAATCTTTTTATTTCTAGATGCTAATAAGATTGACCCTAATGTTAAAGGTAAGATCAATCCATTTAAAGAACCAACGATCACTAGAATTTTCACCGGCTTACCAACAAGTGCAAATACAAGTGTAGAGAAAATAATGAAGGCCATAATGATGTAATTATTATATTTTTCAAAAAACGTATGGAAGGAACGTAAAAATGAAACGCTAGTATATGCTGCACCGATAACCGAAGTGATTGCTGCTGACCAAAGAACGATACCAAAGAATTTATAACCCATATCCCCTAATGCAATTTGAAAGACAGATGCAGGTGGATTAGAAGGGTCTAATTTATTACCTGCTGCCACGACTCCAAGAACAGCTAAGAATAGAAAAACCCGCATAAGGCCTGTAACTAAAATTCCATAAGTAGAAGCCTTGTTCACATAGGGTAGATTTTCCTCTCCCGTAATTCCTGCATCTAATAAACGGTGCCCACCGGCAAAGGTAATATATCCCCCTACTGTTCCTCCAATCAATGTAATCATCGGCAGGAATAAAACGCTATAATCATCAGGAAGGATGCTTTTTACAAGTGCATCACCCACAGGTGGATGGGAGCTAATCATGACATAGCCAACCATCAGGATCATAACAGCTCCGAGAATTTGAGCAATTTTATCCATTACTTTTCCTGCTTCCTTAAAGCTAAAAACAATCACCGCAAAAATCGCAGAGATAATCGCTCCTGCTGTTGGACTCACTCCTAGAATTACATTTAATCCCAAACCAGCTCCTGCCACATTCCCGATATTAAAAGCCAAACCACCAATAACAATTAACATAGCGATTAAACTTCCTAATCCAGGAAAAACGCTATTCGCAATATCTTGCCCCCGTTTTCTGGAAACCGCAATAATTCTCCAAATATTTACTTGGGCACCAATATCGATAATAATCGAAGCTAAGATGGCAAACGCAAAATTCGCTAAGAATTTTTCAGTAAAGACGGTCGTCTGTGTTAAGAAGCCGGGTCCAATAGCCGACGTAGCCATGATAAAGATGGCACCTATTACCACACTCAAATTCCGTTTATTTGTAACCGATGAATTTGGCATTAAAGGGGTATCACTCATCTTAATCCTCCTTCTTTTCTTTGACTAAAAATAAAGTTCTTCTTTACGGTCTTTAAATACGGGAATTCTGTTCCTTATCTCTGGAACAATGGACAAATCAAGTTCTGCCGTAATAATTTCTTCCCCTTCTGTACCTTCAACAATCACCTCTCCCCATGGATCAATTATCATCGAATGGCCAAAGAAAGTATTATTTGGGTCACTTCCCACACGATTCGTTGCAACCACAAACATTTGGTTCTCAATTGCTCGAGCAATAAGAAGACTTCTCCAATGATATAAGCGAGGATGTGGCCATTCTGCTGGGACAAATAATACTTCCATCCCATCTAGTGCCATCGAACGTATTAACTCTGGAAAACGAATATCATAACAAATGACGATTCCGGCTTTATGGTCATATAAATCAAAAGTGAAACGTTTGTTACCGGGTTCAAGATACTTTTCTTCATTCATGAGTCGAAATAGATGAATTTTATCATAGTAGCCTCGTACATCACCATGATTATCAATGACATAAGAAGTATTAAAGACCTTATTATTCCTCACACTCGCCACTGAACCAGGGATGATATAGGAACCATATTGCTTAGCAATTGCCGTGAATGAGGATTTAACCATTTCGCCATCCCGATCTCCATTTTTGAAAGCATTTTCAAGATCATATCCCAAATTCCACATTTCAGGAGCTATTACGACATTGGATTGCTGTTGCTTTAGAACCTCTTGCATCTTATCTAATAACCGTTGTCTGTTTACCTCAGATTGGCCAAATTGAATATCCATTTGGATTGCAGAAACTTTTATTTTATCCATTACTATTCAATCCCCTTTTGTAATACCTCAACATTATACGCATGTTTTATGGATCTATTAAGTACGGGATCCCTTAATTCAATTTCATACTGATCTCCGAAAACTAACATATTACCTACGGTGTTTACCGTAGCGGAAAAGAAAATATTCCCGTCTTTTGCTACCTTAAACCGATCAAACGTTTCAGACCATGCATCTGGTGCAAGTAACGCTGTGAATTTTGCTTTTTGATATAAATCCTTTTTGCCGTCTTTTATCACCCAACATTCTAACTCTAACTCATCCCAATGATCCTTCACATCATCAACCTTCCATACTTCAGGTGCAATCACATTAGGATATGCTTGTTTCGATTTTGGAACGCTATAATTCTCAAGGTTGCGATCGGTATGATCACTACCAACTGTCACATACACTTCTCCGTCAGCCCATATAAGAACATATTCGATTTCACCTGAAGTTTCACCATGTTGAACTTGCAAAACATCACTGGTTGTTGCTAAATAATTGGATATTGGATAAAGTGTTGGAGTCGTTGAAGGTGCAGGAACTCCTATCTTTGCTAGCTCATCAATATGTTCTTGTACTAATGCCTGATTTCGACCCGCATACCCCGCATTAAAAATATTCTTCACTTCTACAGTCAATAACTTATTTTCCCCTTGTATTGTTAACGTAAGATAATTTTTCATTTTCTCTTACCCCTTATATCATAGACTTGAAAGTATGGCCGCTCTTGTCTTTTCAATATGCTCATGAATTGCTATTCTAGCACGTTCCAAATCTTTATTTTTAATCGTTTCAATGATTTGGGCATGTTCCTTTAATGCCTCATTTGTCCTCCCTGATTGGTGAAGTGCTTGAATCCCAAACCAGTGGATTTGATCACTTAAGGATTTCATTAATTGCACCAATCTCTGATTTCCACTTAATTCGGCCAAATATACGTGAAAATTGGTATCGAATAAAATAAATGATTTAACATCAGTTATTTTACTTTGTGAAGTGAACATTTCCTCTAAAATATTTATTTCCTCATCTGTAATCCTTGAAATGACTAATTCCATAACCAGCACTTCATTTGCCTTTCGTAGCTGAAAAACTTCTTCTACATCCTTGATGGATATATCGTTCACATAGATTCCTTTTCTTGGGATCGACTTCACCCATCCCTCTATTTCCAATTGTTGTATGGCCTCCCTCACCGGAGTTCTACTGATCCCAAGCTTTTCACTTAAATCTCTTTCATATAACGTTTGGCCTGGTGTAATGCTGTGATTAATAATTGCGTTTTTAATCTCCATATATGCAATTTGCGTAAAAGATTTTGGTTGTTTGATTTTAGAAAATGCCATTTGTTCTCCTTTCTGTTACCCCCTTTCCCTCAACATGGTTAAAGTTATATGGTATATGGTATCTGGTATGCCAGAATCTTTATTTGAATTATATGCCGATTTAATTGAATTATCAATAATTTTTGAATAATATTTCTTTAATGAAAAATGAATTCAATATGATAATTGCTTTTGGTATACCATAGGAACTTTATAGTAATCGGTATTCGTTGGATAAAAAATGCCTCCAAAAACTTATAAAAGTTTTGGAGGTATTGGAGATATTAATTATCACCAAAAACGGAGAATTTGTTTAATTTTAGAAGAAAAAGGAAAACTATAGATATACTATGGTGAAAGGGTTTGTTCAAGCTTATGTTACGTTATAATACGGTTCAAAATACGCTTGATATAAATGATAAGTTATCACCACCTGCAACAGACGAAGTAATTTGGGCACGAATTGACCGAAATTATACCCAAAAAGAACAAAATCACTTTATAGAGGAACTAGAAACTAATCCATTAGCAAAAGAAAAAATGCAACAGTTTAGTGAATTGCCCATGGTCGATGTATTTGAGAATGAGGCAGTCATATCTATTTTTGCCATCCAAGAGGATTACACGTTTGTGAAGGTCAATATCTTAATGGGAAGAAATTATGTGATCACTATTGAAGATGAACACAGTGAAGGGTTATTCATTGACCTTGTGAAACGATTTAAAGAACACCCTGAGTACATGTCTCATCCAGGAAAAATTCTCTATCATCTAATTGATAAGATTTCTACCGATTATTTGAGGATCGTTGATAAAATTGCGAACGAAATATTAGAATTAGAAAAAGAAGTTTTCATTACCCCATTTGAAAATAGAATTAGTAAAAGTATTTATCGTTGGAAAATTAGGTTGCATCAACTTCGCCAAGTCGTTGAATATCAAGGCAGTGTGATTCAAACCATTGGCCGTCCTGATTTCCCTTTTACCAATAAAGAGGCTGGTTTTTATTTTCAGGATTTAAGTAACCGTTATGAACGGGTTGTAAGTGCCTTTGATACCTTTAAGGAAAACTTATCCGGGATTTTTAACCTGCAAATCTCACTGAAATCAGATCACACAAATGCCATTATAAAGATGTTAACTCTGGTTAGTGTTATCTTCATTCCAATGACATTTCTTGCCGGTGTCTATGGGATGAACTTTAAATACATGCCCGAGTTAGAATGGAAATATGGTTATGCCTACGCATTGATTTTAATGTTTGGCATCGGTATTGGGATTGCACTCTATTTTAAAAAAGAAGGTTGGTGGGGAAAGCAAAAATAACAACCAACTAAAAACAAAAAGGTGCACTGGGTTACACCATGTGCTCATGATTATATCCAAAGTGTACATTCCTAATATTTCTTAAATAATATTAAATTGATCTAGCAAAAGGAATCACAAAGGATTATAGTGAAATTATAAATAAAAAAAACCAAGAACAATAAATTCTTATATTAAGGATTATAAGAATTATTGGCTTTGATTCGTCTATATGAAAAGAAGGAATAATTATGTTTACCATTCAATCCATTTCCTTTTCAGCAATCATTATCTTCTTTGCCAGTTCCGTACAAGGAGCAACTGGTTTTGCATTCGCTTTAATCATTGTCCCCCTTCTCTCTTTGTTTCTACCATTAAGAGCGATCGTCCCCATCTCCGTTATCTTAAGTTTAGTCATTAATACATTGGTTATCATTTCAGGCAGAAAGCATCTTGCTATAAAAGAGATTTGGCTTCTCATTGTTACGGGAATTATAGGTATACCTTTTGGGGTTTACATCTTAAATGCAGTCAACCTTCAGATTTTGAAAATCTTGATTGGTCTTCTATTGATTATCACTTCTTTTGCCATGTTTAAGGGATACAAGGTTTTCTTTAAGAATAAAAGACTATCCCACAGTATTACAGGATTTGTTAGCGGTGTGTTAAATGGCAGCATCTCCATGAGCGGTCCGCCAATTGTTCTATTCTTAGCAAACGAAGGATATGAAAAGGATAAGTTTCGGGCTAATATAAATGCCTATTCGATTATTACCAACATAATTGCTATTCTAACATTTGCGTTAAATGGTTTAATTGGAATTGAAGTGCTTCAATATTCAGCAATCAATAGCATTGTTACGGTAATCGGTACGCTGCATTTATCTTGTTGATGATCACTGGGTTTATAACAATTATTAAAGCCTTTTCGTGAAAGTTTCCACTTTATATTGAGCAAAAAACACAATGAAAAAAACGATCCTTCCAATTGGAGGGATCGTCTATTGTATATTTTGCCCCTATATTAACCAATGGCACCTTCCATCTCGAACTTGATTATTTTTACTCTTTTTATGAGAAAATAACACCTC
>NZ_JBLWIF010000009.1:0-62028 GCF_048381575.1 Tepidibacillus sp. LV47
AGGGTTCGCTAAGCAGACACTGTTCAGTTTTCAAAGAACAAATTTCGTGACGACAAATTATATTATATAATATTTAATCATCATTTGTCAATGACTTTTTTATCGTTTGTTACCTATCATGAATCGAATATGATATATAATTGACTTTTAACGACGATTTATAATTTAACATATCAAAACTATGCATGTCAATATCGTTTTATGATTTTAATTTTTAGTGATATTGTCGGTTTCTTACATATTTTGAAAGTTCTTTGGAAGAAGCAAACCTTGAATATAATCGAAAAATTATTTGATATCTTTCCTCAATTGCTTTTCTTAAAGCGCCATCTATCCTTTCATCGCTTAAATCTAATAGCATTTCTTCTAATTCTTTTTTAATCATATACTCTAATTCATTACATTCTTTTTCGCTAAATAAGAACCCTAACATTGAATCACTCCAAATCATATTAATGATTATCTTGGTGAGTTCTGTATTTTTTAATTTTCCATATTTAAACAAAAAAAATACCTCGAATACGAGGTATTTTTTTTAAAAAAATTGGTTATAGAGTAGGCTCATACTTCTTCCCATTGATCGAAAAACTATAGGTTACTTCTGCATTTAATGATTTAGCTACAGAACAATAGGTTTCTTGAGTAAGTTTTATTGCTTTTCTTACTTTTTCTTCATTTAGGTCAGGACCTGTAAGATCGTAATGAACATTAATTTTGGTATACCTTTTTGGATGTTCATTGGCACGTTCTCCTGTAATCTCCATATTAAAGGTTTCAATTTCTTGACGCATTTTTTTTAAAATCGATACAACGTCCATTCCTGTACAACCACCTAATGCAAACAATAATGTTTCCATCGGGCGTGGCCCTTGATTTTGCCCACCTACTTGAGGCGCCGCATCAAGAAGTACTGAATGACCAGATTCACCTTTTCCTTCGAAAGCCATATTTCCTTTCCATTCTACATTTACTTTCACATCTACCACTCCTTATCTATGTAAATTTGATTAATGGTAAACCGTCTGTAAGAGAAATACTGTTAAAGTACTTTCAATGATCGCTGCAATAAACAATAGAATTGCTAACCCTAAACTTACAATCGGAATTTCTTTAAGTGTATTTAAAAAATTTTTAACGATATTGTCCTTTTTTCTTCTCATTCCTTGCACAATAAATTGAATTGTAGAAAAACCGACTTTCATTCCAAACGAACTGGCAATTAAAATAGCGGGAATTTCCAAAATGCCATGAGGTAAAATCCCCATTACAACAAACCCAATTGTCTTTCCTTGTTGAAATAGGAATTTAATTAAAAAACCAATCATAATCCCCTGAACCATTAAATTAACCATCGGATAGATGCCAAAGAGAAAACCGCTTAGTATCATCAAAATCGCAATGAGCAAATTATTGAAGAAAATGGTTTGAATCATATAGAATAAACTATTTTTTTCCCTAACTTTTTCTGCTATCGAGCCAATTTGCTTCAAAATATCTTGAATCATAGGATGGTTTTGCTCTAAAAACAAATAGCCAATGAAGATTCCTATGATAAACACTAATAAAGCTAAATATAGATATTTTTTAAGGTTTAATAAAACCTTCCAAAACAATAGGGTCAATTATATTCACCTCTTAACTATACAAATGTTATCATAACATATTTGCTCCTTTTTTGTCCTATCTGAAGTATAATAACATATCCTTGTCTAACATGCATACATATTTAAGTAAAGGTATAGGACAGGGGGCGAATCAATTGAGATTTATCCTTGCATTAAGCGGAAAAAAAATAAAACAATGGATTGTAATACTTACTGCTTTATTCTTCACCGTTGGGATTGTCTATACAGAACAAGAAAATATTAGTGTCTTTACAAATGGAGGAAAAAAAGCAATCTACAGCGTGAAAACGGACAAAAAACAAATCGCCTTAACCTTCGATATTAGTTGGGGAGAAAAAAGACCTGGTCCTATTTTAGACATTCTTGAACAAAAAGGACTAAAAGGGAAAGTTACATTCTTTTTATCTTCCCCTTGGAGTAAAGACCATCCTGAAATTGTAAAGCGAATCGTCGATGGGGGTTACGAAATCGGAAGCCATGGCCATAAACATGTAAACTATAGTGAACTATCCGATCAAGAAATCGAAAACCAAATTCTAAAAGCGGAATCGATTCTAAAAGATCTAACAAATCAAAAACCGACCTTAATCCGTACGCCTAATGGAGATTTTGATAGTCGTGTATTAAATATAGCGGAACGCTTAGGATATACGGTCATCCAATGGGATACGGACTCAAGAGATTGGATGAATCCAGGAGTAGATGAAATTATCAATCGAGTCTTAAAACGGGTTCATCCTGGAGATATTATTTTGATGCATGCCAGTGATTCATGTAAACAAACACATGAAGCTTTACCTGTGATTATTGATAAACTAAGACAACAAGGATATGAATTTGTAACTGTTTCTCAATTAATCGCTAATGCCAACGTAAAGTCAATTGAAATCGAATAAATATTCTCCTCCGTTTTTAGTATGGGAGTTTTTGTTCATTTCATCCATGATGGATAAACAGCCTTTTTTCATCACATATTAGCTAATAACAAAGGATTTGAACAAAAACGGAAGGAAGTATAAGCGATGAAAAAGAAGATGATAGTTCAATTATTTCTTCTCATGTTCTTCATAAGTATCTTTTTTAGTGGTTGTAATGCTGTCAAATCCCCCTCTTCATCTCCAGATTATAAAGAAATGAAACAAATGGTGATCGATATTCTTCAGACAGAAGAAGGAAAAAAAGCGATAAAAGAAGCTGCAGGGCAAAAACTACAATCTAACGAAAAAAAGCTTGCTATAGGTGACGAAGTAAAAAAAATTGTTCAAGATGAATTTCTCTCCAGTAATAATACAATGATATTAAAAGAAATGTATCAAGATCCTAAATTTACCTCTCAATTGGCAAAAATACTGAAAAAAGAAAATAAAAATCTAATGAAGGATCTAATGAAAGATCCTGAATATCGGAAAATGTTGCTTGAGGTAATGAATGATCCTGAATATCAAAAATTGGTTCTTGAACTTTTAAAATCAAACACCTATCGAAAACAAATGATGATGGTTATTAAGGAATCACTTGAAAGTCCCCTTTTTCAAGAAGATCTCCTCAAATTAATGAAAAAAGCAAATGAAGAAGCATTAAAACCAGAGGAAAAAGGAAAAGAAGACAAAGAGGAACAAAAAGGAAAGAAAAGCCAACAAGGAGGAACAAAATAATCAATCAATAAGAAAGGAGTAGCAAACATTGCCACTCCTTTTTTCTATTTATGATTAAGCTTTCTCTAACACTTTTTGTGCAAGTTGTTGATATAATTTAGCAATAACACTACCTTGGGGATATACAGAGGGTGCAAATTCTTCCTCATCATCCCGTTCTGGTGCACCTAATGGGATTTGAAGTAACAACTCCACCCCTAACTCTTCAGCTAATTTTTTACCACCATCTTTTCCAAAGATATAAGCTTTTTCTCCATTTGAACATTCATAATAAGACATATTTTCAACGACGCCTAAAATTTCATGATTGGTTTTTAAAGCCATTGTACCTGCTCTTGCAGCAACAAATGCGGCCGTTGCATGTGGTGTCGTAACAATGATTTCTTTGCTTTGAGGAATCGTATTATGCACATCAAGCGCCATGTCACCTGTTCCCGGTGGTAAATCTAAAATCATATAATCTAAATCATTCCAATGAACTTCATCAAAGAACGTTTTTAACATTTTTCCTAACATGGGACCACGCCAAATGACTGGAGAATTATCTGGTACAAAAAATCCCATTGACATAACCTGTACCCCAAAGCGTTCAACGGGTAAAATCAAATTATCAATCACGGTAGGTTTGTTCTCAATCCCCATCATATCAGGTACACTAAAACCATAGATGTCTGCATCGATTAAACCGACTTTTTTGCCTTCTCTGGCTAGAGCAACTGCCAAGTTTACAGAAACTGTTGATTTACCAACTCCACCTTTGCCGCTTGTGATTGCAATAAATTTGGTTTTTGAATCACTTCTTAATAGAGGAGAACCTTGTTGTGGAGTTAATGAAACTGTATTTTTAGGTCCTTGTAATTTTCGCGCTAAAGCCGCTCGTTCTTCATCAGTCATTGAACCAAATATGACATCCACTTCTTGAGCCCCAAGTGCTTTTATCGCATCTTCAACCTCTTTTTGGATATTTACTTTTAATGGACACCCTGGAACCGTTAAAACAACTTCTAAACTCACTTTATTGCCATCAATTGTGATATTGCGAACCATATCCAGTTCTACAATACTACGATGAATCTCTGGATCCTCTACCCCTTTTAGTGCCTCAAGAATCTGTTCTTTTGTAATCATTTTGACACCCCATTTAATTTTATAAATATTGCTAAATATATGAGAACAATCATCATTATTATAGCATAAAATTTAACAAATTTAATTTATTTTACATTATCATTCTTTTTTACATCCTCCATCGCATAATATTTTGCGATTCCCTGATAAATGGCAAATGCAACTTTTCTTTGATATTCTTCTGTTGCTAATAATTGTGCTTCGTATGGATTAGACAAAAAACCGACCTCTACTAATACTGATGGGGTATTCACATATTTTAATACCATAATATCGTTCCTTGGCAATGGAAGACGATCGGTATTTTTTAAACTTTTGGTGATTTCTTGCTGAATTATTTTTGCCATTAATTCATTCTCTTTGCGAACGGGATAATAAAAGGTTTGTGCTCCATGCCAACGTTGTGAAGGAATACTATTTAAATGAATACTAATTAAAAAGTCTGCCATACTGTCGTTAACCAGTCGTATTCGATTTTGTAGATCTTCCAACTTTCTTCTTGCTACCCCTTTTGTCCCCTTATCTGCGAGATCTACATCCGTCTCTCTAGTCATGATCACAAGTGCTCCAGCTTCATTTAAATAATCTTGCAAATACTTTGCAATCTTTAACGTAATCTCTTTCTCTACTAAGCCATTATCGCTAACAGCCCCACCATCGCTACCACCATGTCCAGGATCTAAAACAAGAATTTTTCCTGATAGGGGTAGATTAAAAGTAGACCAAGATTCGCTTAATGGAATATCGGAAAACATAATGAACGTTAACAAGATAATCGCTATTATAAAACCGATGATCTTCGTTAAACCAATGTTCTGAATTTTGTCTTTTAATTTTCTCCCCATTTGAACTCCTCCTATACTACCTACCTTTCTTGTCCTTTTATTTTTATGGGACGAGTTATGAAAATAGAACTAATTTTGTCCATAAAAAAAAGCACCCAATGAAATGGGTGCTTTTGTTTCCATATTAACGTTTAGAGAATTGTGGAGCACGACGAGCTGCTTTAAGACCGTATTTTTTCCGCTCTTTCATCCGTGGGTCACGTGTTAAGAATCCAGCTTTCTTTAAGATCGGACGGAAATTTGGTTCTACTTTTAATAATGCACGTGCAATACCATGACGGATTGCTCCTGCTTGTCCTGTATATCCACCACCACGTACATTTACCAATACATCATAAGAGTTTAAAGTATCCGTTGCTACTAATGGTTGTCTCACGATTAATTTTAAAGTCTCTAATCCAAAATAGTCATCAATATCGCGTTTATTAATAATGATTCGACCATCGCCTGGTACTAAACGTACACGAGCTACGGAATGCTTACGACGACCTGTACCGTAGTATTGTACTTGTGCCACCAGCTATACCTCCTCTTATTTTAAGTCCCTGATTTCCCATACTTCTGGTTTTTGAGCTTGATGTGGATGTTCTGTCCCAACATAAACTTTTAATTTTTTACCTTGTTTACGTCCTAGGCGATTATGTGGCAACATCCCTTTTACCGCTAATTCAACCATACGCTCTGGTTTATTTTTAAGCATATCTTGTGCAACAGTCACTTTTAACCCACCTGGATAGCCTGAATGGCGGTAGTATTTTTTCTTTTGTAATTTCTTTCCTGTTAAAACAACTTTATCCGCATTTAAGATAATCACAAAATCTCCAGTATCTATATGAGGAGTATATTGTGGTTTATGTTTACCGCGAAGGATGCGTGCTGCTTCACTAGCAATGCGACCAAGTTCCTTACCTTCTGCGTCAATAATGTACCATTTACGCTCAATTTCATTTGGCTTTGCCATGTAGGTACGCATCATTTTCCCTCCTAGATCGTTCTTTACCAATCATCATTTACATATTTACAATCAAACCTATTTATCTTAAACCGGGGCTAAATACTTGTTTAAAGTACCAAAGTTTATAATACTATATCTAAAATGCGGAGTCAAATACTTTTTCTATACATGATTCAGTTGTCTGAATAAAGCACATCCCAAAGAATCAGTCCTTGTGGCGGTGCAGTTAATCCTGCTAAATTACGATCCCTTTTAGCCAAAATTTTAGGAATCTCCTCTTTTTTTATTTTGGACCTGCCAATTTCTACAAGTGTAC
This sequence comes from Tepidibacillus sp. LV47, assembly GCF_048381575.1. Taxonomy (NCBI): domain Bacteria; kingdom Bacillati; phylum Bacillota; class Bacilli; order Caryophanales; family Bacillaceae; genus Tepidibacillus; species Tepidibacillus sp. LV47. The sequence goes on from NZ_JBLWIF010000009.1 coordinate 6,525, forward strand.
CTACGATGATTCGAACCATATTGTATAGAAAACCATTCCCAGTAATTTGGAAATAAATCTCTTTCCCTTCCTGCCATAGATCAAAGTGATAGATGGTCCGAACCCGATCTTTGATATCAGATTTTACCGAGGAAAAAGAGGTAAAATCATGTTCCCCTAAAAAAAAGCGGCTTGCTTCAATCATTTCATTCATATTCAGCGGATAAGGATAATGCCAAGTATAATGTCGTCTAAAGACATCAATAAACTGATCATTATAAATGGTGTAACGATATGTCTTTTTTTTCACATCAAAGCGAGAATGAAAGGTGATTGGTTTTTCTTCAGCAGAATATACCACAATATCTTCAGGTAATACAGAGTTTATTGCATTCGGCCATTTCGATATAGGGATAGAAGAATGGGTAATAAAATTACAAACTTGTTTTCGCGCATGAACTCGTGCATCGGTACGACCTGATCCAATCACCTTTACAGAAGAACCTGTTAATTTTTCGATGGCTTTTTGTAATTCCCCTTGAACCGTTCTTTGGTTTGGTTGTACTTGAAACCCATGAAAATAGGTCCCGTCATAACTTAATTCTAATTTTATGTTTCTTTCCTTCATTGTTTTCATTTCCTTAAAAACCATAATAATGTAAAAAATAAAGAAAAAATCAAAAAGAAAAGGAGATCTCTCCAAGTAAATGCAATCGTTCTTAACCTTGTTCTCCCTTTTTCCCCGCGATATCCTCTTACTTCCATTGCTGTTGCCAATTCATCAGCTCGTTTAAAAGCGCTGATCAATAAAGGAATAATAATCGATACCATTTTAAGCAATCTGTGATGAATTGGACCTGTCTCAAAATTAGCTCCCCTGGCCTTTTGTGCTTTGATGATCTTATCAGCTTCTTCCAATAAAATGGGAATAAAACGCAAAGAGATCGACATCATCAAAGCCAATTCGGAAACAGGCACCCTTAGCCATTTAAGGGGAAACATTAATTTTTCTAGTCCTATGGTCAGATCAATAGGAGACGTCGTTAATGTCAACATCATTGCAACAAAAACAAGTAATAATAAACGAATAGAAACGAGTATCGCTTGGTTTACCCCGTGTTCATAGATCATAATGTACTTCCACTTTAAATAAATCTCTCCGCCCTTTGTCATCGTAAGATGCATAATTATAGTAAATAAAATCAGCCAAAAAATTGGTTTTATACCCCTAAAGTAATAAGAAAAGGGAATCTTAGAAATTACCATTCCTAGTAATGTAAAGAGAAAAAGAACAAGATAACCTTGTAAATCATGAATAGAAAAAACAAGAATAATATAAATAAATAAAAATAGTAATTTGCTTCTTGGATCAAGTTTATGCAAATAAGACTCTGCCGGAACATATTGTCCAATTGTCATATGTTCAGAGAAACTCATTATTATTTTTTCCCCTTTTGCATTTCTCTACAATCTGCTCTTCTAATTCATCTAATGTAAAGCAATCGAGTGGTATCTTTTGTTCCAATCTTTGATTTAATTTTTGAATAAACTTGGTGATTTCTGGAATATCAAGCCCTGCTTGCTGAAGTGCGTCAACCTTTTGGAAAACTTCTTTTGGACTTCCATAAAGAGTTACTTTACCAGCATTTAAAACGATTAATTGATCCGCTAAATTGGCTACATCATCCATACTATGTGAAACAATGATCGTTGTCATTTTCTTCGTATGGTGTAATCTCTTTACCATCTCAAGAATCTCTTTTCTCCCTTTAGGATCTAATCCTGCAGTTGGTTCATCCAAAATCAAAATCTCAGGTTGAAAAGCAAGCACTCCTGCAATCGCAACTCTTCGCATTTGACCTCCGCTTAACTCAAAGGGAGAACGGTGAGCAAATTGATCATAACGAAGTCCTACTAAAGCCATCGCTTCTTTCACAAGCTGGATGATCTCTTCTTCTTTAAAACCAAAGTTTCTAGGTCCAAAAGCGATATCCTTTTCCACTGTTTCTTCAAAAAGTTGATGTTCTGGGTATTGAAAAACAAGTCCAATTTTCTTTCTTAAAGCGATTGAAGTTTTCTTTTTTAGTGAAGACCATTCTATATTACCAATACGAATTGTACCTGTTGTTGGTTGAACCAAACCTGCTATTAATTGGATGAAAGAAGACTTACCTGACCCAGTATGGCCGATGATTCCCGTAACCGTCCCACTTTTAATCGTGAGATTCAACGGATATAATGCTAATCGTTCAAATGGGGTTCCTTTGTTATACGTTAAAGATACATTTTCTATATGAATGTCCATAGTTTCATAATAAGCTCCTCTTCATCTACTATAATGTCTTTTAGTAATCCTTTTTCTATTAGGCGATTGGATAAGTCAACAGAGAGTGGAACATCTAAACCAATCTCTTTTAATATTTGACCTTGCGTAAAAATTTCCTTCGGCGTTCCATCAAGAAGAACTTTCCCTTCATTTAAGACAATCACTCGATTGGCAAAAAGAGTTTCTTGAATAAAATGGGTAATATGGATAACCGTGATGTTTTCCGTTTCATTTAAACGTTTTGCTGCCTCAATGACCTCTTTCCTTCCTTGAGGATCGAGCATGGAAGTCGCCTCATCAAAAATGATCACCTTAGGCTTCATCGCCAAAATTCCCGCTATCGCCACTTTTTGCTTTTGTCCTCCAGATAAATAATGAGGTTCCACATGTTTGTAATCCATTAGTCCCAATTTCGTTAGTACTTCATCAACACGAATACGTATTTCCTCTGAGGGAATTCCCTGATTTTCAAGTCCAAATGCCACATCATCTTCGACAGTAGGTGCAACGATCTGGTTATCAGGGTTTTGAAAGACAATCCCTATCGTTTTTCTTATTTCCCAAATGTCTTCTTCATTTTGTAAGGGTTTTCCATTAATCACTATTGAACCTTTTTCTGGTTGAAGAATACCTATTAAAAGTTTAGCTAGAGTTGACTTTCCTGATCCATTGGGCCCTAATACAGCAATAAATTGGCCTTTTTGTAAATCCAATGTTAGATCTTTTAAAATTGGTTCTTTAGAATGGGGGTATCGAAAAGTTAAATTTCTAATTTGAATAATCGGATTCATTCCTTTTTCCTCCAGTATAAAAAAACTTCTATCGAAGTCTTCTCGAAAATATAGTCGAGGCCTTCTTTAATGGAGGGTTTTATATGTTCAAGTTTCGGAAAAAAGAAAAAGGGTACGAATCAGAATCTATGAATAGATTCTGCCCTCACCCTTTTTATAATAACTATTCTACTAATTCTAGATATACCATTGGTGCAGCGTCTCCACGGCGAGGACCAAGCTTTAGAATCCGAGTGTATCCTCCTTGGCGTTCAGCGTAACGTGGTGCAATATCACTAAATAATTTTTGAATTGCGTCTTGTTTTGTTTCCCCATCTGCAATTTCTTTTCTCACATAAGCAGCTACTTGGCGGCGAGCATGTAAATCACCGCGTTTTGCTAATGTGATCAACTCTTCAGCGATGGAACGAACGGCTTTTGCCTTTGCTTCAGTCGTTTCAATCCTTTCATTGATGAACAAATCTGTCACTAAATCACGAAATAATGCTTTACGAGCAGCTGTATTACGTCCAAGCTTTCTTTTTGGCATTCCTTGTCCCTCCTTTGGCCATAAATTAAAACTTAGTCTTCTTTACGGAGTGATAAACCAAGCTCACTTAATTTTTGTTTTACTTCTTCTAGCGACTTACGACCAAGATTCCGAACTTTCATCATATCCTCTTCCGTCTTCGTGGTTAGTTCTTGAACAGTATTAATACCCGCTCGTTTCAGACAATTATAAGAACGAACAGAAAGGTCTAACTCTTCAATCGTCATTTCTAGAACTTTTTCTTTTTGGTCCTCTTCTTTTTCGACCATAATTTCTGCTTCTTTTGCTTCTTCTGTTAAACCAACGAATAGATTTAAGTGTTCAGTAAGAATCTTCGCACCTAAACTTACTGCTTCTTCAGGGCGGATACTTCCATCAGTCCATACTTCTAAAGTCAATTTGTCATAGTTAGTAACTTGTCCTACACGAGTATTATCAACGGTAAAGTTTACTCGTGTAATTGGAGAATAAATAGAATCGATTGGAATAACACCAATCACTTGTTCCTCGCTTTTGTTTCGCTCAGCAGGTACATAACCACGACCACGGTTTGCACGCATTTTCATATGAAAACGAGCATTCTCTTCAACAGTGGCAATATGAAGATCAGGATTTAAAATTTCCACATCGCTGTCTGCGCGAATATCGCCAGCAGTAATCTCGCCACCATGATCAGCTTCAATCTCTAAAATCTTTTCTTCATCAGAATGTATTTTTAACGAAAGCTTTTTTAGGTTGAGAATAATTTCCGTCGTATCTTCAACAACCCCAGGAATCGTAGAAAATTCATGCAATACACCGTCAATTTGGATCGAGGTTACTGCTGCCCCAGGTAAAGAAGATAATAGAACTCTTCTTAAGGAATTGCCTAATGTCGTCCCATAGCCTCGTTCTAATGGCTCAACCACAAATTTGCCATAAGTAGCATCATCGCTAATTTCGACGACATCAATTCGAGGCTTTTCAATTTCGATCATGAATAAAAACCCTCCTTCTAAACGTCCATTTCCAAATGGCATTCATGGTTATTCGAGGGTAAAGTACAAAGAAAGAATCACGGTGATACCAAGTTTTTAAGCTTTCATCTTAGAAGTGAATCTTGTTGAGAGACATACTTACCCTAGTTTACCTTAACTATTATTTACATTTTTAGGTAATCTATACTTCTATTATGAATTCATTACACGCGACGGCGTTTAGGTGGTCTACATCCATTATGAGGAATTGGTGTTACGTCTTTAATCACACTTACTTCAAGACCAGCTGCTTGTAATGAACGAATTGCCGCTTCACGACCAGAACCAGGCCCTTTCACTAATACTTCTACTGTTTTCATACCGTGTTCCATTGCGCTTTTTGCAGCAGCTTCAGCTGCCATTTGGGCAGCATATGGAGTACTCTTTCTAGAACCTTTAAAGCCAAGTGCACCAGCACTGCTCCATGAAATCGCATTACCATGTGGGTCAGTTATCGTTACGATTGTGTTATTAAATGTAGACTGAATATGAGCAATTCCGTGTTCAATATTTTTTCGATCACGTCTTTTTGTACGTATTGTTGTTTTTCTTTTCGTAGCCACTATCTATCCCTCCTTACTTTTTCTTATTTGCTACAGTGCGGCGTGGGCCTTTACGTGTACGTGCATTGGTCTTCGTTCTTTGACCACGAACTGGAAGACCACGACGATGACGAATACCTCTATATGAGCCAATTTCGATCAGGCGTTTAATATTAAGCGCCACTTCACGTCGAAGATCTCCCTCAACTTTAACGTTTTTATCAATATAATCACGCAATTTTGCCACTTCATCCTCGGTTAAATCGCGAACGCGAGTATCTGGATTAATTCCAGTCTCTTTTAAAATTTTATTTGAAGTGGGGCGACCAATCCCGTAAATATAGGTTAACGCAATTTCTACTCGTTTGTCACGAGGTAAGTCTACACCTGCGATACGTGCCATTTGTACACCTCCCTTTAATTAACCCTGTCTTTGTTTGTGTTTTGGATTTTCACAGATTACCATAACTTTACCTTTACGACGAATAACTTTACATTTTTCGCAAATTGGCTTAACGGATGGTCTTACCTTCATTTTTTTACCCTCCTTAAGTGAAAAGACGAACGAAAAGTTTACTTTAAGTCTGATTTTATTTATAACGATAAATAATTCTGCCTCTGGTCAGATCATAAGGAGATAATTCAACGGTAACTTTATCCCCTGGTAGTATCCGAATGAAATGCATACGAATCTTGCCTGATACATGTGCTAGAACTTTATGGCCATTTTCTAATTCTACACGAAACATCGCATTGGGTAATGGCTCGATAACAGTACCTTCAACTTCGATTAAATCTTCTTTAGCCATGGTTCACACTCCTTTCATTTCTTCTTCATCATTCTTATTCAAGTGATTTGTAAGGAAATCTTGAATAACATAGCGCATTTTCGCATTGGTAACTTTTCCTGTATCCTTGATTGCACGAAGTACTTCTTGTGAAATATGTCCAGTAGATCTCACATGACGAATGTTTTTTTTCTTTGGCTTATCAAATTTTCTCTTATCACCATCGGCGATAAGTAACCGATCATTTTCAAACCCGATTACAATCGCATACTTACCCGTTTCACGGCCTTTTGTAACCTCTACGATTTCACCAATTTGAAAATTATGCTCAACTTCTTTCATAAATGCCTCCTATAGTTTTGTAAGAATTTCATGACCGGTTTCTGTGATCACAATCGTATGCTCAAAATGTGCACATAAAGAATGATCCTGTGTGACCACTGTCCAACGGTCACTTAAGGTTTTTACAAAACGTTCACCGGCATTTACCATTGGTTCAATCGCTAAAGTCATCCCTGGTTTTAATCGAGGACCGCGATTAGGAGGACCGTAGTTCGGGATTTGTGGATCTTCATGTAAATTTGCACCAATTCCATGACCGACGTATTCACGAACGATTGAAAAACCATGTGCTTCTACATAGTTCTGAATCGCATGTGAGATATCGGATAAGCGATACTCAGGGGTTGCTTTTTCCAAACCTTTATATAAAGACTCTTCTGTCACTTGTAAAAGTTTTGCAGCCTCATCTGAAATTACCCCAACAGGATAGGTCCAAGCAGAGTCTCCATGATACCCCTTATATTCAGCCCCGATATCAATACTAATAATATCTCCTTCTTTTAATACACGGTCACTAGGTATGCCATGAACTAATTCGTCATTTACTGAAGTACAAATGCTTGCTGGAAAGCCACCATACCCAAGAAACGAAGGAGTAGCACCTTGGCTTCGAATAAAGTTCTCAGCAATTTTATCTAACTCTTTTGTTGTAATTCCTGGACGAATATAACTTGATAAGAGTTGGTGTGTCTGTGCGACAATTCGGCCAGCAATTCGCATCAGGTCAATTTCATAAGTGGACTTACGTATGATCATTACGCCTGACCTCTCAACAATTCTTTGATAGAGTCAAAAACTCTATCAATTTCTTGGTTTCCGTCGATGATTCTCAGTACGTTTTTATCTTTATAGTATTTCAACAATGGTTCAGTTTGTGACAGATTCACTTCTAAACGAGTTGCAACAGTTTCCTCTTTATCGTCATCCCGCTGATAAAGTTCACCACCGCATTTATCACAAACACCTTCTTTTTTCGGTGGGTTATACACGACATGATATGTTGCACCACATTGACGGCATATTCTACGTCCTGTCAGTCGTTTTAATAGCCGATCTTTGTCTACTTCAATATAAATGACATGATCAATCTTCTTCTTTAATTCCTCTAACATCTGATCTAGTGCCTTTGCTTGTTCTACTGTACGTGGAAATCCGTCTAATAGAAAACCTTTTTTACAATCATCATTACCCAAACGTTCACGAACAATACCTATGACGACTTCATCGGGGACCAACAAACCTTTATCCATATAGGACTTTGCTTTAAGCCCTAATGGAGTTCCTTCTTTAATCGCACTTCGAAACATATCTCCTGTTGAGATATGTGGGATTTTAAATTCATCAACGATCCGTTCCGCTTGGGTCCCTTTCCCTGCACCAGGTAAACCCATTAGTACGATATTCAAAAAACATCCCTCCATCAACCTAATCAAACTCGATCGACGCTTATCTCTATCTCTCTATTATCGTTTTAAAAATCCATCATAATGACGCTTCACTAATTGGGTCTCAATCTGTTTCATCAGATCAAGGGCAACCCCGATGACAATCAGTAATGAAGTACCCCCAATCCGAACAGATTGTGGAAGATCTGTTGCTGCGGTAAAGATGACTGGCAAAATTGCAATGGCTGCTAAGAAAATGGCTCCGGTCAAAGTAATACGGTTTAATACTTTTGTGATGTATTCGGCAGTGTTTTTTCCAGGTCTTACTCCTGGAATAAACCCACCATTCTTCTTCATATTTTCAGCTAATTGAACTGGATTAATCTGTACAAATGTATAGAAATAGGTAAATCCAATGATGAATATAACATAAAGAAAACCGCCGAAAGGATCCGCATAATTAAAATGCTGGATAAACCAATCTGCAACTTTATTCCCTCTCCAGAAACTCGCAATGGTTGATGGAAACATCAATAAAGAGAGTGCAAAAATCACTGGAATTACACCTGCTGAGTTAATGCGAAAAGGAATATGCGTCGATTGACCGCCATACATTTTTCGGCCAACAACCCGTTTTGTGTAGTTTACTGGAATTTTGCGGACACCTTGATAGACGAAAATAGTCCCAGTAATAATGAGAAGAATTGCTAATAATATAAGAATAAATTTGATAATCTGTAAGAATAATTGATCACTGGCAGTTTTAAACTGAGTTTGATAAATGGCAATGATACTATCTGGAATTCCTGCAATAATTCCTGCAAAGATGATAATTGAAATACCATTACCAATCCCTTTTTCTGTGATCTGTTCTCCAAGCCACATTAAAAAAGCAGTTCCTGCTGTTAAAGTAATAGCAATAAGCAGGTAAGTTGTTAATCCAGGATCAATAATCAACTGTCCACCATAGAAGTTATTAAAACCAATGGACAAACCAATCGCTTGAATAAAACCAAGAACAATTGTTCCATAACGGGTGATTTGAGCTAATTTTCTTCGTCCATTTTCCCCTTCACGTGCCCATTCCGCAAATTTTGGTATGACATCCATACTTAACAATTGAACGATAATGGACGCAGTAATATAAGGCATAATCCCCATCGCAAAGATAGAGAAATTCCGAAGGGCTCCACCTGAAAAGGTATTGAGAAAACCAAAAATATCCCTTTCTGTTAGAACAGCAAGTATTTTCGTATTAATATTGGGCACTGGAATAAAACTTCCAATACGGAAGACGACTAGCATAAGAAGGGTAAAAATAATCTTCTTACGCAAGTCGCGAATCCGAAAAATATTGGAGATCGTATTAAACATTAGATCACCTCAGTTTTACCGCCAGCAGCAGCAATTTTCTCAATTGCAGATTGAGAGAACTTATGAGCCTTTACTGTTAGCTGTACATTTAATTCTCCATTTCCTAAGATCTTCACGCCATCTTTTATTTGTTTCACTAAACCTTTTTCTTTTAATAATTCAGGCGTCACCGTTGTACCTGCTTCAAAGCGATTTAACGCATCTAGATTAACAACCACATATTCCTTACGCATTGGATTTCTAAAACCCCGTTTTGGTAAACGGCGATATAAAGGGTTTTGCCCCCCTTCAAAACCAGGGCGAACACCACCTCCAGAACGAGCATTTTGACCTTTCGTTCCGCGTCCAGCCGTTTTACCATTTCCCGAACCAATACCGCGACCAACACGTTTACGAGTATGACGTGCTCCTTCAGCTGGTTTTAATTCATGTAGTTTCATGGTTTCACCTCCTTAGAGTTTTAGAAGAATTATTCATCAACTTCCGTTACTTCAACCAAGTGGTTCACTTTATTGATCATACCACGTATTGCAGGATTATCATTTTGAACAACTGTTTGGTTAAGTTTACGTAACCCTAAAGCTTTCACGATCTTACGTTGAGCTTCTGGGCGACCAATTAAACTCCGCTTGAGGGTAATTTGAAGTTTTTTCATTAAATATCCCCCCTATCCTAACAGTTCTTCTACGGATTTTCCACGTAATTTTGCAACTTCTTCTACGCGTTTTAAACGACTAAGACCATCAAGTGTAGCTCTCACCATGTTGATTGCATTTGAAGAGCCAAGAGATTTACTTAAAATATCTTCAATTCCAGCTAATTCAAGTACCGCACGAACAGGACCACCAGCAATTACTCCAGTACCTTCAGCAGCAGGTTTTAAGAAAACCTTACCAGCACCAAATTCACCAGTGATGCTATGAGGTATTGTTGTTCCAACTAATGGTACATGAATTAAGTTCTTCTTTGCATCTTCAATTCCTTTACGAATGGCATCAGGCACTTCAGCAGCTTTACCAATTCCTGCTCCAACATGGCCATTTTTATCTCCAACTACAACTAAGGCACTAAAGCTGAAACGGCGACCACCTTTTACAACTTTGGCAACACGGTTGATCGCAACGACCTTTTCTTGAAGATCAAGTGCATTTGGGTCAATACGCATGTGTTTCCCTCCTTTTTATGAACGTTAAAACTTAAGCCCAGCCTCACGAGCAGACTCAGCAAGTGCTTTTACACGGCCATGATATAAATATCCACCACGATCAAATACAACATTTTCAATTTTCTTCTCTAATGCTCGTTTTGCAATAAGATTTCCGACAAGTTTCGCTGCTTCAACAGAGCCACCATTTTTAACTTGATCCTTTAATTCTTTGTCTAATGTTGAGGCAGCTACTAATGTTGTCCCAGCAACATCGTCAATGATTTGCGCATAAATATGCTTATTTGAACGGAAGACATTTAAACGTGGGCGTTCTGCAGTTCCAACAATATTTTTACGAATACGTAAATGTCTTCTTTTACGTATTTTATTTTTGTCACCTTTGTTAATCAAGCTAGATTCACTCCCTTCACTTCAACTGATAAATTATTTACCAGTCTTACCAACCTTACGACGAACATGCTCATTTTGATAACGAATACCTTTCCCTTTGTATGGTTCTGGTTCACGGATTGAACGGATTTTTGCCGCAACTGAACCAACAAGTTCTTTATCAATACCTTTTACTATAATTTTTGTTTGTTCTGGAACATCAAATTCAATTCCGTCTTCAGGTACAACTTCAACAGGGTGAGAAAAACCTAAGCTTAATACAACTTTATTTCCTGACTTGGATGCGCGATAACCAACACCAACAAGTTCAAGCGTTTTTTGATAACCGTTTGTAACACCCTCGATCATATTATAGATAATACTACGTGTTGTACCATGTAATGCACGGTGTAATTTTTCTTCAGATGGGCGCTCAACAATGACTTGATTTCCTTCGACCTTAATGATCACATCTTTATGGAATGTTTTTATTAAAGTCCCTTTAGGACCTTTTACTGTCACTTGGTTATTTCCATCAATTGTTACTTCCACACCAGATGGAATATCGATGGGTTTTTTTCCTATACGAGACATATCTACACCCCCAATCGTTTTTCAGATGATTACCAGATGTATGCAATGACTTCTCCACCAACTTTAGCTTTGCGAGCTTCTTTATCGGTCAAAAGCCCTTGGGAAGTGGAGATGATTGCAATTCCTAATCCACCAAGCACTTTAGGGATTTCATTTGTTTTTGCATACACACGAAGTCCTGGTTTACTAATACGTTTTAAACCAGTAATTACTCGTTCATTATTTGGACCGTATTTTAAGAACAAGCGAATAATCCCTTGCTTATTATCGTCAATATATTCGACATCACGGATAAAACCTTCACGTTTTAGAATCTCTGCAATTTCTCTTTTCATCTTCGAGCCTGGTACTTCTACAACTTCATGGCGTACAAGGTTTGCATTACGAATACGAGTTAACATATCAGCAATCGGATCTGTCATCGCCATGTAGATAACCTCCTTCCTAAAATAGGCTTACCAACTTGCTTTTTTAACGCCAGGAATCTGACCTTTATAAGCAAGTTCACGGAAACAAATACGACATAATTTAAATTTACGCATTACAGCATGTGGTCGTCCACAGCGTTCACAACGTGTATATTCTCTTACTTTAAATTTTTGACGGCGGCGTTGCTTTGCGATCATCGATTTTTTTGCCACGCTATCTTCCCTCCTCAGCCTATGACTTATCTAGCAAAGGGCATTCCTAATTGAGCAAGTAACTCATGTGCCTCTTCATCCGTTTTCGCTGTTGTCACGAATACTATATCCATACCGCGAACTTTATCTACTTGATCATAATCGATTTCTGGAAATACAAGTTGTTCTTTTAGTCCTAGTGTATAATTACCGCGACCATCAAAAGCCTTGTTCGATACACCGCGGAAATCGCGTACACGCGGAAGAGCAATATTAAATAATTTATCCATAAAATGATACATACGCTCACCACGTAAAGTAACCTTTACTCCAATTGGCATACCTGCTCGAACTTTAAAACCTGCGATTGATTTTTTTGCTCGCGTAATGACCGGTTTTTGACCAGCTATTTTTTCAAGATCTGCCACTGCTCCATCTAATGCTTTTGCATTTTGGACAGCCTCACCAATACCCATATTAATAACCACTTTTTCTACCCGTGGTACTTGCATCACTGATTTATAATTAAATTTTTTCATTAACGACGGGATCACGTCTTTTTTATATTTTTCTAGCAATCTTGCTGCCATTTGTTGTGCCTCCTTTCTTCACCTGACTACTTGTCGATTATTTCGCCAGACTTTTTCGCAACTCGCACTTTTTTACCATTTTCTAAAATCTTATGGCCAACACGTGTAGCTTCACCAGTTTTGGGATCAACGAGCATAACATTTGAAGAATGAATTGGCGCCTCTTGCGTAATAATACCGCCTTCTGGATTTGCTTGAGAAGGTCTTGTGTGTTTCTTTACAAGATTTACACCCTCTACAATCACACGTCCTTCTTTAGGAAATGCTGCTAATACACGCCCTTTTTTTCCTTTATCTTTCCCAGTGATGACAATGACTGTATCACCTTTTTTTACGTGTAATTTATTTACTTTCTTTGAGGATTTCATCAAAAGCACCTCCTTGTTTAGCTATTGAAACGTTCATCATATAACTTCAGGAGCTAAAGATATAATTTTCATAAAGTCCTTATCCCTCAATTCACGAGCAACTGGTCCGAAAATTCGCGTTCCTCGTGGACTTTTATCATCGCGAATAATCACAGCCGCATTTTCGTCAAATTTAATATAAGAACCATCATTTCGACGAATACCACGTTTAGATCGAACGATAACTGCTTTTACAACGTCACCTTTTTTAACAACGCCACCTGGTGTTGCTTCTTTGACAGAGCAGACAATAATATCACCAATATTTGCAAATTTACGATTCGATCCACCTAAGATTTTAATTGCCATTAACTTTTTCGCTCCAGTGTTATCTGCAACATTTAAAATTGTTTGTGTTTGAATCATCTTTCTTTTCCCTCCCTTCGGAAGTTAACACACTTTTTTAGACGATAACTGCTTTTTCAATAATTTCCACTAAACGCCAACGTTTTTCTTTTGATAATGGTCTTGTTTCCATAATTTTTACAATATCGCCAATTTTGGCTTGGTTGTTTTCATCATGAGCCTTAAACTTTTTCGTATATTTAATCCGTTTTCCATATAGTGGATGCTTTTTATAAGTTTCTACTGCCACAACGATCGTTTTATCCATCTTATCACTTACGACTTTACCGATCTGAATTTTGCGTTGCTTACGATCAGACATCATGAAAACCTCCTTTCAGTTTTCGATTATTGTCGAATCCCTAATTCTCTTTCGCGAATCACAGTTTTTGCTCTTGCTATTGCTTTACGCACCTCTTTAATTCGTGCGGTATTTTCTAATTGACCGGTTGCTAATTGAAAACGGAGGTTAAATAATTCTTCCTTTAAGGCATTGATTTTTTCTTCGATTTCAGCAGTGGTCATGTTACGGAAATCTTTAGCTTTCATTAGCATCACCACCTAATTCCTCACGCTTCACGAACTTGGTCTTAATTGGCAGCTTATGAGATGCCAGACGCATAGCTTCGCGAGCAACTTCTTCGGATACACCAGCTAATTCAAAAAGAATTTTGCCAGGTTTTACAACTGCAACCCATTTTTCAGGTGAACCTTTACCACTACCCATCCTTACCTCTAGCGGTTTTTGGGTAATTGGTTTTGATGGGAAGATTTTGATCCATACCTTACCACCACGTTTAATATAACGTGTCATGGCAATACGAGCTGCTTCAATCTGTCTGTTGGTGATCCATGCAGGCTCTAAAGCTTGCAATCCATATTCACCAAATGCGATTTCAGTGCCGCCTTTTGCACGTCCACGCATTTTTCCCCTTTGTTCTTTCCGATACTTGACACGTTTTGGCATCAACATATTATCTGCCTCCTTCCTTTGCTTCTTTGTTCTTTGTTGGCAGAACGTCACCACGATAAATCCATACTTTTACCCCGATACGCCCATATGTGGTGTGTGCCTCGGCAGTTCCATAGTCAATATCCGCACGAAGTGTATGAAGGGGTACAGTACCTTCACTATATCCTTCACTACGGGCGATCTCAGCACCACCTAAACGACCACTTACCATTGTTTTAATTCCTTTTGCACCTGCACGCATTGTACGTTGAATCGCTTGTTTCATTGCACGACGGAACGAAATGCGTCTTTCTAATTGTTGTGCGATATTTTCAGCAACTAATTGGGCACTTAAATCTGGGTTTTTCACTTCACTTATATTGATGTGAACTTTTTTCCCAGTCATTTTACTTAATTCTTGACGAAGTACTTCAACTTCCGCCCCACCTTTACCAATAACCATACCAGGTTTTGCAGTATGAATCGTGATATTGACACGATTAGCTGCTCGTTCAATTTCTATCGTGGGAACACCAGCATCGTACAATCTTTTCTTTAAAAATTCACGAATACGTAGATCCTCTAAAAGCAAATCTGCATAATCTTTATCCGCATACCATCTCGATTCCCAATCGCGAATAATACCGATTCGAAGTCCAGTTGGACTAACTTTTTGACCCACGAATTATCCCTCCTTTTTCTCAGTTAATACGATCGTAATATGACTGGTACGCTTATTGATTCGACTTGCACGTCCCATAGCACGTGGACGGAAACGTTTCAACGTTGGACCTTGGTTTGCATAAGCCTCTTTTACAATCAAGTTTTCTGGACTCATATTATAGTTATGTTCAGCGTTAGCAATAGCGGATTTTACTACTTTTTCAATAATGGGTGAAGCTGCCTTTGGTGTATGACGCAAAATGGCAATAGCTTCTCCTACATCTTTGCCTCGAATTAAGTCTAAAACCAGACTAACTTTTCGAGGAGAAATCCGTACATATCTAGCTACAGCTCTAGCTTCCATAAACTGTACCTCCTCTCAAATATTGATTAACGCTTCGCAGTCTTCTTATCATCGCCCGCATGCCCTTTAAAAGTGCGTGTTGGCGCAAATTCTCCTAATTTATGGCCGACCATATCTTCTGTAATATATACGGGTACATGTTTACGTCCGTCATAAACGGCAATGGTATGACCAACAAACTCTGGGAAAATCGTCGAACGTCGAGACCAAGTTTTGATGACTTTCTTTTCGTTTTTTTCATTTAATTCAACAATCTTTTTCATTAAATGGTCATCGACAAATGGTCCTTTTTTCAAACTACGACCCACAAAAAAACCCCCCTTCACGATCGCCTGTTTTTTTGAATTGAATCAGTAAATTCTCATTAACAGATTAGCCTTTGCGACGACGTATGATATATTTATCAGATGCTTTATTCTTCTTACGTGTTTTATAACCCAAGGTTGGTTTACCCCATGGAGTAACTGGTGATTTGCGTCCAATTGGTGCTTTTCCTTCACCACCACCATGCGGATGATCGTTTGGATTCATGACTACCCCGCGAACAGTTGGTCTTTTACCTAGCCAACGAGCACGACCAGCTTTCCCGATCCGTACATTTTCATGATCAAGGTTTCCTACTTGACCAATGGTTGCACGGCATTCTTTGCGAATCATACGAACTTCTCCAGAACTTAAACGAACAATCGCATAATCCCCATCTTTACCTAGCAATTGAGCCTCTGCACCAGCTGCACGTACTAATTGACCACCTTTTCCTGGTTTTAACTCAATATTATGAATGATTGTACCTACTGGAATATTTTCTAATGGTAAAGCATTTCCTACTTTAATATCAGCTTGAGGCCCAGATTCAATCATATCGCCAACTTTTAAACCATTTGGTGCGATAATGTATCTTTTTTCACCATCAACATAATGGATTAACGCGATATTTGCGGAACGGTTTGGATCATATTCAATCGTAGCAACACGTCCTGGAATGCCATCTTTATTGCGCTTAAAGTCGATGATACGATATTTTCGCTTATGTCCACCGCCATGATGGCGAACAGTAATTTTCCCTTGATTGTTACGGCCAGCCTTTTTATGCAAAGGAGCAAGCAATGATTTCTCTGGTTTGTCTGTTGTGATCTCTTCAAATGTTAAAACAGACATGTTACGGCGGCCAGCAGAGGTTGGTTTGTATTTCTTAATTCCCATTACGATTTCCCTCCTTCACTTTTAACTACTAAACTTCAAATAGTTCGATCGGTTTGCTGTCTTCTGATAATTTAACGATCGCTTTTTTCCAAGGAGAAGTATATCCACTATACCGACCAAAGCGCTTTGGTTTCGCAGGCATTTTAATTGTATTTACTTTTTCCACTTTCACACCAAAAATATCCTCGATTGCTTTTTTAATTTCCGTCTTATTCGCCTTTATATCCACTTCAAAAACATATTTTTTTTCTTCCATTAAGTCAGACGTCTTTTCTGTTATGACTGGGCGCTTAATGATATCACGTGGGTTTTTCATCACGCAAGCACCTCCTCTACTTTCGCAACAGCCTCTTTCGTCATAATTAAATGATCGTGCTTCATGATGTCTAAGACATTGATACCATCAACAGACACAAATTTCACACCAGGAATATTACGTGCAGATAATGCAACGGTATCATTATATTCACGATCAACAATTAAGACTTTGCGATCTGCTTTTAAATTATTTAGAACATTAACCATTTCTTTTGTTTTTGGTTGGGAAAATTTTAATTCATCTAACACGATTATTTGAGAATCAATCACTTTCGAAGATAGTGCTGATTTTAATGCTAAGCGACGCACTTTTTTCGGTAATTTATATGCATAACTACGAGGTGTAGGCCCAAATACAGTACCACCGCCTACCCATTGGGGTGCACGAATACTTCCTTGACGGGCACGGCCTGTTCCTTTTTGTCGCCATGGTTTACGTCCACCACCACTTACTTCAGAACGACCTTTTGTTTTATGGGTTCCACGGCGTTCAGAAGCTTGTTGCATCAACACTGCCTCATGAAGCACTGCGATGTTTGGTTTAATTCCAAAAATGGCATCAGATAATTCCATTTCTCCTACTTGAGCACCACTCATATTATAGATAGCTACTTTTGGCATAGCGAATCCTCCTTTCTTTCACAAAGATTATTTGCTTTTTTTCACTGCTTCTTTAATAATCACGTAACTATTTTTAGGTCCTGGAATTGAACCTTTAATTAACAACAAGTTACGATCAGGATCAACTTTTACAATCTCTAGATTTTGAATCGTTACTCTTTCATGTCCCATACGCCCTGGCAATGGTTTTCCTTTTACTACACGGTTTGGAGCAATTGGACCCATTGAACCTGGACCTCTATGATAACGAGAACCATGTGCCATTGGCCCGCGAGCTTGATTATGTCTTTTAATGGAACCAGCAAATCCTTTACCTTTGGAAATCCCTGTTACGTCAACATATTCTCCTTGAGTAAATAGATCTGCTTTAATAACCTGACCTACTTCATAATCCGTCATACCCCGGATTTCACGAATGAAGCGCTTAGGTGCTGTACCAGCTTTTTTTACATGACCTAGTTCAGGTTTGTTGGCTCTGGATTCTTTCTTATCATCAAATCCTAATTGAATTGCCTCATAGCCATCGTTTTCAAGGTCTTTTTTCTGGAGAACAACACAAGGTCCTGCTTCAACAACGGTTACAGGAACCACATTCCCTTCTTCAGTAAAGATTTGTGTCATTCCTAATTTTTTCCCTAAGATTCCTTTGGCCATTTTTGCCACCTCCTATATCGAATCACTGAATCTTTTATAGTTTGATTTCAATATCTACTCCAGATGGTAGATCAAGTCGCATTAAGGAATCGACTGTTTGCGGTGTTGGATTGATAATATCGATCAGACGCTTATGAGTACGCATTTCAAACTGCTCACGAGAATCCTTATACTTATGAACTGCTCGTAAAATTGTGTAAACAGACTTTTCTGTAGGCAATGGAATTGGTCCAGAAACTTGAGCCCCAGAACGTTTCGCTGTTTCTACAATTTTTGCGGCCGACTGATCTAATATTCTGTGGTCGTAAGCTTTCAAACGAATACGAATTTTTTGTTTTGCCATGATAAAATTCCCTCCTTCACGCCCATTTTTTTAACGGACAATTTCTCAGTGAAAATTTCACGTTACACCCATGGCAATGGGGCCGGGTGTATCGTCAACCTTCCACCTCATCGCAAGCCCTAAGGACCAACGTTAAGTATTATATAAAAAAAAAGATTTCATTGCAAGTTTTCATATTCAGATTCTCAAAAACTTTTCTTTTCCATTTTTTGATCAACTGGATTCCTTAGATATAGATAGGTTCCAAAGAGAATGAAAAAAC
Source organism: Tepidibacillus sp. LV47 (assembly GCF_048381575.1). NCBI lineage: Bacteria > Bacillati > Bacillota > Bacilli > Caryophanales > Bacillaceae > Tepidibacillus > Tepidibacillus sp. LV47. Next base: position 25,070 of record NZ_JBLWIF010000009.1, read on the forward strand.
TCCCCACCCATTGTGTAATCGATAGTATATCATGATACATGAAATAAGCTAAAATATTCGATCCAATGGGTTCACCAAGAATCAACATCGATACAGTTGTTGCACGAATGTATTTCATCGACCAGTTAAAAATGGTATGTCCTAATATATTGGGAATGATTGCAATGAGGATGAAGATCATCCAATCCCTTTTTGAATAAGAAAAAAAAGAATAAGAAAGAAAGAGATCATAAATGATAATCATAATGGCAGCTGAGCCATATACAATAAGTGCATATGGAAGTAAGGATAATTTCGAACGAACAGATTGACCAATGAGCCAATATATAGTAGAAAATACTGCTCCCAATAAAGCGAGGATATCACCCCAAAGTGCTAAACCGCCAATGCGCAAGTCGCCCCAACCGATAATGATTCCACCAATAACAGCAATCACACTTCCCAATATTGCAATAACTGAATATCTTTCTTTAAAAAAGAGGATTCCTCCAATCAGCGAAAATATGGGTTGCATCGTGACCAATACTACCGAGCTTGCAATCGAAGTATAACTTAACGATTCAAACCATGTAACAAAATGAAGCGCAAGAAACAACCCTGAGATAATCGAAGAAATCAATGGATATTTTTTAACATGAAGTAATTCATCACGATGATAGATGATGGTAGGTATGATTAAAATCAAGACGGTAAACAAAAGCCGATATGTAGCGATGATTGCTGCAGGTGCCCTTGTTTCTTTAACGAGGATAGCAGATGATGATATAGCTAGAATGGCTATAAATAATGAAGAAAAAAGTAAGCCGTACTTCACAGGACGTTCTTCCAATCCCTTTTCATCCTCTCAATTTTCCACCTAGTTTAATCAGCTTTAATTTATTATTAAAAAAAGGGCCTCTATCTTGAGGCCCTCTCTAAATTTGATTACTTAACGATTGATGTAACAACACCAGCACCAACGGTACGACCGCCTTCGCGAATAGCGAAACGTGTACCATCTTCAATAGCGATTGGTGCGATAAGTTCTACTTCCATTGTAACGTTGTCACCAGGCATAACCATTTCAGTACCTTCAGGTAACTTAATTACCCCAGTAACGTCTGTTGTACGGAAATAGAATTGAGGACGATAACCATTAAAGAATGGGGTATGGCGTCCACCTTCTTCTTTTGTAAGAACGTATACTTCTGCTTTAAATGTTGTATGTGGATTAACAGTACCTGGTTTTGCTAGAACTTGTCCCCGTTCTACTTCTTTACGATCTACACCGCGGAGAAGTGCACCAATGTTATCTCCAGCTTGTGCTACATCAAGAAGCTTACGGAACATTTCAACACCAGTAACAACAGTTTTCTTAGTTTCATCGTTTAGACCTACGATTTCAACTTCGTCACCAACTTTAATCGTACCGCGCTCAACACGACCAGTTGCAACAGTACCACGACCTGTGATGGAGAATACGTCCTCAACTGGCATTAAGAATGGCTTATCGATATCGCGCTCAGGTGTTGGAATGTATTCGTCGATTGCTTTCATTAATTCATGAATAGCATTTGCCCATTCACTGTCTGGGTTTTCTAATGCTTTTAAAGCAGAACCTTTGATAACAGGAATTTCGTCTCCTGGGAAATCATATTCAGATAAGAGATCGCGAATTTCCATTTCAACTAATTCTAATAATTCTTCATCGTCAACCATGTCTACTTTGTTCATGAAAACAACGATGTAAGGCACGCCTACTTGACGAGAAAGAAGAATGTGCTCGCGGGTTTGTGGCATTGGACCATCAGCAGCTGATACAACTAAGATTGCACCGTCCATTTGAGCAGCACCAGTAATCATGTTTTTCACATAGTCGGCATGACCTGGACAGTCAACGTGTGCATAGTGACGATTTTCTGTTTCATATTCAACGTGTGCAGTTGAAATAGTGATACCACGTTCACGCTCTTCTGGAGCTTTATCGATTTGATCATATGCGGTAGCAATTGCACCACCAGTTTTTGCTAAAACAGTTGTGATCGCAGCGGTTAAAGTAGTTTTACCATGGTCAACGTGGCCAATGGTACCAATATTAACGTGTGGTTTTGTACGTTCAAACTTAGCTTTTGCCATTTTCAATATCCTCCTTAAGTATAATTATAGTGTATTTATTGATTGATTTATGTTTGAAGAAAGGTACCTAACGGGCATAACCCGCAGGTAATTTCTATGTTATTTATTCGAGGTGAAATTTAATTATCCTTTATTTTTTTCAATAATTGTATCTGCAATATTTTTAGGAACTTCTTCATAATGATCGAACTGCATCGTATAGTTTCCGCGACCTTGTGTTTTGGAGCGTAAAGCAGTCGCATATCCAAACATTTCAGCTAAAGGTACCATAGCACGAATAATTTGTGCTCCTGCAACAGCTTCCATTCCTTCGATTCGTCCTCGGCGTGAATTTAAATCACCCATGACATCGCCCATATACTCTTCAGGTACAGTGACTTCAACTTTCATCACCGGTTCTAAAAGTACAGGGTCGCATTTTGATGCTGCAGCTTTTAACGCCATGGAAGCTGCGATTTTAAATGCCATTTCAGAGGAGTCAACATCATGATAAGAACCATCAAACAGGGTTGCCTTTAAGTCAATTACTGGATAACCAGCCAAGATTCCATTTTGCATCGCTTCTTCAATACCAGCTTGTACCGCTGGAACATATTCTTTTGGAACCACACCACCGACAATTTTGTTCTCAAATACAAAACCTTGGCCTCGCTCTAATGGTTCAAACTCGATCCAAACGTGACCATATTGACCACGCCCACCAGATTGACGAATGAATTTTCCTTCTACTTTTGCAGACTTACGAATGGTTTCTTTATAGGCAACTTGAGGCGCACCAACGTTAGCTTCAACTTTAAATTCCCGTTTTAAACGGTCAATGATAATGTCTAAGTGAAGCTCACCCATACCTGCAATGATGGTTTGACCCGTTTCTTCGTCGATATGGGTTTTAAACGTTGGATCTTCTTCAGCAAGTTTTGCTAATGCCATCGCCATTTTATCTTGGTCTGCCTTTGTTTTTGGCTCAACAGATAAGCGGATAACAGGTTCTGGGAAAGTCATGGATTCGAGAATAATTGGCGCCTTCTCATCACAAAGCGTATCACCTGTTGTCGTATCTTTTAACCCTACAGCCGCCGCAATATCACCAGCATATACGGTGCTGATTTCCTGTCTGTGATTTGCGTGCATTTGCAGGATACGACCAATACGCTCCCGCTTACCTTTAGTTGAATTTAATACATAGGAACCAGAGTTTAATGTTCCTGAATAAACGCGGAAGAATGTTAATTTACCAACATAAGGGTCAGTCATAATTTTGAATGCTAATGCGGAAAATGGCGCATTATCATCAGCTTGTCTCTCATCTTCTGTTCCATCTTCTTTATGTCCTTTAATTGGCGGGATATCAACTGGAGATGGTAGGTAATCAATCACAGCATCAAGCATCAACTGAACGCCTTTGTTGCGATAGGAGGAACCACAAAGTACAGGGAATAATTCTACATTAATCGTTCCCTTACGAAGGGCAGCTTTAATCTCTTCATTTGAGATTTCTTCCCCTTCTAAGTACTTCATCATTAGATCTTCATCAACTTCAGCAGCTGCTTCAATCATTTTGGTTCTCCATTCTTCCGCTAAGTCCTTGTATTCATCAGGAATCTCTTTTTTTACAATTTTGGTTCCTAAATCATCTTCATAGTAATAGGCGACCATTTCAATTAAGTCGATAATTCCTACAAACGAATCTTCAGCTCCAATTGGAAGTTGAACAGGTACAGCTTTTGCTTGTAAACGATCATAGATAGTTTGAACCGATCTTAAGAAGTTTGCGCCGATAATATCCATTTTGTTTACATATACGATACGAGGAACTCCATATGTTGTTGCTTGGCGCCATACGGTTTCAGTTTGAGGTTCTACTCCACTTTTTGCATCTAATACAGCAACCGCTCCATCTAATACACGTAAGGAACGTTCAACTTCAACGGTAAAGTCGACGTGTCCAGGGGTATCAATGATATTAATGCGGTGCCCTTTCCATTGAGCAGTGGTCGCAGCAGAAGTAATGGTGATACCACGCTCTTGTTCTTGTTCCATCCAGTCCATGGTTGCGGCACCTTCGTGCACTTCACCGATCTTATGAGTACGACCCGTATAGTAAAGGATCCGCTCAGTCGTTGTCGTCTTTCCCGCATCAATATGAGCCATGATCCCGATATTACGTGTATTTTTTAAGGAGAATTCTCGAGCCATGTTTAATTGCTTCTCCTTTCCAAACAATGATTTTAGATTACCAACGATAATGAGCAAATGCTTTATTTGCTTCTGCCATTTTATGTGTGTCTTCACGTTTCTTCACAGCAGCACCTGTATTGTTAGCAGCATCGATAATCTCAGCTGCTAAACGTTCTTCCATCGTTTTTTCACCGCGAAGACGTGAATAATTGACTAACCAACGAATCCCTAATGAAATACGACGTTCTGGTTTTACTTCAACAGGAACTTGATAGTTCGCACCACCAACACGACGTGCTCTTACCTCTAATACGGGCATGATATTTTTCAGCGCTTGATCAAAAATCTCCATTGGATCTTTGCCAGTACGCTCTCTTACAATATCAAATGCTTTATAAAGGATTCTTTGAGCAACACTCTTTTTCCCATCAACCATCAAACGGTTGATTAGGCGAGTAACAAGTTTACTATTATATATTGGATCAGGTAATACATCACGGCGTGGAACAGGTCCTTTACGTGGCATCCTTTCCCCTCCTTTTCATCTAAGTAGTCAATTTATGGATTTACTTCTTCTCTTTAGGACGTTTTGTACCATACTTTGAACGCCCTTGCATGCGGTTTTGCACACCAGCAGCGTCTAAAGCTCCACGAACAATGTGATAACGTACCCCTGGCAAATCCTTTACCCTACCTCCACGAACAAGTACTACACTATGTTCTTGAAGGTTATGCCCAATACCTGGAATATATGCCGTAACTTCAATTCCATTGGTTAAACGAACACGGGCATATTTACGCAAAGCAGAGTTAGGCTTCTTTGGGGTCATCGTACCCACACGAGTACATACACCACGTTTTTGCGGGGAACTCATATTTGTTTGCTCTTTTCGGAAACTATTATAACCCTTTTGTAATGCAGGGGATTTTGATTTCCATACTTTACTTTTACGCCCTTTGCGTACTAACTGATTAATTGTTGGCATACCGCCACCTCCTTCCAAAAATTTAAGCCCACTGATCCAGGCGGTTCAATAATAAGAAAAATAAATTGCATGGCAAACATCGCAATCTCGCGATGTTTGCCCTGCAGCTTTAATCTCTTAGTATTGCTACGGTAGATGCCCCAACATCTATCCCGCACGCTTTACCAAGCTGCTTCATCGAGTCTACATAATAGATAGGTACCTTTTTTTCTTCAGCTAGTTGAATCGCCTTTTGGGTGATCCTTTTTTCAGCGTCTTTTGCAATAACAATTTCTAATGCTGTTCCCCGATCAAGTGCTTTAAGTGTTTGTTTTAATCCTACAGAAAGGTGTTTCGCCTGTTTTACTTTTTCATAAGACATCTTTATATCCTCCAAAGTACAGGATTCTACACACACTTGAATATATTATCACTTGGTAAATTAAATGTCAATGTTTTATGATTCAATTCCTACTGTTTCTTTCGCTTCTTGTTTTATTTCGTTTACTGTCTTTATTTTGATATTTCTGTATCGAGCCAAACCAGTACCAGCAGGAATCAGCTTACCAATAATCACGTTCTCTTTTAAACCAAGTAATTTATCAACTTTTCCTTTGATCGCAGCTTCTGTTAACACTCTTGTCGTTTCTTGGAAAGATGCTGCAGAAAGGAATGAATCAGTCTCAAGAGACGCTTTGGTAATCCCTAATAACACGGGCCGAGCAATCGCTGGATCTTTCCCATTCATGAAAGCTTGACGATTAGCATTCTCAAATTCGTGGATATCAACCATTGAACCAGGAAGAAGGTCTGTTCCACCATTATCGAGAATTCGAACTTTACGTAACATTTGGCGCACCATGATCTCAATATGTTTATCGTTAATTTCGACCCCTTGCAGGCGATATACTTTTTGTACCTCTTGTAAGATATAGTTCTGAACGCCAGACAAACCTTTTACTTTTAGCATTTCTTTTGGATCGATGGAGCCTTCTGTTAATTCGTCTCCAGCTTTTACAGCTTGCCCTACTGATACACGAATACGAGATCCAAAGGGAACAGAGTAAACTTTTTCTTCTGTTTCACCTACAACTTCAATTTCACGGCGATCTTTTCCGTCGCGTATGTCAGTAATCGTTCCATCAATTTCGGTAATCACTGCTTGCCCTTTTGGATTCCTTGCTTCAAAAAGCTCTTGGATACGTGGCAAACCTTGGGTAATGTCATCCCCTGCAACACCGCCGGTATGGAATGTTCTCATTGTCAGCTGTGTACCTGGTTCGCCAATGGATTGAGCAGCAATCGTTCCAACCGCTTCACCAATCTCAACTTCTTTACCTGTTGCAAGGTTACGGCCATAACATTTTTTACAAACCCCGTGTTGAGTACGGCAACTAAGAACAGAACGAATATTAACCGCCTTAATCCCTGCAGAAATGATCCGGTTCGCCTTTTCTTCATCAATAAGTTCATTCCGTTTTACAATCACATCATCCGTTTCTGGATGACGGATTGTTTCTAGTGAAACTCTACCTACGATACGGTCATAAAGGTTTTCGATCACTTCGTTACCATCTCTGATGTCTGTTACCACAAGACCTTTATCCGTACCACAATCTTCTTCACGAACAATGACATCTTGCGCTACGTCAACTAAACGTCTTGTAAGGTATCCTGAGTCAGCTGTCCTTAAAGCAGTATCCGCAAGTCCCTTTCTAGCACCATGGGTTGAAATAAAATATTCTAATACCGTTAAACCTTCACGGAAATTCGATTTAATTGGCAATTCGATAATTCGGCCTGATGGGGCAGCCATTAATCCGCGCATTCCAGCAAGTTGTGTAATCTGAGAAACATTACCCCGAGCTCCAGAATTGGCCATCATATAGATCGAATTAAAACGATCTAATGAATTCATCAAGACTTCCGTAATTTTGTCCTTCGCTTTACTCCAGATGGAAATGACCCGATCATAACGTTCTTCTTCAGTAATTAAGCCTCGACGGTATTGCTTTAAGACATTTTGAACTTTTTCCTCTGCTTCCCGTAAGATTTCATCTTTTTCTTTTGGAATAGTTACATCAGAAACAGAGATGGTAATTCCTGCTTTTGTAGAATAAGTAAATCCAAGTTCCTTAATTTTATCTAAGATGATCGCCGTTTGTGTGGTTTGATAGCGTCTAAAAATTTCAAAAATGATTTGTCCCAGATAACCCTTTTTGACCGCTCCACGATTTGGCACGTTTTTAATAAATTCGTGAATGTTTATACCTTTCTCGTAAATAAAATAGTCGTCAGGTGTCCCTTCAATAAGATTTTCCTTTGTTGGAGCATTAATATATGGAAAATCTGAAGGGAAAATTTCATTGAAAATAATTTTACCAACCGTAGTTACGATCAAGGCGTTTTGTTGTTTTTCCGTAAAACTTGTCTTATTTAATGATTTCGCTGGAAGAACCACTCTTGATTGCAAGGTCGTATAACCATTTTGATATGCGGCAATCGCTTCGTTTGGATCACGAAAGATCATTCCTTCACCTTTTGCGCCTTCTTTTTCAATGGTTAAATAGTAACAACCTAATACCATATCCTGAGTTGGCGTAACAACAGGTTTCCCATCTTTCGGATTCAAGATATTATGTGCCGCAAGCATCAAAAGACGAGCTTCTGCTTGTGCTTCAGCAGATAAAGGCACGTGAACGGCCATTTGGTCGCCATCAAAGTCAGCATTATAGGCGGTACATACTAATGGATGAAGTTTGATCGCACGTCCTTCAACTAAAACGGGCTCAAACGCCTGAATTCCTAAACGGTGAAGAGTAGGCGCACGGTTTAAGAGAACTGGATGCTCTTTAATCACTTCTTCAAGAACATCCCAAACCTCAGGGCTTACTCTTTCTACTTTCCGTTTCGCACTCTTGATGTTATGGGCGATTCCTTTGCTTACTAATTCTTTCATCACAAATGGCTTAAATAGCTCTAAAGCCATTTCTTTCGGTAGACCACATTGGTACATCTTTAAGTTTGGACCAACCACGATAACGGAACGACCAGAGTAATCCACCCTTTTACCTAGTAGGTTTTGACGGAAACGTCCTTGTTTTCCTTTTAACATATGACTCAAAGATTTTAGTGGACGGTTTCCAGGACCTGTTACCGGGCGTCCACGACGACCATTATCAATTAACGCATCAACTGCTTCTTGCAGCATCCGCTTTTCATTTTGAACGATAATATCTGGAGCACCTAAATCAAGAAGTCGTTTCAAACGGTTATTGCGATTAATGACTCGACGATACAAGTCATTTAGATCAGAAGTCGCAAAGCGGCCACCGTCTAATTGAACCATTGGCCGAAGTTCTGGCGGTATCACCGGAAGGACGTCTAGTATCATCCAAGCCGGTTTATTCCCAGAGCTTCGAAAAGCTTCTAGTACTTCCAAACGTTTAATAATCCGATTTCTTCTTTGGCCTTGCGCAGTATTTAATTCTTCTTTGAGTAAATTGACCTCTTTATCTAAGTCAATATCTTCAAGAAGTTTTTTAATTGCTTCTGCACCCATTCCAGCAGCAAAGGATTGTCCATATTTTTCACGATATGTGCGATATTCTTTTTCTGATAGTAATTGTTTCTTTTCAAGGGGTGTGTCTCCTGGATCCGTTACAACATAAGATGCAAAATAGATCACTTCCTCAAGAGCCCTCGATGACATATCAAGGACAAGTCCCATTCGACTTGGAATTCCTTTAAGGTACCAGATATGAGAGACTGGAGCAGCTAATTCAATATGCCCCATTCTCTCACGGCGAACTTTCGATTTTGTTACCTCAACACCGCATCGATCACAAACAACGCCTTTATAACGCACACGTTTATACTTGCCACAATGGCATTCCCAATCTTTTGTCGGTCCAAAAATCTTTTCGCAAAATAATCCTTCTTTTTCTGGTTTTAGGGTTCGGTAGTTAATCGTTTCAGGCTTTTTTACTTCTCCATAAGACCAAGAGCGAATTTTTTCTGGAGAAGCTAAACCAATTTTCATATATTCGAAGTTGTTCAAATCAAACATTGGGCATACCTCCCAATTTCACTAATCTTCATTTACATCTAAATGTAAAGCCAAATTATCTGTAGGACGTTCATCATCATCAAGCTCTTTGATTTCAATTTCCTCTTCGTTCTCTGATAGAATTTTTACATCCATTGCCAAGCTTTGTAATTCTTTAATTAGAACTTTAAATGATTCAGGCACACCTGGCTCAGGAACATTTTCACCTTTCACGATCGCTTCATACGTTTTCACACGACCAACAACATCATCCGATTTAACCGTTAAGAGTTCTTGAAGTGTATATGCTGCACCATAAGCTTCAAGTGCCCATACCTCCATCTCACCAAAACGCTGCCCACCAAATTGCGCCTTACCACCAAGAGGTTGTTGGGTAACAAGGGAATAAGGTCCTGTTGAGCGTGCATGGATCTTATCATCAACCATGTGTGCCAATTTGATCATATACATGACGCCAACGGTAACCCTTCTTTCAAAAGGTTCCCCTGTACGCCCGTCATAAAGGATCGTTTTCCCATCTCGATCAAAACCTGCTTCTTCTAGAGCATCAAAAACATCATTTTCTCTCGCCCCGTCAAAAACAGGTGTAGCAACATGGATTCCTAATGCTTTAGCAGCCCAACCTAAATGAACTTCCAATACTTGTCCGATATTCATCCTCGATGGAACACCTAGAGGGTTTAACACAACATCAACAGGTCTTCCATCTGGTAAAAATGGCATATCTTCTTCAGGAAGAATCCTTGCGATAACCCCTTTATTCCCATGGCGTCCTGCCATTTTGTCCCCTTGAGATATTTTTCTTTTTTGCGCAATATAGACACGAACCAGTTGATTTACCCCTGGAGGGAGTTCATCCCCATTTTCACGGGTAAAGACTTTCACATCGACGACGATACCATCTGTACCATGAGGAACACGTAAAGAGGTATCACGCACTTCACGAGCTTTTTCACCAAAGATCGCATGTAATAACCGTTCTTCTGCAGTTAATTCGGTTACTCCCTTTGGCGTTACCTTCCCAACAAGAATGTCTCCTGGACGAATTTCAGCTCCGATGCGAATAATGCCTCGTTCATCAAGATTTTTTAATGCATCTTCACCTACATTTGGAATATCCCTTGTAATCTCTTCTGGCCCAAGTTTCGTATCCCTTGCTTCTGATTCATATTCTTCAATATGAATGGATGTATAAACATCTTCTTTTACCAATCGTTCACTTAATAGAATTGCATCTTCATAGTTATAACCTTCCCAAGTCATGAAGGCAACGACAACATTTCGACCCAAGGCGATTTCACCTAAGTCAGTTGAAGGGCCATCAGCGATGATATCTCCAGCTTTTACTAGGTCTCCCTTCCGTACAATTGGACGCTGATTAATACATGTTCCTTGATTTGATCGCATGAATTTATGAAGTTTATATTTGTCCAAATCCCCTTTTACCACTTTCCCATCGATAATTTCTTGTCTTCGAACCCAAATGGATCTTGCATCGACATATTCGACAATGCCATCATGTTTTGCAATGACACAAACACCTGAATCTTTGGCAGCTTTATGTTCCATTCCAGTTCCCACCAATGGAGCTTCTGGAACCAATAATGGAACAGCTTGACGTTGCATGTTCGAACCCATCAGCGCACGGTTTGAGTCGTCATTTTCTAAAAATGGAATCATCGCCGTTGCAACAGAGACAACTTGTTTTGGCGAAACGTCCATCAGGTCCACACGTTCTTTTGGTACAACGATATTCTCATCTTTATAACGAGCAATAACCTGGTCTTCAAGGAAATAGCCGTTTTCATCAATTTTCGCATTGGCTTGTGCAATAACGTAATTATCTTCTTCATCTGCGGTAACGTAAACAATCTCATTTGTTACTCGATGGGTTTCAGGATCTACCTTCCGATAAGGGGTTTCTATAAACCCATATTCATTAACCCTAGCATAAGTAGAAAGGGAGTTAATTAAACCAATGTTTGGACCTTCAGGGGTTTCAATAGGACACATTCTCCCATAATGGGAGTGGTGAACGTCCCGTACTTCAAAGCCCGCTCTCTCTCTTGTTAATCCCCCCGGTCCTAAAGCACTAAGGCGCCTTTTATGAGTAAGTTCTGCAAGGGGGTTGGTTTGATCCATAAACTGTGACAACTGGCTGCTACCAAAGAATTCTTTAATCGCTGCAATCACAGGGCGAATATTAATCAATGCTTGTGGCGTGATGATGTCTGCATCTTGAATCGACATTCTTTCTCGAACAACACGTTCCATTCGTGATAAACCAATGCGGAACTGGTTTTGTAATAACTCACCAACAGAACGCAATCGCCGATTGCCTAAATGGTCAATATCATCCGTATCGCCAACACCGTATAGAAGATTAATAAAATAGTTAATTGATGCAATAATATCAGCGGGAGTAATATGTTTTACATTTTTATCAACAACTCGATTAGAGATAATCTTAATAATTTGTCCGTCTTCTTTAGGAGAAAAAATGTTAATAGCTTGCAGCGGAATCGTTTCTTCAATCACTCCACCACGAGGATCATAATTTACATAATTAACTCCATTTTCCAAAGCAGGTAAGATTTTATCAAGAAGGCGGCGATCAACAACTTGACCCGCTTCTGCAATGATCTCTCCCGTATTTGGATCAACCAGCGTTTCAGCAAGTCGTTGGTTAAACAAACGATTCTTAATATGTAGCTTTTTATTGATTTTGTAACGACCCACTTCGGCCAAGTCATACCGCTTTGGGTCAAAGAATCGGGAGACTAATAAACTTCTCGCATTTTCAAGGGTAGGAGGTTCACCTGGCCGCAAACGTTCATAGATTTCAATTAATGCTTTTTCAACCGAATCGGTATTGTCCTTATCTAACGTGTTGCGAATATATTCATTATCGCCTAAGAGGTCAATAATTTGTTCATTTGTTCCAAATCCTAAAGCACGGAGTAAAACCGTTACTGGTAATTTTCTCGTACGATCAATACGTACATAAATCACGTCTTTTGCATCTGTTTCTAATTCTAGCCAAGCACCTCGATTAGGAATAATCGTCGAGGTATAAGTTTTTTTACCATTTTTATCAACTTTTGTGCTAAAATAGACGCTTGGCGAACGAACGAGCTGACTGACGATGACCCTTTCTGCCCCATTAATAATGAAGGTACCCGTCTCAGTCATCAGTGGGAAATCACCCATGAAGACTTCCTGTTCTTTTACTTCTCCTGTTTCTTTGTTGATAAGACGCACCTTTACCCTTAAAGGAGCTGCATAGGTTACATCCCGTTCTTTCGCCTCATCTACAGTATATTTTGGTTCACCTAAACTGTAATCGATAAATTCGAGGATTAAATTTCCCGTAAAATCTTGAATTGGTGAAATGTCTTTGAATAATTCTCTCAGACCGGTCTCTAAGAACCACTGATATGAATTTTTCTGAATTTCAATCAAATATGGGATCTCTAAAACCTCTTCAATTCTTGCATAACTTCTACGTTGTCTGCGACCATACTGCACAAGTTTGCCCGCCAAAACATTCACCCCTTAGAATCAGAGATCATAATCATAAAAAAATAAAAATGGGTTAAAGAAACCTCATTTTTAAAGACTCATATATTATTGATTTTTAACAAAAATTATCTAAACCATTCCTTTTTATGTATAATTTGGAACATGAAACACGGTTTTGCAATGTTTAGACTATAGCATTTTCGTATATTACCATAATTAAAAAATAGAGTCAATACTTAATTTTAAAAATTAACTTTTAATAGATCGAACAATCGAATATCCTTTGCTTCTTTCTACTTCTTCTACTTCAGAGAATAAAGATTCTAATTTTTTGATCGCCGAAGGTGCTCCTTGTTTCTTTTGAATAACAATCCAAAGTTCGCCGCCTTCTTTTAAATGGAGTAAGGAATCTTCAAATAGTTGATACACAATACTTTTACCAGCACGAATTGGGGGATTTAACAAAATGAGATCAAAGTCATTAACATTTACATTATGAAACCCATTACTTTGGTAAACTTCGATCATGATATTCCCATTTATATTTTTCAAGTTATGTTCAACGTTATATTTTGCCAGTTCAATCGCTCTTTCATTGATATCGACCATCTGAACGAGGCCTTTTTCAATCACAGAAGCAGAAACGATTCCAACGGCTCCATATCCACACCCCAAATCTAAGATCTTGGCTTGCTTCGGATATTTTACCGTTTCGATTAACAAAGTTGTGCCAAAGTCGACCCTTTTCTTCGAAAAAACGCCCGCATCTGTTTTAAATCGAAATCTTTTTCCGAAGAAATTCGCTTCAATAAACCGCTCATCATGTTTAGAACGAGGATTTTCTGTATAGTAATGTTCATTCATATTATACTCTCCAATACTACAAAAAATATACATATGTATTTTACCCATCGTATGAGAGAAATTTACAAGTAATATCAGAAAGAATAAAACCCGCTGTGTTTACAAGCGGGTTGTTATACGTGAATTCGATTATTTAATTTCAACAGATGCGCCAGCTTCTTCAAGTTTTGCTTTAATGGATTCTGCTTCTTCTTTAGAAACTTTCTCTTTAATTGGTTTTGGAAGATTGTCAACAAGGTCTTTTGCATCTTTTAAGCCAAGGCCTGTGATTTCACGAACAACTTTGATTACGTTAATCTTAGAAGCTCCAGCGTTTGTTAAGATGACATCAAATTCAGTTTGTTCTTCAGCAGCTTCAACTGCTTGAGCACCACCAACAACCGCTACAGGAGCAGCTGCAGTTACACCAAACTCTTCCTCAATTGCTTTTACTAAATCATTTAATTCAAGAACAGACATATTTTTAATCGCTTCAATAATTTGCTCTTTTGTCATTCTATTTAACCTCCTATTTTATCAATTGATATTGAATAAGCAAATAATCATAATTATGCTTGTTGTTCTTGTTTTTCAGCCACCGCTTTAACAGCAAGTGCAAAATTACGCATAGGTGCTTGTAATACACTAAGCAACATAGAAAGTAACCCTTCACGAGATGGCAAGGATGCTAAAGCTTTTACTTCATCAACGTTTACGATTCTTCCTTCTAATATCCCTGCTTTTACTTCTAATGCCTCGTGTTTTTTGGCAAAATCTACAATAATTTTGGCAGGAGCGACAACATCATCATAACTAAATGCAATTGCTGTTGGCCCAGTTAAAAATTCATCGAGTTCAGTCAGATCAGCTTCTTTCGTTGCACGGCGCACTAATGTATTTTTTAATACCTTGAATTCAACGCCTGCTTCTCGTAAATTTTTTCTTAATTCTGTCACTTCCGCAACATTTAAACCGCGATAATCAGTAAGAATTGTCGTTTTACTATTGCGAAGCTTGTCGGTGATTTCTGCAACTAATTTTTGTTTTTCCTCGCGCACGCCCACTTTTTCACACCTCCTGTGGTTTGATGATCACCTAGATTAATCCAATATTGTTGCGGGACCAATAAAAAAGGCCCACGCAAACAGCGAAGGCACTCGATACCTACATACAGATATCTTTATTACCTCGGTAGGAAATTAAGCCAATCGGCACCTACTGTCTACGGTATAGCTATTCTATTCAATTAACGACATCTATATTAACATAGGAAATAAGGAAAGTCAAAACCCATTATTTCACAACTTTAGCAAGATTAATTTTAACTCCTGGCCCCATTGTAGAACTAATGGTTACGTTGCGGATGTATTGTCCTTTTGCAGCTGCTGGTTTTACCTTAATCAATGTATCAATAAGAGTTTGTAGGTTTTCGTGCAGTTTTTGACTATCAAAAGAAACCTTACCGATTGGTGCATGAATGTTTCCAGCTTTATCAACACGGTATTCAATCTTACCCGCTTTAATCTCTTTTACAGCTTTAGCAACGTCAAAAGTAACAGTACCTGTTTTAGGGTTTGGCATTAAACCTTTTGGTCCTAATACACGACCAAGTTTACCTACTTGTCCCATCATATCAGGTGTAGCAACAACGACATCAAAATCAAACCAACCTTGTTGAATCTTATTGATATATTCTTCATCGCCAACATAATCTGCGCCAGCAGCTTCCGCTTCTTTTGCCTTTTCACCTTTGGCAAATACTAATACACGTTGAGTTTTACCAGTTCCATGGGGTAATACGACTGCTCCACGAATTTGTTGATCCGCTCTTTTCGGGTCAACTCCTAAACGAACTGCAACTTCGACTGTTTCATCAAATTTTGCAGTAGAGATTTTCTTCACAAGTTCAATTGCCTCTAATGGATCATAAGCTTTTTCGCGATCAATTTGTTTTAAAGCTTCAAGATATTTTTTTCCTGCCATATCATTTTCCTCCTTTTGTGGTTATTAACGGTTAAACCTCCCACTATTTAGGGTTGGTTCATTTGAACCAACCCTCCAAACAACTAATCTTCAATAATAATACCCATACTACGAGCCGTACCTTCAATCATACGCATAGCCGCTTCAACATTAGCAGCATTTAGGTCAGGCATCTTTTGTTCAGCGATTTCACGAACTTTTGCACGTTTTATTGTCGCTACCTTTTTCCTATTTGGCTCGCCAGAACCGCTTTCAATGCCTGCAGCTTTTTTAAGTAAGACCGCAGCAGGTGGAGTCTTCGTAATAAATGTAAATGATCTATCTTCATATACGGTAATTTCAACAGGAATGATTAAACCTGCTTGATCAGCTGTTCGCGCATTAAATTCTTTGCAGAATCCCATGATATTTACGCCTGCTTGACCAAGTGCAGGACCAACTGGTGGTGCTGGGTTCGCTTTTCCAGCAGGAATCTGTAGTTTAACGATTTTAATTACCTTTTTTGCCATGCGACACACCTCCTTAGTCCAAAATGTGGTTAACGGGTAAGTCCCTCCCACTTACAACAAATCCTATTTATGGGAGCGAATAAGCATAACAAATTCAATTTACCATAATCACAAATTTATTTCAACTTATCTTATTGGTAGAATATATTAAATTTTTTCCACTTGATCGAAATCCAACTCTACAGGCGTTTCCCGACCAAACATATTGACCAAAACTTTCAACTTTTGTTTTTCTTCATTGATTTCTTCAATATGACCAACAAGGTTTTGAAAAGGCCCTTCAATCACCTTCACATTTTCTTTTAACTTAAAGTCAACTTTTGGACGAACTTCTTCTATACCCATTTGTTTTAAAATCGCTTTTGCTTCTTCATCTAATAAAGGAATTGGCTTAGAACCAGCGCCTGATGAACCAACAAAACCTGTTACTCCAGGTGTATTACGAACAACATACCAAGAATCATCCGTCATAATCATTTCTACAAGTACATAGCCAGGGAATATTTTTTTCATCACTGACTTTTTCTTGCCATCTTTATTCTCAATCTCTTCTTCCATAGGTACTAAGACGCGAAAAATTTTGTCTTCCATTCCCATGGATGCGACTCTTTTTTCTAAGTTGGTTTTTACTTTGTTCTCATACCCTGAATAAGTATGAACCACATACCATTTCTTTTCCATAATATACTGGACGCTAGTCCTTATCCTCCTTTGTGATTACTTACCTAAGCCAATTAATGATAGTATAGAAGAAATTCCTAAGTCGACAATAGCAAAGAATATAGCTATAAAGGCAACCGTCGAAATGACGATGGTCGTATAACTAATCAGCTCTTTGCGGTTCGGCCAACGAACCTTTTTTAATTCCCGTAGACTTTCTTTAAAAAAATCCCGAGTTGACCGCAAGCTATTCATTAGTCCTGCCCCTATATTTACTAAAAACATAAAGGAGCACCTCCATTAACGGGTTTCACGATGTAATGTATGGTCATTACAGAACTTGCAATATTTTTTTAATTCAAGGCGGTCAGGATTATTACGCTTGTTTTTGGTCGTGGTATAATTCCGTTGTTTACATTCGGTGCAAGCCAAGGTTATAATCACGCGCATATTAAATAACACACCTCCCACATGCTAATCTATCCATGACACATTTATCTGATGGCTAAATTTTTTACAGCCATGAATGCATGGTTACCCCAAATACTTTAACATAATCAAAAATCAATGTCAATAAAATACAGTGATACAGTTTATAACATCCTTTAGATATTTAAACAAGAAAAGGTTTGTATATTCCAACGCGCTTTGTTGTCCGTGTATAAATAAACTCCAAAAGTCGCTGCTTACGGAATATACAAACCTAATCAGCTGGTTTGTATGACTTCAATGAAGAAGTCTTATGTATTGTTCTCCTTTTTCCCTTCGAGATATCGTTCTAATTTCCTTTTTACACGCTGCAATGCATTATCAATCGATTTAACATGCCGACCTAGTGCTTCAGCGATCTCTTGATAAGACCTTCCATCTAGATAAAAACGTAATACTTGTCTTTCTAGATCGCTTAATAATTCGCCCATTTTTTCTTCAATATCTTCAAATTCTTCTTGATTGATAATTAACTCTTCTGGATCTGTTGCTTTATTGCCACAAAGGACATCAAGAAGGGTTCGATCCGATTCTTCATCATAGATAGGCTTGTCCAACGATACATAAGAGTTTAATGGAATATGTTTTTGTCTCGTTGCTGTTTTTATCGCTGTGATAATCTGCCTTGTAATACATAATTCAGCAAAAGCTTTAAACGATGAGAGCTTATCCCCGCGAAAGTCGCGAATCGACTTATATAATCCAATCATTCCCTCTTGAATAATATCTTCTCGATCAGCACCGATTAAAAAATAGGATCGCGCTTTTGATCTGACAAAATGTTTATAACGTTGAATTAAATATTCTAGTGCAACAATATCTCCTTCGTGGACTTGATCAACTAACTCTTCATCAAGAGCATATTCATATTGGATCAATGTGTTACTTTCTTTGAGGTTAACACTCACCGCGACCCCTCCGCCAATTGCCACTTCAAAAGATAGAAATATTATACATTATGTAACCTTACTCGTCAAGTTGAGTCTATTTTTTCCTGCGGAAATTTTCAAAAAATTTAATTGTTTCTGAATCAATTGCAGAAAAGATATTTTGTTTTAGTCCTTGATTACGTTTACTTACGGTTTGTTGAATTAAATCTTTTACTATTTCTTGTTCGAGAAGGAGTTCCCTTGCAGAGATCCGCAAAGCTCCTTGTCCAAAGGTTACCCTTTGTTCAGTATAATCGGAAGTAGCAACATAGATTGTCCGCTTCTGATTCTTAAGTTCACCTATTAATTTTTCAATAAATTCATCAGCTGTTTCATTCTCTTTCGTAAAGTAAATGGTTAACCGGCGATCTTGATATTTTTTCCCTAGACCAGGTACTTGGTGAGCGTCAAAAACAACAATGACGGTTCGCCCCGAATAAGCCTGATACTCGCTTAACCAATCAATCAGTTGATCCCTAGCCTCTTCTAAGTTCCCTGCCTCTTTTAGTTCCCGTAACTTCGGCCATGCTCCAATGATATTATATCCATCAACAATGAGTAACTCTTCCATATTTAACTCCGTTCACGATAGAAACCTCGATTTCGATAGACTTCGTAAAGAATTATACCTGCTGCTACTGACGCGTTAAGGGAATTTATATGTCCTTGCATTGGCAATTTGACCATAAAATCGCATTTTTCTTTCACGAGCCTCGAAATTCCTTTTCCCTCACTGCCAATGACAATCACAACAGGCATTTTATAGTCAATTTCATGATACATTTGGTCAGCTGCTGCGTCAGTACCAACAATCCAAAAACCCTCGTCTTTTAAGTAATCAATCGTTTGAGCAAGATTTGTCACTCGCGAGACAGGAACATACTCAATCGCACCAGCGGAAGTTTTAGAAACAGTTGGGGTTAAGCCAACTGATCGCCGTTTTGGGATAATCACTCCATCAACGCCTACAACATCACACGTACGAAGAATCGAACCTAGATTATGGGGGTCTTCGATTTCATCCAATAATACAAGAAAAGGTAGATGATTTGCTTTTTTGGCTTCGGAAACGAGATCCCTTAATTCTGTATATTCATATGCAGCGATGGAAGCGACGATCCCTTGGTGGTTTTTGTTTTCAGTCATTTGATCTAATTTCTTTTTTGGGTAATATTGAGTAATGACTCCCTTTTCTTTTGCAAGAGCAAGTATTTTTTGCAAACTTGACTTTTGAATTCCTTCTGCAATATAGATTTTATTGATGGAACGATCCGATTTAAGAGCTTCATATACGGGATTTTTGCCCAAAATATACGTATGTTCTTGATCATTTTGTCTTATTTTGTTCATTGCTATATTCCCTTTCAATAAAAGCTATAGATTCTTGAATTAATGACTCCATTCTTTCGATATTCTGAGATAAAAAGTGATAGCCAATTAAAGCCTCAAACGCGGTACTATAACGATAATCAGCAATATCCGCATTTTTGGGTGAAGAAGGAGATTTTGTATTTCGTCCCCGTTTTACAATGTCCATTTCTTCTTCTGTCAATTTGGAAATTAAATAATGAAGGATATGAGCTTGTGCTTTGGCAGACACAAATTGAATCGCTTTCTTATGGAGCATATTAGGTTTCCCGCCTCGTAAAACGAGAAAGTGACGAATATACATTTCATATACAGCATCGCCAATATAAGCTAAGTTTAGAGCGTTCATTTCTTTTGCTTTTTTTGAATTGACATTGTTTCCTATCATTTTCTTCGCCATCTAACTCCTTGAGGTGTATCCTCGAGAATAATTCCTGCTTCTTTTAACTGATCCCGTATTTTGTCAGCTAAAGCCCAATCTTTATTTTTCCTTGCGACTTGTCTTTTTTCAATCAATTCTTCAATCCAGAGATCATCTTTAGTATTTGTTTGGCTTTTTACTAAGATTCGGTCTAAGCCTAAAATCCCTAATAATAACTGTAATTTATCCATAAAAATTTGAATAACCTCTTGATAGACCGTTTGATTTTGCAAATAAAGGTTGGCTTGCTTGATCAAATCAAAAATCACCGTAATGGCATTCGCTGTATTAAAATCATCATCCATTTCTTTTTCGAATTGTTGTTGGAACTCTTGGATCTTTTCTATGGCTTCGTTTTCTAAATCACGCCTTTTTCCAATCCTTGTACCATCCAACCGATGGGTGAGATTGAGATAGGTCGTTCTAATTCGTTCTAATCCATTTTTTGATTGTTCGATTAAATCCTCAGTAAAATTGATGGGATGGCGATAATGGACGCTTAAAAGCAAAAACCGTAAAACAATGGGATTCACTCTTTGGCTTAAATCATGGATGGTGATCACATTCCCCAAAGATTTAGACATTTTCTCATTATTGATATTAATATACCCATTATGCATCCAATAGTTGGCTAAAGGTTGATGGGTAAGGCTTTCAGATTGAGCGATTTCATTTTCATGATGAGGAAAGATGAGATCTGCCCCTCCAGCATGAATATCTATTGTATTACCTAGATACTTTCGAACCATCGTAGAGCATTCAATGTGCCACCCTGGTCTTCCCTTGCCCCAAGGACTATCCCAAGCGATTTCTTCAGGTTTTTCCCTTTTCCATAATGCAAAGTCTAGTGGATTTTCCTTATTCTTATCTACTTCTACTCTAGCTCCTGATTGCAGATCATCAATAGATTGATGGGAAAGTTTCCCATAATCTTTAAAACGATTGGTTTTAAAATAAACATCGCCATTTGCAATATAAGCTACATCTTGATCTAACAATCCTTGAATAAAATCGATGATTTCCTTCATATTTTCTGTTACTTTTGGATGAATGCTTGCCCTTTTAACATTTAAAGCATCGGCATCTACAAAAAACTCTTGAATATATTGTTCGGAAATTTCTAATGGAGATTTTCCTGTTTCTTTTGCTTTATTAATAATTTTATCATCGATATCCGTAAAATTTTGTACATAAGTGACTTCATAACCTTTGTATTCAAGATAACGGCGTACCGTATCAAATACAACTAAAGGCCTTGCATTGCCTAAATGAATATAGTTATAAACGGTTGGTCCACAGACATACATTTTCACCTTACCTGGTTCAATGGGTTGAAACTTTTCTTTTCTTCTCGTTAATGTATTATAAATTTGAATCACTTTTTCCCTCCTCCTGCTTTTAGGATTTCCAATTCCTTTTTCAATTCATCAATTTGTTCTTGCATCGAGCGAATGGTATCAGCCACAGGGTCTGGCAAATGAACGTGGTCTAAATCATCCTTAACTCTCATTCCATTTTGAATGACAATCCTTCCTGGAATACCCACTACCGTTGAATAAGGTGGTACTTCTTTTAGAACGACGGATCCAGCACCAATCTTTGCATAATCTCCAACCTTGATGGAACCTAGTATCTTGGCACCTGTTGAGATTAATACATGGTTTCCAATCGTAGGATGACGTTTTCCCGTTTCTTTTCCAGTACCGCCAAGAGTTACTCCTTGATAGATGGTTACGTAATCCCCGATTTCACAAGTTTCTCCAATGACGACACCTGTACCATGATCGATAAACAAACCTTTACCGATTTTTGCTGCTGGATGGATCTCAATCCCCGTTAAAAAACGCCCAAAATTGGACAAAATTCTAGCCAATGTATAAAATTTTCGATTCCATAGAGCATGAGCGATACGATAAATCCATATTGCATGTAAACCTTGATATGCAAGAATAACTTCCCATATATTTCTGGCCGCCGGATCCTTTTCAAGGATTACCTTAACATCTTCTATCATCCTTTTAAACACATTCCCACCTCCATCACACCTTTTTATTTAAAAATAAATAACCGTCTCTGAGCCTTAGCACAGAGACGGTTATACCGCGGTCCCACTCTGTTTAGGATAGGATGAGCCTATCCTCACTTTATCTTGATAACGGCAGCCCCGTTGAATCCTACTACCTTCAGATTCAAAGCTCAAAAGCGCATTTCAATCTTAAGTTGGACAGACTTCTTCCAGCCAAGGAAGCCCTCTCTGTTGACCAAGCAAAAGATCTACTCTCTTTCTCATCGCATGTTCGTTTTCACTTTTATATTATTCTCTATGATAGACACTAACTTGTCAATAGTTGGTCGATTCGTTTTAACACTTTCTCTTTTCCTAAGAGGAAAAGGGTTTCTGGCAAGTCGCGTCCATGCGTAGAACCTGTTGTCGCTACTCGTATCGGCATAAATAATTGTTTTCCCTTATAGCCTGTATTTTTTTGAACAGCCTTTAACGCTCCTTTAATCGTTTCTGGCACATATTCATTTAAGGATTCTAATTGTTTTTTAAATTCTTCCATAATAATAGGAATATGATTCTCTGATAAAATCTTTTTCCCTTCCTCTTCAAGGTGAATCTCATCTGTCAAGAACATTTTTGCAAATTCGACAATTTCTTGTCCATAGTTTAATTGTTCTTGATAGAGAGCAACTAGAGTTTTCACCCATATTTGTTGTTCCTCACTTAATATTTCAGGCACAACTCCCTCTTTTTGTAAATGAGGTAAACATAGTTCAACGACTTTCTCTAAAGGAGTTGTTTTGATATAGTGGTTATTCATCCAATATAATTTTTGAATATCAAAAACAGCAGGGCTCTTTGCCACTCGATCTAGAGAAAATTGGGAGATTAATTCTTCTAAAGTAAAAATCTCCTCCTCCCCTTCTGGACTCCATCCAAGTAATGCGATAAAATTCAAAATCGCTTTAGGTAGAAAGCCTAGTTCTTTATATTGTTCCACGAATTGAATAATTGATTCATCGCGTTTACTCATTTTCTTTCGATCCGGATTTAAAATCAGTGGAATATGAGCAAACCGAGGGGGTTGCCAATCAAAAGCTTGATAAATCAGCAATTGTCTTGGTGTGTTGGATAAGTGTTCTTCACCACGTATAACATGCGTAATCTCCATTAAATAATCGTCAACAACCACCGCAAAATTATAAGTTGGAATCCCATCTGGACGAACAATGACAAAGTCGCCAATCCCATCAGATTCAAACTTTACTTCCCCACGAATCATATCGTCTACTTTTAAGATTTGTCCTTCTTGAACAAGGAAACGGATGCTTGGTTTACGACCTTCTTTTTCATATTGTTCTTTTTGTTCAGGGGTGAGATAACGACATTTCCCTGAGTATTTTGGCGTTTCACCTTTTGCAAGTTGACTTTGTCTTTCTGCTTCAATTTCTTCTGGCGTACAATAACAATGATATGCTTGTCCTTGCTCAATCAGCTGGTTTACATATTTTTTATAAATATCTAAACGATCCATAGATCGATAAGGTCCAAATTCTCCACCTACATCAACTGATTCATCCCAATTGATTCCTAACCATTTTAATCCCTTTAGTAGTTTTTCTTCGCCATTTTCTACATTTCTTGCTTGATCTGTATCTTCAATGCGAATAATAAACTTTCCATTCATTTTTCTTGCTAATAAAAAATTAAATAAAGCCGTACGTGCACTTCCAATATGTAAATGTCCGGTGGGACTTGGAGCAAATCTTACACGAACCTGATCTGACATACTCTCATCCTTTCCTAAATGATTACCTTTACACTTTAGCTATCATACCATAGGAAAAATGAACTTTCATTGCTTTTTTGATAATAAAACAATAGCTAAGGCAGCGATTCCTTCTTCCCGACCTATAAATCCTAGTTTTTCTGTCGTTGTCGCTTTGACATTAACCTGTTCCACATTAGCTTCTAAGATACCAGCAATAATTTCCCTCATCATGGGGATATACCCAGCCATCTTGGGTTTTTGGGCAATAATTGTCAGATCTGCGTTTTCTAATTGAAAACCCTCTTTTACTGCTTCTTGCCAAACTTTTTCTAAGATCACTTTGCTATCAATCCCTTTTATCGCTGGGTCATTATCAGGAAACCATTTACCGATATCTCCCTTCCCAAGGGCTCCTAAAATCGCATCCGCTAATGCATGTAATAACACATCTGCATCAGAATGACCCAGTAACCCTTTTTCATAAGGGATCTCGACTCCACCAATGATTAATTTGCGATCTCTAGCAAATTGATGAACATCAAAGCCTTGGCCAATTCGAATCAAACCTCTTCACTCCAATGTTTTAAAATACTTTCTGCGAGAATTAAATCTTCAGGAGTTGTAATCTTGATATTATGATAATCTCCTTTAACGATCACAACCTCAATTCCCAAACGTTCCACTAAAGAAGAATCATCCGTCCCTAAAAAACCATCCTCTTTCGCTTTTTCGTAGGCTTTTCTTAGAATGGAAAGACGAAAAGCTTGTGGGGTTTGAACCGCCCACAAGCTCTTACGATCAGGGGTATTTTGGATAAAACCATCCTGATCTGCCATTTTAATCGTATCTTTCACCGGTACACCTAAGACAACAGCATCCTTTTGTTGAAGGGTTTGCCAAAGAAGATCTAGATGCTTTTGTTTCACAAATGGCCTTGCTCCATCATGAACCATTACATATTCGCTTTCTAAAAATACAAGACCATTATAGATACTATCTTGTCGTTCTTTGCCACCTGGCACAATCGCCTTGACACGCTTTATTTCATATTGTTCAACTAGTTGTTCTATTATCTTTCTTTCTTCAGGGTGAGAGACAATAACGATTTCTTCAATCCAAGGCACTTGCGAAAATTTTTCTAGTGTGTGAACAAGAATTGGCTTTCCATCAAGCAAAATAAATAGCTTGTTCACTTCTCCCCCCATTCGTTTGCCTCTCCCAGCTGCTGGTATCACGATTCCACATTTCATCTTTCAAACCACCTATAATGCCTTTTCTAATAATTTTGGTTTCGCAAAGATCATTCTTCCTGCCGATGTTTGTAATACACTTGTCACTAATACATCTAAATGATGGCCAATATATTCCCTTCCTCCTTCAACGACAATCATAGTGCCATCATCAAGATATGCAATTCCTTGATTATGTTCTTTCCCATCCTTAATAACTTGAACATTTAATTCTTCACCAGGTAGGACGACAGGCTTCACTGCATTAGACAAATCATTAATATTCAGTACAGGAACTCCTTGCAATTCGCAAATCTTATTCAAATTATAATCATTGGTGACTACTTTTCCTTCTAACACTTTTGCTAGTTTCACTAATTTGCTATCCACCTCTTGGATTTCTTCAAAATCACCTTCATAAATCAATACTTTAATATCTAATTCCTTTTGAATTTTGTTTAGAATATCTAGACCTCTACGGCCACGATTCCTTTTTAAGGTATCAGAAGAGTCTGCAATATGCTGAAGTTCCGCAAGAACAAAACTAGGAATGACAAGAATTCCTTCAATAAATCCTGTCTTACAAATATCAGCAATTCGCCCATCAATAATCACACTTGTATCTAAAATTTTATGTTCATATTTAGGAGAGTCCTTTTTGGTTGCCTTCTCTTTATTAAACTTTCCTAATGAGAATACAGCCATGAATTCATCTCGTTTCTTAAACCCTAGGCGAAAACCAAAATACCCTAATATTATGGATAAAAAAATAGGAACGATCAGGTTGATAACAGGTATGTATTTGATTGCCTGTGAAAGTAATGTAGAGATAATGAGTCCAAAAATCATACCAATTAATCCAAAAAGAAAATCAGTTACCGGAATTTTTAAAATAAATTCCTCACCTTTTTGAATCCAACGAATGATGGTATCCATAAACCAAGCTGTTAATAAAAATAATACAAGTCCACCTAAGGCGATTCCAATCAAATTTAATACAATTTTATTAAACGATTGATCAATGCCAAATAAGTGGTTCGCTAAAAGTAATTCAGGGATCAACAAATATCCCAGCGTACCACCTAAAATGACAAAAAAGATTTGAAAAACCCTTTTTAACATATTTTCACCTCCTTCTATCATTATTAACATTTTCCTCAAAAACAAACCTATCATTTTGAAACTCTCTATATTTATTAACGTTTTATCGCAGAAAAAAAGCGTCAAATTGACGCATTTTTCTCATAAATAATATTATCTAATAAGGCGATAGCTTCTTCCTCAGTAAGATCTTTTGCTAAAGCCAATTCACTGATAAAAATCGTTTTTGCATTTTCTAGCATTTTCCTCTCACCTGTAGATAATCCTTTCTCCCGCTCTCGCAACATCAAATTCCTGACTACATCTGCGATTTCGTAGATATCTCCACTTTTCATTTTGTCCATGTTTGCCCGATAGCGACGATTCCAATTGGTGGATTGATCCGTAGATTCTAATTTTAACCGACCGATCACCTGATTGATTACTTCTTCATCAACCACTTGTCGAAGTCCAATTTCATCTACACTTTGAATTGGAACCATCACCTTCATATCCCCAATTGGCATTCTCATCACATAGTAGCACTTCTTTTCCCCTAAAATTTCTTTCTCTTCAATTGCTTCAATAATCCCCGCACCATACATTGGATAAACGACCTTGTCACCAACATTAAACAATCGCGTCACCCCCGGGCTAAAATATATTTACATTTTATCACATTTGAAATATCATGTCAAAATTAAAAATAATATATTAGCATATTTTAAAGCATAAAGTCAATATATCAAACTAAGAGAGCTATTTTCCAATTTGTCTTCAATAAAATCAAATGAAAAAAGGTTTGTATGTTCTATAAGCTGCGACTTTCGTTAAGCGATTTCCTACCGAATGTTTATTCAAGAAAAAACGCGAGGGATCAGCGTTAGAACATACAAGCCATTATATGTTTGAAAAGAGAGCGTAAAAAAAAGGAGCAATTTCGCTGCCCCTTCAATTTATGAATGAAATCTTCATTTTATTCTACCTCAGATTCATAATCATCCTCTAAAAATGGATTTTTCCTTTTTCGAAAGATCGCCCTATGAACGCCAAGTAGTGCATAAATGACTAAGGGTAAGAAAACGACCTTAGGAAATTGAACAGGATATTTTTTGGCTAAGTAAACAACGATTAAGATGATAAATGGAGTTACAAAGTAAGCGGTTTTGGGAATTCCTACTTTTTTAAAATTAGGATATTTGATATTACTTACCATTAAATAAGATAAAAAAATCATCGCTAATGGCAACGCAATCGGTGGAAATACGTGATGGTATAGTGTCATTGTTGCAAGAACGCCACCAGCAGCAGTAATCGGTAACCCTGTAAAATAACCAGGTACGCCAGAGCTTACATTAAACCTTGCTAGTCTTAAAGCCCCAGCAATAGGAAAAAGAGCAGTGACTCCCCAACCTAAAGCCCCCATTTCATGTAAAGCGGCGACATACATAATAAATGCTGGTGCCACACCAAATGAAATCACATCCGATAATGAGTCTAACTCCTTGCCAAATTCGCTTTGGGTGTGAAGAAGCCTTGCAATTCTTCCATCCAGTCCATCTAACAACATTCCGATAATCACCATAATGGCCGCGTATTCAACGTTGTTATCAAACGCTAAAATAATCGAAATAATCCCCAAAAACAAGTTCCCAACAGTGAATAAACTGGGAAGAATACGGTTAATCATTTGCAAACCTCCCGATAATTGTTTTCCCTGCTTGTATTTTTTCTCCTTTTTTCACTAGAATCTCGGTTGAACAGGGAAGGTATATTTGGGTTCCTGAACTAAATTTAATCATTCCGATCTTTTCACCTTGGGTCAAATTTTGATCCATTTTTGTCCAATTTACGATTCTCCTTGCCATAATTCCTGCGATTTGCACAACGAGAACTTTCCTCTTCCCATTGGTGATGCCAATAAAATTCTTTTCATTGACCTCGTGACTTTCTGATTTTGTTGCCGAGATAAATTCCCCTTTCCGGTATTCAAGATAGTTAACCGTACCTGAAATGGGGCTGCGATTCACATGAACATCAAAAGGGCTCATAAATATACTTACCCGAATTGCTTCTTCTTGTAAATATTGAGGTTCAAAGACTTTCTCAATATTGGTGACTAATCCATCTGCTGGCGCCAAAACTAGTTTGTCATCGATTGTAATGGTTCTTTTGGGGTCTCTAAAAAAAAATAAGACATACAGAATAAGTCCAATTCCAATTACCGCTAACGCAGGATAAAGCAAGTATAAAATAACAGTAAAAATAAGTAATACTCCTAAAGTAGGCAATCCCTCTCTAATCAATACATGGTCTTTCATATGCTCACCTCTTCATCCAATCAAATGTGCCGATCAATAAATACTTGTTCTTGAATTCTTTTTAATCCTTCTTTAATCGCTCTAGCCCTTACTTCTCCAATACCGTCAACTTCATCTAATTCTTCAATCGTCGCCATTAATACTTGCGATAAATTCTCAAATTGTTCAACTAAATTATGAATAATCGCTGCGGGAAGTTTTGGAATTCTACTTAGAATACGATAACCTCTTGGATAAACAGGTTCCTCTTGTATATTTGTATTACTGGAATAACCTAATATGCGAACAATATGAGTGCTTTCTAATAATTCATCAGAGCTTAATTTTTTTAATTCCATTAATATTTTCTTGCTATCATCCTCTTTTCCCTTTTGGTAATCTTTGATGAGTAGATAGGCTTCATGATCAATATTGGCAACTAATTCTTCTAATTGCATACTAATTAAACGTCCTTCTGTTCCTAGTTCCTGGATATACATTTCAATTTCACTCTTTATCCGTTGTACCATTTCAATTCGTTGTATAACAGAGACCACATCGTTTAAGGTGACTAATTCTTCAAATTCCATCGCGGATAAATTGGTCAATGCCTGATCTAATACCGATTTATATTTTTCCAAGGTTTGAATCGCTTGATTGGCTTTTGTTAGAATCACACCAATATCTTTTAAGGAATAGCGATAATTTCCTTGATACAATGTAATAACATTTCTTCGTTGGGAAATGGAGATGACCAAATGGCCAGTTTGCTTTGCAACTCGTTCAGCAGTTCGATGCCTGATTCCCGTTTCCGAAGATGGAATCGAAGAATCAGGATTAAGATGGGTATTGGCATACAATATTTTTTTTAGGTCATCACTTATTATGATCGCTCCATCCATTTTTGCTAACTCATATAAATGAGCAGGAGTAAAATCGCAATTAATAGAAAATCCACCATCAACAAGTTCCATTACTTCATTACTATAACCAACAACGATTAAAGCTCCTGTTTTTGCTCTTAATACATTATCTAAACCCTCACGAAAGAAGGTTCCAGGAGCTACCAGCTTTAAAACATTCATAATAAATTCTTCTCTTTTTATATCCTTACTCATCACATATTTCCTCCCAAAGCAATTTCTAACGCTTCAGCAACGGTGTTAACCCCTATAATCTCAATCTCAGCTGGTAGATTCCACCCTTTTAAATTTTTGGCTGGTATGATCACACGTTTAAACCCTAATTTTTTGGCTTCTTTCACTCGTTGTTCGATTCGTGATACACCTCGAACTTCACCTGTTAAACCAATTTCGCCAATAAATACATCGTATGGATTGGTGGCTTGGTCACGAAAACTAGAAGCAATACTAATGGCTATCGCTAAATCAATGGCTGGTTCAGCTAGTTTCACACCACCTGCTACATTAACATACGCATCTTGATTTTGTAAAAACATACCAATCCTTTTTTCTAACACGGCCATAATTAGCGCTACCCTTTGTTGATCTACACCTGTTGCCATTCTTCGAGGGGTAACAAAACTTGTTGATGAGAGAAGAGCTTGAATTTCAACTAAAACGGGTCTTGTTCCTTCCATACTACTAACAACAGCAGAACCAGCAATACCGATTGGACGCTGTGACAAAAATAATTCTGATGGATTTTCAACTTCAACAAGACCATTTTCTTTCATTTCAAAGATTCCAATTTCATTAGTCGATCCAAAACGATTTTTGACACTACGAAGGACTCGATAAGTATGATGTCTTTCTCCTTCAAAATATAAAACTGTATCTACCATATGTTCCAATAATCTCGGACCAGCAATTTCCCCCTGTTTTGTTACATGTCCTACGATAAAAATTGCAATTCCATTGCTCTTTGCCAGTCTCATAAGATGTGCGGTAGACTCACGAACCTGTGCAACACTTCCAGGTGCTGAAGCAATTTGCGAATGATATATAGTTTGAATGGAGTCGATGATTACGACCTCGGGCTTAAGCTCTAATATTACGCTTTCAATTTGTTCTAGTTGATTCTCTGTAATCACGTAAAGTTGGTCAGAATGAATATTCAAACGCGTAGAGCGTAGTTTAATTTGTTTTACTGATTCCTCTCCTGAAACATACAATATGGAATGACCTTGTTTTGCAATGCTTTGAGAAGTCTGTAAAAGCAATGTGGATTTACCAATTCCCGGATCTCCGCCAACGAGAATTAGGGAACCAGGTACAATTCCTCCGCCTAATACACGATTTAATTCATGTATATTAGTATTTATTCTTAGCTCCTCTTCCATATTTATACGGGAAATGGGCTGTGGTTTATTTGATGATGAGATCGATAAGTGATTGGTTTTAGAATAATCGTTTTTCATTTCCTCGACCATACTGTTCCAAGATTGACAGCTGGGGCATTTACCTAACCACTTTGGACTCTCATATCCACACTCTTGGCAAACAAAACTTGACTTAACTCTTGCCACGATTCCACTTCCCTTTCTTTGTAAAAGCATTTAACATTCCATATTGAATAATCATATAATAAAGGTGAATAAATGAAAAGAATCTTTGCACAAAAAAATGAGCTCCACTTGGGAGCTCATTCATTTTATGCAATTCTTATTTCTTTACGACTAATTCACCGTTCTCTACATCAATCGTAACTTTATCCCCTTTTGTGATCGTTCCTTTTAATAATTCCTCTGATAGTTTATCTTCTATATGTTTTTGAATGGCTCGACGTAATGGACGAGCTCCAAAATTGGGATCATATCCTTCTTTTGCTAAGAAATCTTTTGCAGCTTCAGTTAATTCAAAGTCTACTCCAAATTCAATAAGTCTTTTTCTTAATTGTTCTGCAAGAAGTGTGGCGATTTGTTTAATATGTTCTTCGCTTAAAGAGTGGAAGACGATAATTTCATCCAAACGATTTAAAAACTCCGGGCGAAAAGTTCGTTTTAATTCTTCCATCACCCGTTCTTTCATATTATCATAATCTTGTTCCACTGTACGGGTTTTAAAACCAAGCCCAGTGTTTTTCTTAATCATTTCTGCGCCAACATTCGAGGTCATAATGATGATGGTATTGCGAAAATCAACCGTTCGTCCTTTCCCATCGGTTAAACGCCCATCTTCTAAAACCTGAAGTAATATATTAAATACTTCAGGGTGTGCTTTTTCAATCTCATCTAATAGTACAACAGAATATGGTTTCCTCCTTACTTTTTCCGTTAATTGCCCACCTTCTTCGTATCCTACATATCCTGGAGGTGCACCTATAAGGCGGGCTGTGGAATGTTTTTCCATATACTCGGACATATCAATCCGAATAATTGCATTCTCGTCACCAAACATTGCTTCTGCTAGAGCTCTAGCTAATTCGGTTTTCCCAACACCTGTTGGACCAAGGAAGATGAATGAACCAATAGGTCTTTTTGGATCTTTTAATCCTGCTCTAGCTCTGCGAATAGCTCTTGAAATCGCCTTAACTGCTTCTTCCTGACCAATGACCCGCTTATGAAGAATTTCTTCCATTTTAAGTAGACGTTCTGATTCTTCTTCGTTAATCTTGTTCACTGGAATTCCAGTCCAGCTAGATACGACTTGCGCGATATCTTCTACGGTTACTTCCGTATCTGTCCTACCTTGATGTTCTTTCCACTCATTTTTTGTTCTTTCTAATTCTTCTTTTAATTGTTGTTCTTTATCCCTTAATGCAGCTGCTTTCTCAAATTCTTGACTTTGAACAGCGGCTTCTTTTTCCTTTTTCACCTCAGCTAATTTTGCTTCTAATTCTTTTAAATTTGGTGGAACGGTGTAACTTACTAAGCGAACTTTTGATGCAGCTTCATCGATCAGGTCAATTGCTTTATCTGGAAGAAAACGATCGGTAATATAACGGTCAGATAAACGAACGGCTGCCTCAATCGCTTCATTTGTAATCTTTACTCGATGGTGGGCTTCGTATTTATCCCTTAATCCTTTTAAGATTTGAATGGTTTCCTCTACAGTAGGTTCATCAACCATGATTGGTTGGAAGCGGCGTTCTAAAGCAGCATCTTTTTCAATATATTTTCGATATTCATCCAAGGTTGTCGCCCCGATTGCTTGCAACTCACCTCGAGCCAATGCGGGTTTTAAGATATTGGATGCGTCAATTGCACCTTCAGCCCCGCCAGCACCGATTAATGTATGAAGCTCATCAATAAATAAGATGATATTTCCTGCTTGACGGATTTCTTCCATAATTTTTTTCAAACGGTCTTCAAATTCACCACGGTATTTGGTGCCTGCTACTAAAGTTCCCATATCAAGAGACATCACTCGTTTATCCCGAAGGGTCTCAGGGATTTCATTGTTTACGATTCTTTGCGCTAATCCTTCTGCTATTGCTGTTTTCCCTACTCCTGGTTCGCCGATTAAAACAGGATTATTTTTCGTTCTTCTACTTAATACTTGAATGACCCTTTCAATCTCTTTATCGCGACCGATAACTGGATCTAATCCCCCTTCTCTTGCAATAGCGGTAAGATCCCGTGCTAATTCGTCAAGAGTAGGTGTGTTATGATGAGTAGCATGGCTTTGATTGGATGAAACCACTTCACTATTTCCTAATAGTTGCAATACTTGTTGTCTAGCTTTATTTAGACTAACGCCTAAATTGTTTAATACTCTAGCAGCAACTCCCTCTCCTTCACGAATTAAACCTAAGAGGATATGTTCTGTGCCAACATAGGTATGCCCCAACTTTCTTGCCTCATCCATTGATAGTTCAATCACCTTTTTTGCCCTTGGCGTATAGGAAACACTAAGGGGCTTATCGGGACCTTTACCAATAAGTGCTTCTACTTCTTTTTGCACTTTTTCTAAGCTAATGTTAAGAGCTTGCAATGCCTTTGCTGCAATCCCTTCTCCTTCTTTTACAAGTCCTAACAAAATATGTTCAGTTCCAATATTATGATGTCCTAAGCGAACCGCTTCTTCTTGAGCCAATGCTAATACTTTTTGCGATCTTTCTGTAAAACGTCCAAACATCATTTTTAATCCACCTCCATCAATTACTTTAAATATTGACTTAGCTTTTGACGAATGATATCAGCTCTTTTTATATCCCTTTCAAAAGGAGTCATTTCTCCTGCATAATGTTGTAAAAAACCTGGTTGAGTAATGACCATTAACTCATTAAAGATTGTAGGGGGTAAACCATTAATCATTTTTAAATCAATACCTAAACGAACATCAGATAACCGCCCTGTTGCTTCTTTGGAATCAATGATTTTGGAATGGAGTAAGATACCATATGATCTTCCAACACGATCTTCAATTTGAACTTTAGAATCACGTAGTAAATGAGCTCTTGCTTGTTTCTCATGGTCAATCAGCTGCTTAACCACACCATAAAGGTTTTCAATTATATCTTCTTCACTTTGCCCTAAAGTTATTTGATTTGATATTTGGAATAAATTACCTAACGCTTCACTTCCTTCGCCATAGATTCCTCTTACTGTGAGACCTACCTGAGTAATAGCAGAAATCATACGATTCATTTGGCCGCTAATGACTAGTGCAGGAAGATGAAGCATCACCGAGGCTCGGATTCCTGTACCTACATTCGTAGGACAACTGGTTAAATATCCCCTTTTTTCATCAAAAGCATAATCTAATTTAGCTTCTAAAATGTCATCGATTCGACTTGCCATTTTCCACGCATCGTAGATTTGTAATCCTGGATATAAACATTGAATTCTGAGATGATCCTCTTCGTTAATCATGATGCTTATGGATTCATTTTCACTTAAGGCAACAGCACCTTTTCGCGATTCTTGAGCTAAGTTTGGGCTAATTAAATGTTTCTCAACTAAAACTCTTCGTTGAAGCTCTGTCAAATCTTCCATCTGTATCAGTTCAAAATGGCTGATTTGCTTCATTTCTTTTTGTTCTAATGCTTTCCTGACTTCTTCAACTACTGCGCTTGCTTGAGAATCTGTTGCTAAAGTAGGAAAAGGATAATTTCTGAGATTCCTCGCCAAGCGAACCCTGCTACTAATAACAATCTCAGATTCAGGACCTTCACCTTTCATCCATTCACTAAGCGCTTGATTAATAAACCGATTAAAACCCATCATCCTAACCTCTTTCTATAAGTTTAGATTCCAATTCTTTAATTTGATCTCTAAGTTTGGCTGCTTCCTCAAATTCTTCCTTTTGAACTTTTTGTTGTAATAGTTCTTTTAAGCGGCTAATTTCTTTTTTTATTTTTAAATTGTGACCAGAGCGGTGAGGGACTTTGCCAATGTGTTGACTATTTCCATGTATTCTGCGAAAAATGGGTTCTAATTGAGATTCAAAATGATGATAACAATCATGACAACCAAATTTTCCCGTTTTCTTAAATTGAGAAAAAGTCAAACCACAAGTTTGACAACGCAATTGTTCTAGTGATGTTGGATGATGATGCCCATTTATAATGGGATCAAAATTAAGTAATCCTGATAATAAATTGTTGAAAGAGAATTCAGGAGTATCGTAAGGGAAGTCATAAGGGAATATTTCACCTTTTTCTTTTGCACACTGTTCACACAAATGATATTCCGTCTTCTTTCCATTAATGATTTTGGTGTAATGAAGGGTAGCAGGCCGTTGATGACAATTCTCACAAAGCATTTTAATCCCCCTTTAATCGAGAAAATATGACTTTAATCATCGCTTTTAATATATTGGCACGTATTTGGTCACGAATGGGTAATGGCAAATCCAAAACCTCTCGTGACAAAATCGATTTAAATAAGAGAAACTCCTCTTGTGTCAATAATTCTTCATCTAAAAGACGAGAGATCAAATCATATGCAGTCGATTGAGAAATTTCTTCACCAATCGCTTTCATGAGAAAATCATAGAATGTTTGTTCGGTTGGGATATTTAATTTTTTAATTCGAATATATCCACCACCGCCCCTTTTACTTTCAACAACAAATCCTTTTTCTAATGAGAACCTTGTGTTTAAGACATAATTAATTTGCGAAGGAACACATTGAAACATTTCTGCCAGTTCACTTCTTTGGATCTCAATTTCTCCAGTTTCACTTGTTTTTATAAGATCTTTTATGAATTGTTCGATGATGTCTGAAATATTTCTCATAATGTCCTCCAAACAAAAAGACCATACTGACTTTGACTAACTTTGACCTTTAATTATATTATATATCTTTTTCTCCATTTTGCAATATTTTGCGTCAAACTATTCATTATTTTTACCATAATAAACCTCTTTCACTCCCTGGATTTGCTTAATGGTATCGATTACCAAGTGGATATTTTCGTTTTTAGGCATTCTTACTAAAAAATTAATACTAACACAGGGAGGTTCTCCGTCTTCTTTATCTTCATCATGCATCGTGACGCCTTTTACATTAATTTTTCTTTGCCCAAATATAGAAGCAATTTCTGCTAATTTTCCAGGGGTATCAATGACATTGACTCGAATCTCAACCAATTGTCGCTTTTTGATAATAAAGGTATCTAGTTTTGCCAAAATCATGAGACTAATGAGAACAAATAATGTCGTTAAAATACCTCCTAAATAAAAACCTGCGCCAATCGCTAAACCGATTCCTGAAACGACCCAAATCGTAGCTGCAGTTGTCAAACCTGTAACCGTAAAACCATGGCGTAAAATCGTTCCTGCTCCAAGAAAACCGATTCCACTTATTACTTGGGCAGGTAATCGCTGTGGATCTAAGCGCATATTATCTCCGGAATTATAATAATCTTGAAATCCATATATGGATAAAAGCATAATTAATGCTGACCCAAGGCTTACAAGTATATTCGTACGTAATCCTGCTGGGTGGTTATTTACCTCTCGTTCCAATCCAATAATTCCCCCCATTAGTCCTGCAAGAACTAAACGAAAAAGTATATGCAGATATTCGTTTGACCATGTCATTTTAATCACTCCTTTACAAAATCTAATGAATAGCATAAGGCAGTTGGTCAAATCTTTGTATTTTTATAACCGCTCCTATTAACTCTTGATCAACTGTAAAGTCAAAGGCACAGCCAATCGTCGGTAAATTGTTTAACGTTTCTTTGACTTCTGGATATAATGCACCAGCCCGTTTTTTTACTCCCTCTAATTCATTTTCGAACATATAACGATTAGCTTTTTTTGAGCTTTTTTTGGCAGGTTTCAAAAGTTTTTATAAACGAAGGGATTGCCAATTTTTCTGTCTGAAATAGTGTTCCATCAAAATCAAAAATGATTGCACGAATGCCTGTCACCACCGCATAACTGCTTCCTCTTATGAAAAAGCCACATTACATTTTATGTAATGTGGTTAGCTCCTAATCTTCTTGTCAGATTTTTTACTATATTTAATCTTTATATACCATATTTTTCATATTCAATCCAGAAAAAATAGTTCCTGATAGCAAAAAAAAAAGCCACCCAAAAGGTGGCCTTATCTTGCCTGGCAACGTCCTACTCTCCCAGGACCCTTCGGTCCAAGTACCATCGGCG
>NZ_JBLWIF010000010.1:0-57592 GCF_048381575.1 Tepidibacillus sp. LV47
TCCTTCGTGAATTGAAGGGTTCGCTAAGCAGACACTGTTCAGTTTTCAAAGAACATTTTTTCAATCAACATTTAACATATTATCAAATTGAATTATCAATGTCAATAAATATTTTTAGCGATTTTGTACGTCTATGATATTGTCATATTGTAACGCTTCAGTGGTCAGACAATATTAAGTCAGATCCCCATTATGATTTTTATAAAGCAGAAGAATTCTCTCCTTTTGGTTTAGCGATGTACCAACCAGCTATCAATATTAGAATAAGTACAGCCCAAAATATGGATTTCCACAGTAAACTCTCTGCAAATTCATGACTGATTACATGAATTCGTGGATGTGATAGAGTATGCACAGCTAACTTAACCCCCACCCAAGCAACGACTAGATAAGCTGCAGTTTCCAAACCAGGCCTTTTGTGCAATAAATCAACAAACCAATTTGCAGCAAAACGAATAAGAATCAAACCGATGATTCCACCTGTTAACACCACAATAAAATGAGCCCCGTGCATTCCACCAATATTTGGGAGATTAGTCAAAGGTAAGGTCACTGCTAAGGCTACTGCAGCAAGAATAGAATCAACAGCAAAAGCGATATCTGCTAATTCCACTTTCAAAACCGTCATCCAAAACCCTGCTTCTTCTTTCTTCTCCTTGATGTTATCCTGCTTTTCCTTTGTTCTTTTTCTGATGATATGGTTAAGACCTAAGAAAATAAGGTAAGCAGCACCTAAAGCTTGAACCTGCCATACATCCATTAAAAAGGAAATAATAAACAAGGAAGCAAAGCGAAAAACAAAAGCACCAGCTAATCCATAAAATAAGGCTTTTTTACGCAAATCAGGATCTAAGTGTTTTACCATAACCGCCATTACTAAAGCATTATCTGCTGCTAATAGTCCCTCTAAGCCAACTAATACGAGTAATGTCCACCCATATTCCGCTAATATACCAATATCCAAAATGATTCCTCCTATTCTTCTACCTTAATCGTTCTAAACCATATGGTTAGATTTTATATTCTATATTATTCCTTATAGAGAGTAGAAACTGAAACTTTTATGGCGACCGTAAGATAGCTTTCTCATTTCAGTTTTCCCTCTTCAAACCGTACGTGAGGTTTTCTCTCATACGGCTTTCCGTTGTCCTTCTTCCATCAGCATTCGGTATGTTCTAATCTTAGGCGACTTGGCTCTTACCTAGGTTGGACTTTCACCAACTAGAAATAAACGGCTTGCTGGGCACACATGAAAATAAAAAAGACCTTTACCTCCTAAAGATAAAGGTCTTGCTAGCAATTTTCATTGCCAATAAAGCCGAGGGGAAAACCCTGTAATGACGACTTTATTGTTAAAGCTACTCCCCTTTAATTCCTTCCTTATATAATTGTAAGTTTATTATAAAATGAAATACTTAAGGTGTCAATGACACATATACTTTAGCCCTCTTTTTCACGATCCCGCATTAGTGGGAAAAGGAGTACATCACGAATGGATGGCTGATCCGTTAATAACATAACCAGTCGATCAATCCCTATTCCTAGTCCTCCAGTTGGAGGCATTCCAATTTCAAGGGCATGGATAAAATCTTCGTCCATCGCATGTGCTTCATCATTTCCAAGCTCACGTTCTCTTAATTGAGCTTCAAACCGCTCTCTTTGATCAATAGGATCATTTAATTCGCTAAATGCATTCGCATGTTCACGGCTTACGATAAACAATTCAAAACGGTCCGTAAAACGTGGATCCTCATCATTCTTTTTCGCAAGGGGTGAAATCTCAACAGGGTGTCCATAAACAAAAGTTGGTTGAATTAATTTTTCCTCAACTAATTGTTCAAAGAACTCATTTACAATATGACCATAAGTCATATGGGGTTCGATTTGAACATGATATTGTTTTGCAAGTTCTCTTGCTTCTTCATCAGACATTTGTGGGCTTAAATCTACACCAACATATTTCTTGATCGCATCAATCATAGAAATTCTTTCCCATGGCGGCTCTAAGTTAATTTCTTGCTCTTGATAAGTAATTTTCGTTGTACCTAAAACCTCTCGTGCGACATGTGCGATTGCATTTTCTGTTAAGTTCATAATGGTTTTAAAGTCACCATAAGCTTCATAAAGCTCTAACATGGTAAACTCTGGATTGTGTCTGGTGGATATTCCTTCATTGCGAAAGACACGGCCAATTTCATAAACTTTTTCCATGCCGCCAACAATCAAGCGTTTGAGATGAAGCTCAATCGCAATTCTCATATATAAATCCATATCTAATGCATTATGATGGGTAATAAAAGGACGAGCCGCTGCACCACCAGCAATAGTATGCATCATTGGTGTTTCTACTTCAATATAACCTAATTGATTTAAATAATGACGCAGAGATTGAATGATTTTGCTTCTTATAACAAAAGTTTCTTTCACTTCAGGATTTACGATAAGATCAACATAACGTTGGCGGTAACGCAACTCCACATCCTTTAACCCATGGAATTTATCAGGTAAGGGGTACAAGGATTTCGTTAGAATATGAAGCTTATGAACTTTGATGCTCGTTTCCCCTTTATTTGTTTTAAATACATTGCCTTCAATACCAATAATGTCACCAAGATCTAATAGTTCAAAGGCCTTAAATTCAGCTTCCGATACTTGATCTTTTCGGACATATATCTGGATACGACCACTTAAATCTTGGATATGGGCAAATCCGGCTTTTCCTTGAAGACGTTTGGACATGATTCTTCCAGCAACAATCACATGAAGGTTCTTTAATTCAATTTCTTCTTTCGACAATGAACCTACTTCATCTAATATCGCTTTTGCAGTGTGCGTTCTCTCGAATCGATAGCCAAATGGATTGAATCCGAGTTTTTTTAATTCGGCTAGTTTTTGTCGACGCACAAGAAGTAGTTCATTTAATTCGACCACCTCTTGGCTCATGAAGACCACTCCTACTTATTTTTTTATATCTAAAATTTCATATTGAATAACGCCTGCTGGTACATTAACATCTACAATTGTTCCTTTACGTTTGCCTAGTAGTGCTTTTCCAACAGGAGATTCATTTGAGATCATATTATGTGTTGGATCGGATTCAGCAGAACCTACAATCGTGTATTCAACGATCTCATCAAATTCAAGGTCTCTTAATTTTACTGTTGAACCAATGCTTACAACATCTGTGTTCACATCATCATCATTAATGACACGTGCATTACGAAGCATTTTTTCTAAAGTAATAATGCGCCCCTCAATGAAAGCCTGTTCATTTTTTGCGTCTTCATATTCGGAATTCTCGCTAAGATCACCATAACCAATTGCTATCTTAATCCGTTCTGCCACTTCTCGGCGTTTTACCGTTTTCAGATATTCTAATTCTTCCTCTAATTTTTTTAATCCTGATTTTGTTAAAATCACTTCTTTATCAGACATTTTTAAGTTCCCCTTTAGCAAAAGATTTCCATAGGATTATATGTTTATTCTCCAAAAATTATGCGCAAGGAAAAAAGTTGACCATGGTTTAAAAAATAGAATAAAAAGCTTCTTTGACTATCTTATTAAGAAGCTTTTGAACCTAAGTTCGTTATGATATGCACCTTTTTTTGATCTGAAGGGTATTATATTGCAATCAACAGCTAATGTCAACCAATTATTAGAAGTTTAACAAATCGCAGAGTTCATTCTGCTAAACTCGATATGTAATCCAATAAAATTTGTCTCATCTCTTCACGGGTTTCTACATGATTTAATTGTTCGCGAATCCTTGCTGCATTTGGCAGTCCTTTTATATACCATGCTGCGTGTTTTCTCATTTCCTGAGTACCAATCTTCTCCCCTTTTAACTCAATTAAACGATCCATATGAAGAAATGCAATTTCAATTTTTTCTTGGGGTGTTGGTTCAGGGATAAGTTCACCATCCTTTAAATAACGAACAGTACGATAGAGGATCCATGGATTACCCAAAGCAGCTCTACCAATCATGACCCCATCCACACCGGTAGTATCGATCATGCGTTTTGCATCTTCAGGTGTTTGAATATCGCCATTTCCAATTACCGGTATCTTTACCGATTCTTTAACACGGCGAATAATATTCCAATCCGCCTTACCGCTATACATTTGTTCCCTTGTTCGCCCATGAACGGCAACTGCACTTGCACCAGCACTTTCTATTGCTTGCGCATTCTCAATCGCATAAATGTGATCACTATCCCAACCTGTTCGTATTTTTACGGTCACTGGTTTTTTTACTGCTTTCACGACAGCTCCAACAATCTCTTCAATTTTTTCTGGATGCAGTAATAATTTTGCACCTGCTTCATTTTTCGTAATCTTTGGCACTGGGCAACCCATATTGATATCAATAATATCTGCTTTTGTATACTGATCAATGATTTTTGCTGCTTCAACTAAACTTTCCTTTTCTGCACCGAATATTTGCATACTTAGTGGGCGCTCATCGTCTCTTACTTCAATCATTTTTAAAGTGCGTTCATTTTTTTGTAAAATTGCTTTATCGCTCACCATCTCAGCCGTCACTAAACCTGTACCAAACTGGCGAGCAATGGAACGAAAGGCATAATTACTTACCCCTGCCATTGGTGCTAATACGACATTATTATCCAATTGTACATTTCCTATCTTCATGTTGTTTCCTCCTGTTAGATTGCCCTTTATTTTTGCTTCTTTAATTCGTTAATATCGATTTCAAGGGATTCACTGATCTTTTTTAATAGAGCTTCATCTGGTTTTCGGTTTCCCCGTTCAATCGCTCCCAATATGTCAACGGAAATCTCAAGCTGATTCGCGAGTTGCTGTTGGGTAATTCCTTTTAATTTACGAAAAGCGCGTATTCTTTTATTTATGTTTTCCATCTCCTAACACCCTTAGAATCTTTCGATAATTGTTCCATTAAGTTTTCTATTTGGCTTATCTCGCCGGGAATTGAACCATGATAGATATCAGATAATGGCTTTAATACGAATAATCTTTCCTTAATATATGGATGAGGGATGATTAATTCAGGGGATACGATTCGCCTCTTACCATATAAAAGAATATCAATATCGATCGTTCTAGGCCCCCAATGGATTTCTCTTTTTCTACCTAGCTTATTTTCTATGGACTGGGTAACCTGTAACAATTGGTAGGGATCAAGATCGGTTTCAATCTCAATCACCATATTTAAAAAATCCGGTTGATCTTTATAACCAAAAGGTTCGGTTTCATAGATTGGGGATTGATTGATCAGACGAATCTGGGGATGAGAATCTAAATCAGCAATCGCTTTTTTTAAAAAATATTCACGATCACCAATATTTGATCCTAGAGAAAGAAATACTCTTGTCATTGAATCTTCCCTCTTTTAATCTCTACAGCAACACTTTGCAAATGTCCTGGAATTGGAGGTTGAAGTTTTCTGACTCGTACGATTACTCCATGTACGGGAAAACTTGATAGAATTTCACTTGCAATATTTTCAGCAAGGGATTCTAATAACTTTTTAGGTGTACCCATGATATAATTTTTGGTGACCTGATAAACTTTTGCATAATTCACCGTATCTTCTAAGCAATCACTAAGTCCTGCTTTTCTTAGATCGAGAAATAGCTCTAAGTCTACTTCGAATTTTTGTCCTAACCGATTTTCTTCTTCAAACACCCCATGATAAGCATAAAACTGCATTCCCTGAAATATAATTTTGTCCATCATCTCACCTCTACTTTGCTTGTTGTAAATAAACCATGGCATCCATCATTTTTGCGATTCGTTTCATTTCCTTTACATCATGAACTCTTACGATTTTACAACCTTTTGCAATCCCTAAAGCTACAGTTGCTGCAGTCCCTTCTACACGATCATCAACCGGCAAGTTTAAGGTTAGACCAATCATCGATTTCCTTGAGGTCCCAAGTAACACGGGATATCCTAAACTTACAATTTCATCTAAACGATTCATAACCACTAAGTTTTGTTCATAGGTTTTGGCAAAACCAATCCCCGGGTCGAGAATAATATTTTCCTCTTTTACACCAGCCTTCAAAGCAAGTTGAATACTTTCCCTTAGGTCTTTGATGATATCGTCCATTAAGGATTGATAATTCATATCAAAGCGATTATGCATTAAAATAACAGGTACTTCTAACTCTGCTGCTACTTTTGCCATCTCTTTATCCTTTTTAAATCCCCAGACGTCATTAATAATATGGGCCCCTGCTTCAATTGCTTTTTTGGCCACTTCCGCTTTATACGTATCAACGGATATGGGGACTGAAATTTCTTTTGCTAGTCGCTCAATAATGGGAATCACCCTTTTTAGCTCTTCCTCTAAAGAGACTTCTTGATGTCCCGGTCGTGTCGATTCCCCACCTACATCAATAATATCGGCCCCATCTTCAATCATCTGTTTGGCATGAATAATGGCTCGGTCAAGATCGTTATATTTCCCTCCATCGGAAAAGGAATCGGGAGTGACGTTTAGAATTCCCATCACTAAGGTTTGTCTCCCTATGGGTAAAGGTATTCCTTTACAATTTAAAATCCGTTCTTTTTGACTTTCTTCTTCTTTTTTCAGTAATTGAAGAATTTCTTCTCCGATCTCTTTTAAACCAAATGGTTGAACTTTTAGTTTGCGGATGATCTCCCAAAATTGTCTTTTTGTTCCGAAAAGAATCACATCGGAAATTTCTTGTTTTAAGGTGGACACATCACGATGTAATACGGCGTCTCCGCCTTTTGCTAACATTTCTTGTTTTAATAAATTCGCTGCTTTTAACGATACCCGTTGAAGTTTAATCACTTTCATCTCTGCTTTTGGCGCCATTAATCGAATCCCTGCTTCATCCGCGCCAATCTTCCGAAATTCCTGATAGAGTTGATTTAATTGATTTGTTTTTAAAAAATGAGCATTATGATAAAATCGATCCATATAATCCCCACCTTTTCTCTAAAAAATTTACCTAAAATTTATCCCCTGTCAACGATTGTAAAGAGGGGTCAATAATTTTAACATTCATTTCTTTTTTAAGTTGTTCAAGAACCTCTGGTAAAGGGCTAACTTGATTTAAAGCTAATTTTCTGCGAATTTCCCCTTTTACATCATCAAATGAATAATTGATTGCTTTTTTTCGCTCTACGATTTGAATAATGGCATAGCCATCTTTGATTTTGATCGGATCACTAACCTCACCTATTTTTAAAACCTTAACTGTATTGATGATTTGAGGAGGTAAGGCCGTATCTTCTAAGGAAATAAATCCAAGATCTCCACCTTTACTTGCCGTTAGAATATCCATTGACATTTCTTGTGCCAACGTATTAAAATCTGAACCATTTTTCAATTCTTTAACAACTTGTAACCCTTCTTGTTTATTTTTTACAACAATCTGTTTGAGATGGACCTTTTCTGGTTCTTTAAATTGTTCTTGATATTCTTGATAATAGGTTTTTAAATCTTTCTCAGGAATGACAACATCTTTTGTCGCCAATTCCTCCCATAAGAGTTGCAATTTTATATTTTGCATCAGTTCATCTTTATTGAATCCCATTTGCTCTCTCCCAGACGCTGTATTTCCCTCTTCTGAATCGTATTCTTCTTGTAATTTATTGTACTCTCGCTCAATCTCTTTCCGATCGACATTTATTTCATATTTTTCTGCCGCTTTTAAAATAACGAGCTTATTAATGTAATCATTCAGTACTTCTTTCCCGTAACGCCGTTTCAATTCTTCAACCAATTGGCTTTGGGTGATTTTTTCCCCATCTACATAAGCGACGATCTCTTCTTCCTTTTCTTCAAAAGAAAACAAAAAAATAACGAGAACGATCGTACTGATTAA
This sequence comes from Tepidibacillus sp. LV47, assembly GCF_048381575.1. Classification (NCBI taxonomy): domain Bacteria; kingdom Bacillati; phylum Bacillota; class Bacilli; order Caryophanales; family Bacillaceae; genus Tepidibacillus; species Tepidibacillus sp. LV47. Next base: position 7,844 of record NZ_JBLWIF010000010.1, read on the forward strand.
AGTGAAAAGAAGCCAATATTTTTTCCCCATTTTAACTCTCCTTTATTTGTTCTTTTAAGAACACAACACACTATTAAGCAAAATGAAGCAATAGACGTTCTAAATCTTCTTTGCTGTAATAATATTTTTTATTACAAAATTGACAGGTAATCTCCGCTTTCCCTTCTTTTTCAATTAAATCATTGATCTCTTCTTTTCCTAAACCAATTAACATATTGTTAATCCGTTCATAAGAGCAATTGCACTGAAACTTAATATCCATACGTTCTAAAAACTTAACTTCTCCTAATAGGTATTCTAGAATTTGCTCAGGGGTGAATCCTTGATCAATCAAATTCGTTACCGATTTTAATCCCGATATTTTTTGTTCGATGGTTTGGATATCATCTTCATTCATTCCAGGCATAATTTGGATAATAAATCCTCCTGCAGCACGGATCTCATAATTAGGATGAACAAGAACCCCTACTCCAACTGCAGATGGGATTTGTTCCGAATGAGCAAAATAATAAGTAAAATCTTCCCCTAATTCGCCAGAGATAAGGGGAACACTTCCTACATAATAATCTTTAAGACCCAAATCTTTAATGACATATAAATGACCTTTACCAACGGCCTTCGCCACGTCTAATTTTCCTTGTTCATTTAAAGGAAGATCAACCTGTCCATTGGTAATATATCCTCTTACGATCCCTTTTGAATTGGCATCAATGATAATTTGGCCAATGGGACCGTCGCCTTTGATCTGAATTGTTAATTTTTCCTCCCCTTTTAGCATGGCTCCCATCATCGCACCAACAGTCGCAGCTCTACCTAAAGCGGCACTGGCTACTGGTGTGGTTTGATGACTTTTTTGTAAATCATTGACTAAATGTGTGGATAAAGCGGCGTAAGCACGAACTTTTCCATCGAAAGCAAGAGCTTTCACTAAGTAATCTTTCATCTTTTTTCTCTCCTTTGCAAACGAACTAACCATTATCCTGCCTAATTATTCGAAAAAGGATTCCATCAAGGAATCCTTTTCCCAGTTACTGATTTCTTAAATAAATCAATCTTAATCCCTCTAATGTAAGGAGAGGGTTAACGATATCAATACTTTGAGTTTCACTCGCAATTAACTGTGCAAGGCCGCCTGTGGCAATTACTTTTGGTGTCATTTTACTTTGTTTTTTCATTCGCTCAACAATGGCGTCAACTTGTCCTGCAAAACCAAAAACGATACCCGATTGCATGGCAGTAATCGTATTCTTGCCAATGACATTTGCTGGTTTAACGAGTTCAATTCTCGGTAATTTTGCCGCTCTTTGATATAAGGCTTCGGTCGATATACCAATTCCAGGTGCAATTGCCCCTCCTTGGTATGAACCTTGCTCATCAATGTAATCAAATGTGGTTGCTGTACCAAAATCAACAATAATTAATGGTGTTCCATACAGCTCTATCGCAGCAACCGCATTAACAATCCGATCTGCACCTACTTCCTTGGGGTTTTCCATTTTGATAGGAATGCCTGTTTTTACTCCTGGGCCAACAATGATTGGTGTAATGCCGATATATTTTTTCACCATTTTCTCCAGTGGAAAAATCAAAGGCGGAACTACTGAAGAAATAATTGAACCTGTTATTTCTGAGAATTGAATTTGATGATGTTCAAACAGATTCTTTAAGATCATCCCAAATTCGTCTTCTGTCTTGTTGCGGTCCGAAGCGATTCGCCAATGTACTAGTAATTTTTTCTCCTGATAGACACCGATAACTGTATGTGTATTGCCCACATCAATGACAAGAATCATTTTTTTCACCTATTCTTTCTATTGCATTTCTTTTTTTATCTTATCAAATTTAGAGTCTTCAAAACAATCCTCGTATGGTACCATCTTCTTCAATATCCATATTTAATGCAGCTGGCTTTTTAGGAAGGCCTGGCATCGTCATCATCTCGCCTGTAAGGGCAACAATGAATCCTGCTCCAATTGATGGACGTAACTCACGAATCGTGATCTTAAAGCCTTTTGGCCTTCCTAGCAAGCCAGGATCATCGGATAATGAATATTGGGTCTTTGCCATACAAATAGGGAGTTTATCCCAACCATTCTCTACAAATTGGGCAATCTGTTTTTTCGCAGTACTTGTAAATTCAACACCATCTGCGCCATATACGGTTTTAGCAATCACTTCGATTTTTTCTTCGATGGATTGATCGAGGGAATACAATTCTTGATGAATCTTCCTTTCCTTTTCTACAATGGCAACCAATTTTTTTGCGAGCTCAATTCCCCCTTCTCCACCTTTTTCCCATACTTCTGTAATGGCTACAGGTACATCCTCATTTTCTAGCATGTCCTTTAATGCTCGCAATTCATTTTCTGTGTCCGCCTCAAATCGGTTAATCGCCACGATAAAAGGTAATTGAAATTGGCGAATCGTATCTATGTGTTTCTGTAAATTGGCATAACCTTTTTTGATCGCTTCGATGTTTTCTTTCGCTAAATCTGTTTTCTCCACTCCTCCATGCATCTTCAATGACCTGATTGTAGCAACAATTACTACTGCGTTAGGTTGATAGTTGCCATATCTTGATGCAATATGAATAAACTTCTCTAAACCTAAATCGGCTCCAAATCCAGCTTCTGTAACCGTATACTCCGCCAATTTTAAAGCCATTTTGGTAGCTAAAATACTGTTGGTGCCATGAGCAATGTTGGCAAAAGGGCCTCCATGGACAAAGGCTGGAGTATTTTCAATAGTTTGAACAAGATTGGGTTTAATAGCATCCTTTAATAATAATGCCATTACACCTTGGGCACCTAAATCTTTTACGGTTACAGGTTTTTGATCATAAGTATAAGCGACCACGATTCGACTAAGCTTTTCCTTCAAATCTTGAATTCCTTCTGACAAGCATAAGATGGCCATTACTTCTGATGCCACTGTAATGTCAAAGCCGTCTTGTCGTGGTACACCGTGTATCGGTCCGCCCAAACCAATGACAATGTTTCGTAAAGCTCGATCATTTAAATCGATCACCCTTTTCCATATTATTCTTCTTGGATCAATGTTTAGTTCGTTCCCTTGCATAATGTGATTATCGATAAGGGCAGCAAGAGCATTATGAGCTGTTGTGATGGCATGGATATCTCCTGTAAAATGAAGATTAATATCTTCCATTGGAACCACTTGCGAATAGCCACCACCTGCAGCTCCTCCTTTTATACCCATACTTGGGCCTAGTGAGGGCTCTCTTAAAGCAATGATCGCTTTTTTGCCAATTCGTTGAAAGGCTTGTCCTAAGCCTACTGTCACCGTTGATTTTCCTTCACCAGCTGGTGTAGGGTTAATGGCTGTGACAAGGATTAGCTTCCCATTTTCTTTATCTTGTAATCGCTTTAATAATTTTAAGGATACCTTTGCTTTATATTTCCCATAAAGCTCAAGTTCATCATCAAGAATTCCTAATTGCTTTGCGATTTTTTGAATCGGTTTCATCTTTGCTCTTTGTGCAATTTCAATATCGCTTAACATTGGTTTTACGCTCATCTTATCCCCCTTATCCTCTTTTTCTTTATATGATATTTAAAAAGGAAGTAGTAAAGCCTACTCCCTTTTCTTTTCATCCTGATCGGTTGTATCTTGAGTCTGATTCTCTTGATTTTGGCGATTTTCTTTTCCTTGAATCTGAACTTTAATCTCTCGATTGAGATTTTCATCATCTAATTTTCCATTCTCAATTAACTGTCTAATTTCATCGGCATCGAGAGTTTCTTTCTCCATTAATGTTTGTGCAACCAATTCTAATTCATCACGATGAGCTTGCAGGACTTCCTTACAACGCTTGTAGCTTTCATCGATGATTTTTTTAATTTCCATATCAATTTCGTAAGCAATTTTATCGCTATAGTTTTGTTCCCGGGCAAAATCTCTACCTAAGAATACTTGCCCTTGGCCATGTCCAAACTGCATGGGACCTAATTTTTCACTCATACCAAATTCGGTAACCATCCGTCTAGCAATATTTGTTGCCCGCTCAAAGTCATTATGAGCACCTGTACTTACTTCTCCTAATACAAGTTCTTCTGCTACACGACCACCTAATAAGCCCACAATCTTGTCTAATAGTTCAGGCTTTGTCATAAAGTAGCGATCTTCTTTTGGCAGCATCACCGTATATCCACCAGCGCTACCCCGCGGTACAACGGTTACTTTATGAACTTGGTCTGCATGTTCCAAATGATAACCTACAATAGTATGTCCGGCTTCATGATAAGCAACAATCCGCTTTTCTTTTTCGCTGATAATTCTGCTTTTTTTCTCCGGACCAGCGATGACACGATCAATCGCTTCATCAATTTCTTCCATCGAAATCGTCTTGCGGGCTTTTCTAGCAGCCAATAAAGCCGCTTCATTTAATACGTTTTCTAGGTCTGCTCCTGTAAAGCCTGGTGTTCTTCTCGCCAAAACATCTAATTTTACATCATCGGCAAGGGGTTTATTTCGAGCATGAACTTTTAAGATCTCTTCTCGACCTTTTACATCAGGTCGATCAACGGTGATTTGACGGTCAAAACGACCTGGTCTAAGTAGCGCAGGATCGAGAATGTCTGGCCGGTTGGTAGCTGCGATAATAATAATGCCTTCATTTGCACCAAAACCGTCCATTTCAACTAATAGTTGATTTAAGGTTTGTTCCCTTTCATCATGGCCACCACCTAAACCAGCACCACGTTGACGGCCAACAGCATCGATCTCATCAATAAAAATAATACAAGGGGAATTCTTTTTGGCTTGTTCAAAAAGATCCCGAACTCTTGAAGCCCCTACACCTACAAACATCTCAACGAAGTCTGAACCACTGATGCTAAAGAAAGGTACATTTGCTTCTCCAGCAACTGCTCTTGCCAATAATGTTTTTCCTGTTCCTGGAGGCCCTACTAATAATACCCCTTTTGGAATTCGAGCACCTAAGGCTGAAAATTTACGAGGATCTTGTAAATACTCCACGATCTCTTCTAGTTCTGCTTTTTCTTCATCAGCACCTGCGACATCTTTAAACGTGACCTTTTTCTTATCCTCCGTATATAATCGGGCGCGGCTTTTGCCAAAGTTCATTACTTTGCTTCCGCCACCCTGTGCTTGATTTAATAAGAAAAAGAAAAGAACAAAAATAAGAATAAAAGGAATGATGGACGTTAAAAAAGTGATCCAAATCGAATCCTTTTTTGGTTCAAGAAAACGTAAATCTTTAACCGGTGCCTGCATTAAGGTATTAATAAATCCTTCACTAAATGGAGCATTGGTATAAAATTCTTTTTTGTTTGTTGGCGTACTGTCCTTATATACCCCTTCTATCCGATAAGTTAAACCATCTGGCCGAGCAGTAATCTGGCTGTATTTTCCTTCCATTAGTTCTTTTTGAAATTGTGTAAAGGGAATTTGTTCTGTTTTGATTCCCGGTTTGGTGATAAAACTGACGATTCCAACTGTTAGTAGCAATATTAATAAATAAAATCCTGTGTTTCTTAAGAAACGGTTCAATCTCTTACCTCCTCTCAAGGCACTCCTTATATTTTACCATAGTAAAAAAATCACTTAAATAGAAGGGGGTTACTTCTGATACACTTCTTGCTGTAGAATTCCAATGTAAGGAAGATTACGGTATTTTTCCGCATAATCTAAGCCATAACCAACAACGAATTCATCAGGTATAACAAAACCGCTTAAATCGGGTTTTAAATCCACTTTCCGGCGATGAGGCTTATCTAATAATGTAACGATCTTAATGGAATTCGCGTTCCGCCTCTTTAATAAATCAACCAAATAGCTTAGTGTAAGCCCGCTGTCGATAATATCTTCAACGATAATGAGATCACGCCCTTCAACGGTTGTATCTAAATCTTTTATAATTCGTACCACACCAGATGATTCTGTGGAAGCTCCATAGCTAGACACAGCCATAAAGTCGACTTCAAGAGGAATCGTCATTTTTCGGATCAAATCAGACATAAATAAAACGGCGCCTTTTAGAATACAGATCATTAGCGGATTTTTGTCTTTATATTCCTCGCTTAAAATGGCCCCTAATTCCGTCGTTTTTTGATCGATTTCTGCTTTTGAAATGAGTATTTCTTTGATATCGTTTTCCATAAACATCCTCCTATAAAATCTTATGTTTCAAAAAATTCCTTATTCCAAACTAGAAATCTTCCATCTGTATATATAAAAACGACTTCGTTTTTTCTGATATTCGTTTCAAGCTTGATTGTTTAATTCCCGGTATCCAGAGAATTTGACCATCAGCTTCGATAATCGGCTGTTTATCTCGCCATTCCTTTGGAATTTTCTGATCAATAAAAATATCTTTTACTTTTTTACTCCCATTCATCCCTTTCACTTGCATTCGATCCCCATTTTTCCTACTACGAACCGTTATTTTTTTCTCTTGAAATCGATCATAATCAAAAACATCAAAGATCCCTTTCGGATCGTTTCTCTCCTTTAATACATAAGCTCTAATCCGTTTGTTGATGTGGGGTATTTCCACAACCCCAGGGATCGGAATTTCATAATTGTATGGAATACTCTTACTCTCTTTTACGAACTGAAATATTACTTTTTCATATTCTCGATAAACAAAAAGATGAGGTAAATCAAGGGATTTTGAGGGATGCGATTGATTGATTAAAAATAGTATTTGTTCAATGTGTGTATAGGTAAATTCTTCTTTTAAATTCAGATAACTTAATATTAGATGAATTACCCTTCTTTGTAAAGCAATGTCTAGATTTTGCAAATAAGAAACATCAAATATATAAGAATGATTTTCTTTTTTAATCAAGCTTTTGTTAAATTCATCAAGAGCGATTTTTCGCAGGTATTGATCTTCTGCTTGGTTTAACTTTGCCATTTGACTTAAATGGGTGATTAACTTTCCATTATATTTTTCTAAAAATGGAAGGATGTTTAATCGGATTTCATTGCGAAAATATTTCGTTGTAAAGTTGCTTTGGTCGATTCGATAAGAGAGACCTTGTTCCTTTATATACTGTTCAATCTCCTCCCTTGTCACATCTAACAAAGGGCGAATAATAGACAATCCTTCAAATTCTCTTACATAAGGAATACCCGATAGACCATGAGGGCCAGTTCCCCGAATCATTCTCATGATGAGCGTTTCGGCTTGATCATTGGCATGATGTCCTAATGCAAGATACCCAGCATTCCAATCTCTAGCTGTTTCTAAGAAAAACTGATAGCGAATTTTCCTTGCAGCCTCTTGCGCCCCTAACTTCATCTCCTTCATATAACTAGGTACATTGTACTCCTTAATAACGACGGGAATTCCCATTTTGTTGCACTGTTTGCGAACAAACTCAGCATCCAAATCCGCTTCATATCCACGAAATTGATGATTTAAGTGAGCAACAATAAGAGTATTTGATACCACATTTGCTAGAATATGTAATAAAGCCATCGAATCAGGTCCACCCGATACACCGACAATAATAGGACGATCATCTTTGATCATGTTATAGGACTCAATCGTTTTTTTGACTGTATTTAATATCAATCGGATCATTCCTTTTTATAGTCTGTGATATAACTCCAGAAATAATAAGTCCAAAGGCAATCGCTCCAGATAATAATAATGTTTTTGTCGCCAATTGAATCGCAAGGAAGTACTCATTCTCTACAAAATTCCTCATCGTTTCATATGCTAATCCTCCTGGGACTAGCGGAATGATTCCAGCAACGCTAAATACAGTAACAGGCATTTTTTGCAACCTTGCTAACAATTGACTCATGATCGCCACAAATAAAGTAGAAATCCATGTTGCTGCCACCATATCATAGCCAAATTGAACACTTAATAAAGAATACAAAACAAAACCAAACATACCAATGGTCCCACCGCTAAACAGCGCTTTTTTTGGTACATTAAAAATAACGCCAAAAGCAATGGTTGCGAAAAAACTAGTATAAAATAAATGAAGATAAGACATAACAATAGCCATCCTTTTGAAAATTTTCAGCGAAAAAGAACAAGAATAACGGCTACTCCTGTACCGATAGCTAAGGCCGTAAAAAAAGCTTCTGCTCCCCTAGCTAGTCCAGAAACAAGATCCCCTGCGATTAAATCCCGTACAGCATTTGTGATCAAAACTCCTGGAACTAACGGCATAATCGATCCAATAATCATTTTATCTAAATGGGCGCCAAAACCAAACTTATATAAAACGGATAACAATAGTCCGATCAAAAAAGCTGTAGCCATTTCAGCAAAAAACTTTACTTTAGCGATATAATGCAAAAAAATAAAAATAATAAATCCAATCCCGCCAACAATCAAAGCAGGAAAAAAATCCTTCCAAGTGCCGCCAAACATCAAAGAAAAAAAGCCGCTCGATATCGCCGCAGCTAACGTTTGTAACCATATGGGATAAAGGGGCTTTAACTGTTCAATTTTACATAAGCTTTCATAAGCTTCATCAATCGTCATCATACCACTGCTAATTTTGCGGGAGATATCATTGACAAGAACAACTTTGTTTAAATCAATGGACCGTAGATGAATCCGAATAAATTTGGTTTTTTGTTGGTGTTTCCCTTGAATTGTCAAAAAAATTCCTGTAGGCGTTACATAGCTGTAGGCTTCTCCTATGTGAAAAGATTGAGCAATGCGCAGCATAGTGTCTTCAACTCGATACGTTTCCCCACCATTTGCTAACATGATCTTGCCAGCTAATAAACAGACTTCCATTACTTTTGTGATATCCTCTTTCAAACGGTTATCCTCCAAACTACCCTAATTCTATGAAAAAGTAAATTGCAACAAAAAGAAACAGAAGTGATAAGGAAAATAACCACTCCACCCATTCCCATCTTCTTTCCTGTTGATTAAAAAGGAATTCAACCTGAGCCATCGCTTGTTCTACAGTGGTTATTTCTCCATTTATGATCTTTCTAAGAACAGGTGCTAAAAGTTTAAGCTTCTTAATCTTTGGTATTATATCATAAACCTCGTTTATATTTCGGTAACGACGAAAAATTTCTAATAGTCTGTATTTTCCTATTCCTAATTGGACAAAAACCATGGCAGCTGCAAAAAGATCATAATGGGAATCTGCCAATCGATGTCCTTTTCGCCAACTCCCTCGATCGTAAATATCCGTATATTGTCGAATCCCTTCTTGATAGAAAGTAACACCTCCATAATCGACGAAGGATATCTCACCATTTGAAGGATCAACGAATAGATGCTCTGGTTTTAAATCACCACAAGCAAAATGCCTTAGATGAAATTTTTTGAGCATTTCTAACAAACGATAAAAAGCATAGACATGCTTCATTCCATTTTTCCCAGAGAGAAATTGTTCCAATGGTACCCCTTGTTTATAGGTCATAACATAAAAAGGGAAAATCTTCCCCTCAGCGTTCTCATAATCATCAATATCAAACAAGGAAAACCCAAGGTTTGGTCCTTGGGCTTCATCTAAACGTTGAATCATTTGGATCTCATAACTAAGGTCAACCGTTTCCAAACTGATTTTTAGTGCAAATCGTTTACCATCTACTTCAACTAAATAAACCTGACCATTCCCCCCATAACCAAGAGGTTGAATGACACGATACCTTCTTCCATTCCATTTTCCTTTTATGATCGCCCCTGATTCAAACAGATAGGTAGAATTCCATTTAGATAACAAACTCATCTAAAGCTCCTCTTTGTCTTTGATACAAACTTTTTGTGAATGGAAGCATATATTCTAAACTAGCAAGGATTGCTGGGCCTGTTGGTGTATTTCCCCTTGGAATGAGCCTAGAAAGGATCGAGTTTAATTGTGAAATTTCCTTTGTCCAAGGTAAGACGATATCAATAACATTGGATATTCCAGGAAAAAAGGCAATTGCAACTTCACTATCTCCTGCTCGTGAATGAATGCTCAATTGAAAATCATAAATGGCTTCTTTTAACTTCTCCATTTTCTTCGTCATACTGGCACTGCGATCAATCAGAAGTAAAATCTTCAATTGACTATATTCGGAGAGTTGATCAATTAAGTTCCCAATCTTTAGCCGTTCTTTTGGTGGAAGTGAATAAATCGATTGATTTTTTAAGATTTGCATCAATTGTTGACTGACCACTTGTTGAACCGTATGATTCATCGTTTTCTTAGTAAAGAGCTCCATCGTTTTTGCCACTTCTTCCATTTGAACGATTTGGCTATAACCTCCACCTGCATTTGCGATTTCTTTGATTTCTGCTATCCCTTGAACCCCCTTTTTCATTGAATCGGTAATGCCAATGACATGAATAATTACCCCTTGCTGAAAAACAACTTTCGCTGCTTCGATTGGTGATATGCCTGAATTGGAATAACCATCTGTGATTAAAACCATTTGTTGAAACGTGAGATCTTTCACTCTTCCTTCCTCCCAATCTTTTATTACATTCATTTCCAAATGGAAGGAAGGATATACATTTTCTTTATTGCACCATTCTTTCTCGTTCAATTCTTTTCAAACCAGGAATCTTAATGGTTGACCATTCGGGTTTGTACGTATCGATTTTCGTTACCACAACAGTCATATCATCAACGATTTCACCTTGTAAAGATCGAATCACTTTTTCTAAAAATAGGTCTGCGAATTCTTGCGGGATATCTGTCTCTATTTCTTGAATCATCCGCTTCATCCATAGTTCCTTATTTACGGTATGATTTGGAGAATCATAAATCCCATCGGTTATCATGATCAAAAGATCACCTGGCTGTAAATCTTGGCCAACGCTATCAATATCAATATCCTCCATAATGCCAACAGGTAAATTATATGCGGATATCATGATAACTTCATCTCCCCGTTTTATAAAACTTGGCGTTGAACCAACCTTTAAGAATTTCGTAAATCCATTAAAGAGATCAATTACGGCTAAATCGACCGTAGAAAAGATTTCTTCTTGGGATCTTAATAGTAATACTGAATTAATCGTTTTGATTGCTAATGTTTCATCGATTCCAGATTGTAAGAGTTGTTGCAATAGTTCCAATGTTGCTTTACTCTCAACTTTGGCTCGTTCCCCATTTCCCATACCATCACTTAAGGCTACCGCATATTTCCCATTGCCAATTTCAATGGTGCTAAAACTATCGCCAGATAACCAAGCTCCTCCTTTCGCCACACTGGCAAACCCTGTTTCTACTTCGTAGTTTTTCGCCGATTGCAAACACATCTTACATGTTCCATCATTACTATACCAACAATCCTTATTGCTAACGACGATGTTTTCACCTAATACTTCGGATATAAGGGGTGCAATCACTTTTGTGCACTCGTCCCTGCCATTACAACTAGGTTGGCTCACTTCAATTTCTACATTTCCTTCATCTAGATTCACCACGTTAACATGGCGAATGGAAAGTCCTAGTTGTTCCAAAGCTTGGTGAATTTGTTTCTCTTGAACACTTAATTCTATGCCTTCCTTTTTAATTTCTTCTGCTAAATCTTTCATGACCTGTGAAACGCCATATAATTGGTATGCAACCAATTGTCTGCTTTCTTCCAATTGATTTTTCCAATATAGGTCGTTTTCATATTCTTCATAAATTTGATTTAATTCAGCTGTCGTTCGATCATATTTTACACAATGTTTGACCCAATCTGCAGGAATATCTTTTTTCCCTAATTTGCCCTTTAATTCAATATAGGTCATTACATCTGTCATGTATTTATAGGTTTTAAAAAATTCCTCATTCCAACATTTGTTCTTTCGAAAACAAGTTTGACATTGAGTATTGGCTACACGACTCATAAAATGCTCTAATTGTTCCGCATCGTCAATTTTTGGACTTTTAGTGATTTCGCTAAAACTATCGGCTAGTTGAGTAAACATTTTCGCATATTGTTCAATTTTGCTTGAGGTTATATTGCGAATTTTTGCAACATATTCTTGATAATGATATTGAAATTCACTGGTACCAGGGATAAATTTAGCAATATTTTTGATGATTGACTTTGGGGTCAAGAAGAAGAACAAGATTGCAAGTACTGATTCGCCAAAAGACATCCATATTTCACTTTGGTTCCCCAAATAAATAGATAAAATCGTTGTACCTAATATGAGGCCAAAAGCTATACCCAATTTATTGGCTTGTTTGAGTAAACCTGCTAATAAACCGGAAAAGGCAAGAAGACTAATCTGGTAGATGGCATTTGGATTGGATAAACTCAAAATTAAACCTGTCACTACACCAACAGATGCACCGATTGAGCCTCCACCGACCAAGGCAAACAAAAGAATAAAATAGCGAGAAGCTATATGTTCGATTGAAAGGTTTTGAACATGCCAACCCAATGTTCCTGTCATGACAGAGGCTAATAAAATAATGAGGGCAATGATTTCTTCTTGTTCTAATGAGACTTGTTCTTTGTGATAAATAAGAATCGGAATCGCTTGGATAAAGATCAATGTTAAGATAAAACCGAGTATCGATTCAACTCCCGACATAAAATAGTCATAAAACTGGGAGGTTTGTTCATATAGATGTAATAATACTTGTGGTACAAAGATGGAAGCAAAAACAAGAAACGGTGCATAAGAAAGATCTGTTTTTCCCTTAGCGTCTAACCATTTTTGTGCAAAAAAGAAGATCAACATTCCTGCAAAAATCAAAGCCCCTTGATTATGTTCGGTAAGATTCGCTCCTAATAATATCGCAAGACTAATAAATAACAACTTTTCCCGTTTCAAATGATACATTACTGCAAAAAAAGGAATCGCAAATGGGGATAATTCATTTAAAATCATCGCCCGACCTAATAATAAACCCATAAGGAGAAACCCAAGATCCCATTTTTTAAACAAAACATGAAATATTTGATTTAACTTTTGTTGGAATAAAGATCCGATCCGATTGATAAGCGAGGTAACCACTTCCGTTTGTGATAACCACTCACTTTTCCCATCTAATTTCTCAAACATGAAAGACACCACCTCATTCACTTATTTGTGCCATTCATTATAAACAAAACCAATAATAAAATTTGTCAAAATTAGGATGTAAAAAATAAGTTTTTTCCGACAAATTCTTTCAGTACGACAAAATTTGTTTTGTATTTTGAACAAATTTTTGGTTTATCCATTTAAAAATTGTCGTTTTCCTTAGAATCTTTTCTCTATCCGACAAAACTTCTTAAAATTATCGGAGTAGCGTTAGAACATACGAGCCAAGTTTTTTATAACGTATTAAAAAAAAAAAAACACGTCAAAAGACGTGTTTTTTCTCTTATGGGTATAAAAATGGTGACCCGTAGGGGATTCGAACCCCTGTTACCGCCGTGAAAGGGCGGTGTCTTAACCACTTGACCAACGGGCCACATCGTGATGGTAGCGGCGGAGGGAATCGAACCCCCGACCTCACGGGTATGAACCGTACGCTCTAGCCAGCTGAGCTACGCCGCCATATAACTTGTCCAAAAACTCCATATGGTAATCGTCGATTTTTGGTTGCGGGGGCAGGATTTGAACCTGCGGCCTTCGGGTTATGAGCCCGACGAGCTACCAGACTGCTCCACCCCGCGTCAGACAAAGTTTATTATATAATGATTTCTTTTTCATTGTCAACATACTTTTTTAAATTTTTTTGTTAAATAAAGGAACCTCGTGGGGATGAAAATCCACAAAAGTTCCTTTGTTACCCATTCTTAAAAGCAACACTATATAGATCAAGATGTAACGATCGCCATTAACCCCTTCGGGCTCCACGACCACCTCTTTTTGAATCTGTGTTCTTTCTGAGACTGGAAAGACGCTCTTCGCTATCCTTCAAAAATTTGGATAATTTCTCATCAAAGCTTTCATTTGACTGCCTACGTGCTTGTGGACGAGCTGATCTTCCTTGTTTTTCCTTGGTTGTAGTTGTTTGGTTTCCTGGCTTTTCTTGAGCTTTCTTCATCGAAAGGCCAATTTTCCCATCTTTTTCGACGTTAATGACTTTCACGGTGACAATATCATTTACCTTAAGAAACTCATTAACATCTTTTACATAGCTATCCGCGATTTCTGAGATATGAACAAGACCAGTTTCACCACTTGGCAGCTCTACGAATGCTCCGAAATGAGTAATACCGGTAACTTTTCCTTCTAACTTGCTGCCGACTTCAACTGACATGAATAATAAAATCCTCCTTAAAATGATAAAAAGAAGTTAACTAATTGGATTATACCTAACCGATTAAAATACTGTCAATATGACCATTACCTATCATTCATTGTTGTGGAGGAATAAAAATAAATTCCCCTGGCTTTGATAAAAAGTAATATTTTCTTGCAATCTCAGCAATATAATCATCTTTTTGTAATAACAAAATTTGTTTTTCTAATTCTTGTTTCTTTTTAAGCATGTTTTGCTCTTGAGCCTGTAATTTTTCTATCTTATCCTTTTTTTGTTGAATGATCGTCCATTGATGAAAACCTGTATATCCCGCCCAAACGAGATATAAAAAAAGGAGTAAAAGTACCCATCGAATCCGTTTTTTTGTTGATTTTCCATTATTCTGTTTTGACACAATCAACACTCCTTATCGACGGTGTTTATTAAACAATTTCTTCAATAAGGAGTGAAATCCTGCTTTCTTTTTAATATTTGTCTTAAATTTTACCCCTTGATTTTTTGTTGTTTTGTATACCATTGCGACAGGAGATAACAAAACCTTTTTAAAAAAAATTGTAAATAACCGATAAATGGCAAAAAGGCTGGAAATGAAAAACCCTGCAAATACGAAAACAGATTTATAAAGGAAAATCATCGGTTTAACAACAAGGATCTGAACCGTTTTTACTATGAGTTTCCAAAGAGAATAGATCAATGAATAAATGACAAGCCATAAACGGATGACCCCTTGGCTTATGGTTTGGTAATAAATCCACAAGCCAAGTAAGAAGGCTAGGATCATCATAAGCCGAAGTTGTCCACAATTCAGCCATAATAAAAGAGTAAAAATCAATAAAGCGGAAAAGATACCAAAAAAAACATCAATGAGAAAGACGAGCCACGAATAAAAATTCATTTTTCCTTTTAAAACTCGATACCCATCAAATAAAAAGCCAATAATAAAACCGCTGACTAACATGGATAGGATCGTTTGGAATTGTTGATGCAATGTCACTTAAACAACCTGCCAAAGATTCCTTTAGCTTTCTCCTGTCTATATCCTTCGTTTAAATAGCCCATATCCTCAATTAGCCCTTCAATCACCATTTTTCCCTGTTCTAAATCTAGGCTTTTGATGTGAAGATTTTGTCCATGAATGTGAAGATAACCATACTCTGTATTTAATAAAAACTCTTCACTATCAAAACTCTCCACATCAATAACCCCGGTCACTTGAAAATGCTCACGATTCATGATGATGATTTGGTGACTTTTTTCTCTCCGTGCCCGATCGTCCATATGAAATACCTCCTTTTGGTACATCATATGGCTTGGCAACTTTTTTTAGAACCGCCAAAAATTTATTCTGCGATTTTTTCTTCACGTATGACTTCATACATTTCTGTTGCATTTTCTTTTTTCGTGCTCTCAACTAATTGCTTCACTTTAACGGTTAGGATTTTTTGGCCAAATTGGATACTGATGAAATCACCTTCTTTTACAATGGAACTAGCTTTTGCGATTTTCCCGTTAATTTGAATTCTACCTAGATCACTTACTTCTTTTGCTAAGGTTCTTCGCTTAATTAAGCGAGAAACTTTTAAAAATTTGTCCAAACGCATCGTTATTATTCTCCCCTCCCTAAAGATTTCGCTTCATTCCATAACTGATCCATCATATCTAATGAGACTTCACGAATATCTAGCTGCTTTTTCTTTAATTGTTCCTCGATATAATGAAATCGTTTGGTAAACTTGCGATTGGCCATAGCCAATGCCGCTTCCGGATCAATCTTTAAAAAACGAGAGAGGTTAATCACAGCAAATAAAAGATCCCCAATTTCTCCTTGCAGCTGATCTTGTTTCGCCTGTTTGACCTCTTCAATCTCTTCATTGATTTTTTGATAGACATGATGAATATCTGTCCAATCAAATCCCACTTTGGCCGCTTTGCTTTGCAATTTATAGGCTTTCAGAATCTCAGGAAGATCTTTTGGAATTCCATCTAAAACGGATGAATTCTTCCCTATTCCTTTTTCCTTCCGTTCCTTTTCTTTGATTTTTTCCCAATGAACAAGGGCTTCTTCTGCTTTCTTTGCATTTTCATCGCCAAAGACATGGGGGTGTCTTCGGACTAATTTATCATTTAGTTGCTTGATCACATCATAAATATGGAAAAACCCTTCTTCAGACGCCATTTGGGAATGAAGCATGACCTGCAATAAGACATCGCCTAACTCTTCTTGCATATGTTCCATATCTAATTGGTCAATCGTTTCAAGGAGTTCATAGGTTTCTTCAATTAAATTCTTACGGATGGATTGATGGGTCTGTGCCCGGTCCCAAGGGCAGCCATTTGGGCCTCTTAACTGATCAATGATCTCAACGAGTTTAAAAAACTGAGAATGGAGGACTTCTCTTGAATCGGTCTTCTTTACCAAGATAGAACTTAAATGATGAAATTCATTTGGATTACGATCCAATTCATAAAGGGGAACTTCCTTTATCCGTTCTTCTTTCATTCCTAAATTTGCAGCAATGATCACAGGCCAATCATCAGGATAAACCTCCATCAAAGTTAATTTCACATCAGAGGCAACAAATTGATCATAAACCTGACTAATAATCAAGTGTTTAGTCGGTTGAATATCCTCTCGTTTTAAGGTTTCTCCATTTAAAAAGACAAAACCATCGATTGGATCGATTCGTAAAGAACGAAAAACCGCATCAAGAAAGCTCTCTCCTCCAAGAAGCTCAATCTCTATATCATGATCTTTTTTCTCAAGTAAATATTGAACACTTTTTTCCGCAACCATTGGATGCCCAGGAACAGCATAGATCAGCTCTTCTCCATTTTTTACTAATGTAAGTAAAGTCTTAGCAATCTCTTGATAAACCTGATCATATTCAGTATATGTATCGTACAAATGATCAAAGGTTTGATAACGAATTCCTTCTTTGTCTAAAAAGGAGACAACAGGGTGAACCTTTGTCCTTAAATAGATGTTCTTTCCATTCTTTAATTTTTTATAAATTCCTAAGGATAATTGATCTTCATCTCCGGCACCTAAACCAACAATGGTTATTTTCCCTTTCATGATCATCCCTTCAATCCTTCAAAAATTTTAATAATTTTAGTTTCTTGACCATCAAAATGAGTTGTGACCCATACTTTGGTAAATAAAACAATTCTCTTCTCGTAATTGCCCCAGTAAATAATAAACTGAAGAAATAACTGACCATACCAAAAAAAATTGAAATAAAGATAATCATCGCCATTAAAACTCTTTTAGAATCGATTAAGCTTTTTAAAAGAACCATTCCACTTAACATTGAAAAGATAACAAAACTTATCATAATCATCACAGAAATGATGGTTTTTAATAAAAATCGCAAACGAATTCCAACCTCAAAGTCATTGCGAATCACGAGTAAATTGAAGAATGTTACAAAAGCATAAGCAAAAACAGTAGCCAAAGCTGCACCGTGAATCCCAAATATAGGTACAAGAGCGATATTTAGAACTAATTTTATAAAAGCACCGATGAAAAGATACTTAGCAGGCAAAAAAACCTTTCCCAATCCATTTAAAACTCCTGTCGTTACCATGGCTAAGGAAGAAAAGATGACGGTAAAGGCCAAAATCGCTAAGGAGAATGATCCCGCATCATCTTTATAAAAGAAAATATTAATTGGGTAAGAAAGAATTGCTAAGCCAACAGAAGCAGGTAAACCCACTAAAATAGTAAAACGGATCGCTGCTGAAATATATTCAGAAACATTCTTATATTGACCTTTCACTAAAGATTCAGAGATGGTAGGAACTAAAACTAAACTTAGTGTTGGGGCAAAAAAGGTAGCAAATTGAATGAAAGGTTGAGCTCTTGTATACACTCCAAATAAGTTTTCCGCCTCATTTACTGATAAACCCATAAATTGTAATAGATTAGAAATGGAAAAGGAATCAACAACACCAAATAGAGGGTAAATAAGCGATCCGATTGCTATTGGTAGAGAGTAATAAAGAATTTTCTTGATGATCAGCCAAAATGATTCTTGATTTGTAAAAACGACATCTATATTCTTTTTGTTGGTGTAAGTCTTTTTCCAAAAAGAAATTAAAACAATTAAGCCCCCCATTGCGCCAGTAAATGCCCCAAAAGCAGCACCTGCTCCAGCATAATAGACTCCATACTGAGAATGATTCATGAAGTAAGCCGCTAAGATCAATATCGTCATGACTCGAACCAGTTGTTCAATCAGTTGTGAAAACGCCGTTGGTATCATATTTTGCTGCCCTTGAAAAAAACCGCGAAAAGCTGCCGTTATTGGTACAACTAATAGTGCAAAAGAGATACTTTTTATCGCTAAGGAAAGTTCTATATTCCCCATTAATTTCGCAATGGTTTTTGCTCCTAAAAAAAGGAAAAGAAAGACAATAATCCCTGACAATGAAAGCAAATAAGCGGATACCTTTAAGACTCGTTTTGCGCTGCGGAAATCTTCTTGTGCCAAATGCTCAGCAATAATTTTCGAAATGGCAACTGGAAAACCAGCGGTTGCCAAAATAAACATCATACTATATAATGGATAAACCTTATTATACACAGCAAGCCCTAAATCCCCAGCTATATTTTGATATGGAATCCGATAAATGGCTCCTAACAGTTTCGATAAAAAGGCGGCAACTCCTAGAATTGCGATTCCTTCAAAAAATGTTTGTGTTCGATTTCTCTCCATATTTTCTCCCCTCAATACGTAATCAAAACATAATTTAGTCAATGATACAAGATAAATTAAATAAAATAGGTTTGTATGTTCTCGGAAAGCCGTAAGGTTAGGAGCAGCTTTAGAATATACAAGCCAAAAAAGCAGGCGTTTGCCTGCTTTTTCCTTTTCTTTTCCTTATTGTTCCATTTGTTTTGCTAAAAACGATGATGCGGTTTCCACCATTTTTACTTCAAGATTACCCATCTTTATGCCATCCTCTTTACTGATTAAAATCACGGTACCAATGGGGTCGCCAGCTGCGATAATTGGAGCTATGACATAAGAGGATATTGTTTCTGGATTGTCTTTGATAATACTCACTTCACCTTTATTCGTATCAACCACTGTTTTCCTTTGCTCCATGCTCTCTTCTACGACTTGACCAATCGGTTTGTTCAAGTATTCTTTCTTGCTTGTACCTGCTACAGCGATAATGGTATCGCGATCAGTGATCAGTGTAGTAATGTTTAAATTTTCGTAAAGAGAATCGGCATATTCCTGAGCAAAATCACTTAGTTCGCCAATTGGGGAATATTTTTTTAAGATGACCTCCCCATCACGATCAACAAAAATCTCTAATGGATCCCCTTCACGAATCCGTAAAGTTCTCCGAATTTCTTTTGGTATAACAACCCGACCTAAATCATCAATGCGACGTACAATTCCTGTTGCTTTCATTCTATGCTGCCTCTCTTTCTTGTATATAAGTTAAGTTTTGAATATTCATTTTGAGTACTTGGTAACCATAGTATTCATCTACTGCCAATTTATTATACAAGAAAGAGAACGAACCATTTATTTGGAATGATTATTTCCCGATAAATCGATTTTAGTAATCAGTTTTGGTAAATCTTTATTCATAAAGTTGCTAAACATTTCCTCAATTAATTGCCTCTTTAAGATGGAAATTTCATTTTCCTTTAATTGTTCAAAGGAAGGAACTTTCCGACTGATTACTTTAATAATATGGTAACCATATTGGGTTTTCACCGGTTGATCGCTAATTTTCCCAGTGGGTTGTTTTAAAACAGCTTCTTTAAATTCGGGAACCCAATTGATGACCGATACATTTTCATAAATACCGCCTTTATCTTTGCTTCCTGGATCATCAGAATATTCCTTTGCTAATTTCGTAAAATCCTGCCCTGCCTTTAATTTAGCCAAAACTTCATTCGCCCTTTTTCTTGCCTCTTCATCTGTCCGATTGTTCGTTCCAATTAAAATATGGCTAACTGTTGCAATAACAAAATCTTGCTTCGATTTTTGAAAGGCATGTTTTAATTGGTCTTTTGTAATTTGGTTTTCAAAGTAAATTTGTATTCCAATATTCCTTTTTAGATAATCCTTAATATCATTCTCAGTAATCTTTAAATTCTTCAATTCCTTTTGATAATTATCCTCAGATCCCACCATTTGAATCTTTTGTTCCTTTAGGTATTGAAACGCATTGTCTACATCTTGCTCATTTTGAGGTGAGAGCTTTTCCTTAGTTCCTAGATATCGTTCTGCAATGAATTGTTCCAATAATCTTCTTTTTACATTTTGGTCTTTGATTTCTTTCACCACTTGGGGGTTTAAAAATTGAAGAACATTTAGGTACTTGTCAAAATCCCTTTGTAAAACCTGCCCATCTTTAAATTCGGCTACTACTTTGTTATTCTCCTGATCATTATTACAACCAAAAGTGGTTAATGTTAGCGCAATGATAAAAAAGAATAAGAGAAATCGTTTTTTTCGTTTACTCATTTTGAGCAATAGCTCCTTCCGTTTTTAAAGATTCTTGATATCGCTTTAAGAAATTTTCCAGCAAACTTAGCCACTGTTCTTGCGTTAGATTCTTCGTATTCAATTTTACGCCGATGTGGTGGCCAGAGGATAATTTAATTCGATGGTTAAAATCATTCGCAATTTGATACAGGCGATAGCCATCGATCACTTGATTTTGGTCTGGAGAGATCTTGATAAGAATCTCTTGCCCTTTTTGAGAAATGGATTCAATGTGATATTGATAAGTATAAGCTTTAATTCTAGCAATCGTTAATAAATTTCTTGTAGGTATTGGAATATCCCCAAAACGATCCTCTAATTCTTCTTCCAAGTCAAATGCTTCTTCAAGGGTTTTTACACTTGCGAATTTTTTATACATTTCGATTTTTTGCATCGAATCTTGAATATATTCTGTTGGTATATATGCATCCACGTCTAAATCGATCTGGGGCTCAATTATCTTCTCTTCTTTGGTCTCACCTTTCAACTCATCAATCGCTTCTTTTAACATTTGACTGTATAAGTCAAACCCTACCGATGCGATAAAACCATGTTGTTCAGCACCAAGTAAATTCCCTGCACCACGAATCGCTAAGTCTCTCATTGCGATCTTAAATCCAGAACCAAGCTCAGTGAACTCTTTGATGGCCTGTAAACGTTTCTCAGCTGCTTCTGTTAGGACTTTATCCCTTTGATAGGTAAAATAGGCATAGGCAATTCTATTAGAACGGCCTACCCTTCCACGTAATTGGTAGAGTTGGGAAAGTCCCATTTTATCCGCATTATAAACAATCAGTGTATTTACATTTGGAATATCAACACCCGTTTCGATGATGGTAGTGCTAACAAGAACATCATATTCTCCATCTAAAAATTCTAACATGATTCGTTCTAATTCTATTTCTTTCATCTGTCCATGGGCGACAACCACTTTCGCATCAGGCACAAGCACCCGGATTTGATCCGCCATCTGCTCAATATTTTTCACCTGATTAAAGAGAAAATAAACTTGCCCCCCGCGGGCCAATTCTCGTTCAATCGCTTCTCTTACCAAAGCACCACTATATTCTACTACATAGGTTTGGACAGGGAAGCGATTTTCCGGAGGAGTTTCAATCACTGACAAATCGCGAACCCCAAGCATGGACATGTGCAAAGTTCTAGGAATTGGAGTTGCTGTTAATGTAAGCACATCCACATTAGTTTTTAGCTGTTTTAATTTTTCCTTATGTTTCACACCAAAACGTTGTTCTTCATCAATAATGAGTAAACCTAAATCTTTAAACTGAACATCTTTTGATAATAAACGGTGGGTACCAATAACAATATCAACAATCCCGTCTTTTAATTGGTTAATGACTTCATTTTGTTCCTTCTTCGAACGGAAACGACTAATGACTTCAATCTTAATCGGGTAATCTTGAAATCTTTCTTTAAATGTTTCGAAATGCTGTTGGGCCAATATCGTTGTCGGTACGAGTACGGCCACTTGTTTTCCTGCCATTGCTGCTTTAAATGCAGCGCGGATGGCTACTTCTGTTTTCCCATACCCGACATCACCGCAGATCAATCGATCCATTGGCTCAGCTTTTTCCATATCTCGCTTCACTTCTTCAATAGCACGCAGTTGGTCAGGCGTTTCCTGATAAGGGAACAATGCCTCAAACTCCCGTTGATATACATTATCTTTGGGGAAAGGAAAACCTTTTTCCGATTTTCTTTTCGCATACAATTGAATCAAATCTTGAGCAATATCTTGGACAGAAGCTTTTACCCGATTTTTAACTTTTGTCCATTCAGATCCACCTAGTGAGTGAATTTTAGGTTCTTTATCTTCACCTCCCACATATTTTTGCACTAAATCGATCTGATCGATAGGTACATACAATTTATCATTACCTGCATATTTAATATGAAGATAATCTTTATGAATTCCATTGATCTCTAATGTTTCGATGCCTACGTATTTCCCAATGCCATGATTAACATGAACAACATAATCGCCAACCTTAAGATCGGTATAACTTTTAATTCTTTCTGCATTGGTTTGTTGTTTTATTTTTCTTGCTTTTCGTTGTTTTTTGGAAAAAACTTCTCCTTCTGTTATCAATACTAAATGGATACTACTCATTTCAAAACCAGATTGAAGATTTCCTTCAAGAATAATGGGTCTTATTGAAAGTTGATCTACCTTCTTGGAAACAAAATCGGCTTCTATTCCATAATCAAAGAGAACTCGTTGCAAACGTTTTGCCCTTTCTTGATCCGCTGCAAGGAAAACAACGCTCATTCCGGCCTTTTTCCAGCGTTCCATCTCTGACTTTAAAACATGCATTTGACCATGGAAGTTCTGCATGTTCCTGATAATAAAATGAACAATATTTTGTGGACTTACATGGGGAACTTGTCGCAAAAATAATGATAAATATAATCTCGGCTGACGAATATGATTCATGATATCCGTATAAGTTTGATAAATTTGTAATGACGGTAGAAATTCCCCTTGATTTAACAAGGTGAGTTGCCAGTCTTGAGCCTCTTTTTCTACTTGTTTTGCAAACTCAATCATCCGACTTGCTTCTTCAAAAACGATCACACTTTTCTCATCGATATAATCCAATAAAGTATATCCTTTTTGATAAAGAATCGATACATATTTATATAATCCGCTATAATAAGCTCCTTCTTTTAATTGTTCGATTTCCCATTTGATATTGGCCAGCAATTTTTCTTGGACGTTTGGATCTTTAACCTTAGCGAGATGCTCTTTTAAATGTTGTTCGATCTTTAATGCTGCTCTTTGGAATTCTTCTTTTGTCCCAATCCATTCTTTTGCAGGTGGAATATTGACTTTCTCTACCTTCTCTAATGATCGCTGAGAGGTTACATCAAAAATTCGGATGGAATCCACTTCCACATCAAATAGTTCAATGCGGAATGGCTGATCCATCGTAAGGGGATATACATCAATAATCCCCCCGCGAACACTAAATTCCCCTTTTTTCTCAACCATATCCGATCGTTCATAGCCTAGAAAAACCAATTTCTCTAGGAATTGATTGATGTCGATTTCTTGGCCCACTTTTAAAGAAATCATGGCATCGCTAAAATATTCTTTAGGGGGCAAAAACTTACTTAAACCAATATAGGGTATGATATAAATTCCTTGATCTCTATTTGCTAAATGTTGTAAAACATTGATTCGCTGTCCAAGGGTTTCGGGACTTTGGGCGTCAATATCGGTTATTGTTAATTCATTCGCAGGATAAAGGAACAATTGAGCAGAATCCACCATTTCTGCTAAATCATCATAAACCTTTTGAGCTTGTAATAGGTTATGAGTGACAACAATCACTTGTCGCTTTTCTTCGTTAAATAAACTAGCGACAAGCATCTGTTTAGCAGAACCGCTAAGTCCCGTAACCAATTGTTCTTTTAAGCCTGATTTCAGTCCTGTTAAAATCGACTGAAATTCGCTGCTAGAAGCGAATCTTTGTAATAAAATATCCATGATATCCCCCTTTCTCTAGTAATTTTCCCCTATTAAATCTTTTTTAGCAGCAAAAATAAGCCTTAGTCTTGAAACCAAGGCTTGTTAAATCTTTATTCTATTGTAGTAAATTAGAGAGTAACAAAAGTTCCGGATTTTGTTCCAGTGCTTCCTGGCAATATTCACAAATAACATTTGCAACGAGATCACCATTTGATTCATAGGAAATTATACTCTCACGCTCTTCTAGGGTCAAGGAATCAAACCCGAGCCGAGAGGCATCTACAGCTTGTTGATCAATGGAACCAAGATGATGTCCACAATGTCTACAAACATACTTAATCATACTATATGGCCTCCATTTGGAAATCATGACTTTATTCTTATTATTTCCAGCCAAATGGATGAACCATACCTTTTGCTCGGGATTTAGTTATATTTACTCATAATCTTTGGAAATTCTTTGCCTTTTATCCATTCTTGCGCTGCTTGACTTGCGAGTTGCAAACTTTCTTTCATAATAGGAATCTCCTCCTTTTGAAAAGGAGTGAGGACATAATCGACTACATCGTTTTCTTCAGGTTTACCAATACCGATTCTAATCCTTTTAAATTCAGTGGTATTCAAATATTGAATGATTGATTTGATCCCATTGTGGCCACCTGAACTCCCTTTTTCCCGAAGGCGAATCTTACCAAGGGGAAGGTCTAAATCATCATAGATCACTAATAAATCATGAACATTTAACTTGTACCAATCTAAAAGAGGTTTTACCGCTTCTCCTGATAAATTCATATAGGTTAAGGGCTTAGCTAAAATGACCTTTTCATCATCGATCTTTCCTTCATAAATGAGAGCATTCCATTTTGTTTTTGTAGAAAAAGTCGTTTCTCTTTTCAAGTCAAAAAGAATTTGATCAATTGTAAGAAACCCCATATTATGCTTCGTATTTTCGTATTGTTTCCCAGGGTTCCCTAAACCAACGAGCAATTTCATCTTTATTTCACAACTCCCTAAATGAAGCGAGTAAACATATCCCTAGTCTAACATAAGATTGGATGTAGATAAAGGTAAATATAATGAAAAAACGTAGCGAAAATGCTACGTTTCTTTTATTTTGCTGCATCGATCCCATGACTATCCCGAGCGTTGACAACTTCTGGTTCTTTTGTTGGTTCCTCTAAGTGTGCTTCTTGATCCATCCTTGACGGCACAACTTTTAAGATCACTGAATCTTTATCATGAAGTACTTCAACATCTTCTGGAAGCATGAGGTCTTTTACATACAAAGAATCGCCTATATCTAAGTCAGCAATATTCACCTGGATGAATTCAGGGATGGAAGCAGGCAACGCCCGAACTTTAATTTCCCTAAGCTGTTGCTGAATCACTCCCCCATTTCTTTCACCTATGGACTGACCAAAGAAATGGATCGGGACAAGCATCTCTACAGGGCGATCCAGATCAATTCGTTGTAAATCAACATGGACTACTTGGCGGTCAATGGGATTTATTTGGATCTCATTAATTTTCACAGGAAACGTATCATTTCCCATGGTTAGCGCGAAAAATCCGCTTTTCCCATGCTCCTTTAGTTGTTTTAAAAAAGTTTTCTGCTCAATTTGAATGGTTTGGTTGCCCTTTCCACCACCATATAAAATGCCAGGGATAAACCCATGATCTCTTAAATGATGTAAATCAGCATCGGTTCCTTTGATTCTTGGTTCAACTGGTAAGCCTACTTGTTCCATATTTTTCCCCTCCATATCCATAAACTATATCTTATTCTTTCCTAAATAGAGGGGAACTAAACCTGATTAATCAAATAATTTGCTTACTGACAATTTTTCATGGATGCGAATAATCGCTTCACCAATTAATGGGGCAACCGATAAAACTTTGATTTTATCAATCTGTTTTTCTTTTCCAAGTTGAATCGTATTTGTCACGACTAACTCTTTAATTTGTGAATTCAAAATTCGCTCGATAGCAGGCCCTGATAATACTGGATGTGTACATGTCGCATAAACTTCCTTAGCCCCAGCTTCTTTTAATGCGTTTGCAGCTAAAGTAATAGTTCCTGCCGTGTCAATAATATCGTCAATCAATACAGCTACTTTCCCCTCAACATTTCCGACGATATTCATCACTTCTACGACATTCGCATCCGGACGTCTTTTATCGATAATTGCGATTGGCGCTTCTAAACGTT
This sequence comes from Tepidibacillus sp. LV47, assembly GCF_048381575.1. Taxonomy (NCBI): domain Bacteria; kingdom Bacillati; phylum Bacillota; class Bacilli; order Caryophanales; family Bacillaceae; genus Tepidibacillus; species Tepidibacillus sp. LV47. Next base: position 34,229 of record NZ_JBLWIF010000010.1, read on the forward strand.
CAGCTAATTTCCTTGCTCTCACAACCCCACCATGGTCAGGAGAGACAACCACTACATCTTTTAAATTCTTCTTAAGAAAATAATCTGCAAGAATAGGAACACCTAGTAAATGATCAACAGGAATATCAAAGAACCCTTGGATCTGAGTCGCATGTAAATCCATCGAAATCATTCGATGGGCTCCAGCTGTTTCAATCAAATTGGCAACTAATTTTGCAGTAATTGGATCTCTTGCTCTTGCCTTTCGATCTTGTCTAGCATAACCATAATAAGGGATCACAACATTGATACTTTTCGCCGATGCTCGTTTTAGTGCATCAACCATGATTAAAAGTTCCATTAAATTTTCATTAACAGGTGCAGAGGTAGGTTGAATCACAAATACATCTGCTCCGCGTACACTTTCATTTAACTTTACGCGAATCTCTCCATCACTAAAGCGAAGAATTTCAGCATCCCCCATCGGGATCCCAATATGATTGACAATTTCTTGAGCTAAAACAGGATTTGCATTCCCTGTAAATACTTTTAATGTTTTATCTTCATATTTTGGCATTATCGCATCCTCCATCATGATTCCTTAGAATTATTTCTTTCCCGTATTTTTTTAACATACCCTTCTTTGTTTACTTGCCTCTCACGAGCAATCGCTAATGAGAAGTCAGGGACATTTTCAGTAATCGTTGAACCAGCAGCTACATACACATCGTTACCAACCGTAACTGGTGCAACAAGATTGGTATTACAACCAATAAATGAACGGTCGCCAATTTCTGTTCGATGTTTTCTATAGCCATCATAATTTACCGTAATCGTACCTGCTCCAATATTGACATTTTCCCCTATCGTTGTGTCACCAATATAACTTAGATGGGGGACCTTTGATTCTTTCCCTATTTTTGAATTCTTGATCTCTACAAAGTCACCTACTTTTACAGATTCACCTATTTCTGAACCAGGTCGAATATAGGCAAAAGGACCGATTATAGCCTTACTCGCTATTTTTGATGAATAAATGACAGAATGAGTAATCTTCACATCATCATTAACAATGACATCGATTAATTCTACATTTGGCCCAATGGTACAATCATGACCAATCGTCGTATTTCCACGAAGATATGTGTTCGGATAGATAATAGTATCGCTTCCAATTACAACCCCTTTTTCAATGTAAGTTGTTTTTGGATCGACTATCGTTACGCCATTTTTCATATGCTGCTCAACAATTTGTGTTCGAAGAATCTCTTCTGCTTTAGCAAGGGCAATGCGATCATTGATCCCGATCGTCTCGTTGGCATCAATGGTTTGATATGCACCGATCTTTTCCCCTTCATTCCTTAGAATTTCAATGACATCTGTAAGATAATACTCCCCTTGGACATTATCATTTTTTACTTTCGATAAAGCAAAAAAGAGCTTCTCGTTATCAAAACAGTACGTACCTGTATTCACTTCTTGGATTTCTTTTTCTTTTGCTGAAGCATCCTTTTCCTCAACAATTCGTAACACATTTCCGTTTCCATCACGAATAATCCGCCCGTAACCTGTTGGATTTTCTAACTTCGTTGTTAGTATTGTGGCTGCTTGATTCTTTTTTTGATGTTCTTCAATTAGTGCGCCCAGCGTTTTTGAGGTTAAAAGGGGAGAATCGCCCATTACAATAAGTGTTGTTCCTTTTTTATTTGCTAAGATTGGGCCTACTTGTAATACTGCATGAGCAGTGCCTTTTTGCTCTTCTTGCGTCACATATTCAACCTGATCTTTTAAATATGCTTTTACTTCTTCGGCTTTATGGCCAACAACAAGAATAATTTGTTGAACACCCGTTTCTTTTAATCCGTCAACCACATGGCCAACCATTGGTTTGCCACATAGAGCGTGCATGACTTTACTATGTTTCGATTTCATTCTTGTCCCTTGGCCAGCTGCCAAAACAACCCCATATAAATAGGACATTTATTACCCTCCACTACGATCAAATATTCCATTTAGACTATATATCAATTATGTAACGTTTTCAAGAAAAAATGGTGTATAGATTTTTTTGGTAATGATTTCACATTTAAAAATAAAAAGCTGTTGACGATTTTGCCAACAGCGTAACCCTTAAATATATGTATGTATCTAATATATCTATCTTGTATGATAAACCTTTTTTATTAAGCTCCTGCAACTAATTCTTGTTCACCAACACGCTCATACTCTGCAAGAACAGCTTTTTGAATCTTTTCCCGTGTCGCCGAAGTAATAGGATGAGCAATATCACGGAATTCCCCATCAGGAGTTCTTTTACTAGGCATTGCAACAAACAAACCATTATTGCCATCAATCACACGAATATCATGAACGACAAATTCGTTATCGATCGTGATTGAAGCAATCGCTCTCATACGTCCTTCCGTGTTGACTCGGCGGAGTCTTACGTCGGTCACTTCCATTCTTGTTCACCACCTTTAACCTTTTTTCCGAGCTTATCATCTATATTCTATAAACTTTAATAAAGTCCTGCTAATAATGACAAAAAAAGAAATTTTTTTGTAAAATAAATGATGTTTCAGCGAATCAAAGCAATACACTCTATTTCAATTTTTACATCTTTTGGCAATCTAGAAACTTCAACAGTGGAACGAGCAGGTTTATGATCCTGAAAAAATTGAGCATACACTTCGTTCATTTCTTGAAACTCACCTAAATCTTTCATAAAAACGGTAACTTTCACTACATCTTTTAAAGTTAATCCTTTTTCTTTTAAGATTCCCTGAATATTTTTGAATACTTGTTCTGTTTGTTCTCTTATTGAAGTTGCGATCAATTCTCCTTTAGGTGTTAAAGGAATCTGTCCAGAAACAAAAAGAAAAGGATTTGCGACGATTGCTTGACTATAAGGACCAATTGCTTCCGGGGCATTTTGACTTGAAATTTTCTCCATGTTATCTCTCCTCCTTACTAAAAAAATTTCCTAAAGTTACTTTGATCTGTTTCTCTTTTTCATTCACTTCTTCTAAACGAGCTAATGAAATATAATCTTCGACAAGACGTTCGCTAGTTCCTTCTGCTTCTACAAACACGCCTATGCCTTTTATATGCGCATTAAATTCTTTCAATAAATCGATCATTCCTTTAACCGTCCCTCCAGCTTTCATAAAATCGTCAATAATCAGTACATTGGCCCCATCTTTCATCGCTCTTCTCGCAAGGGACATCGTCTGAATCCGTTTGGTTGAACCGGAAATATAATTGATCGTAACAACTGACCCCTCTGTGACTTTACTATCTCGGCGAACAATCACCACAGGGACATTTAAGTAATTAGCCGTAGCATGGGCTAAGGGAATCCCTTTTGTTTCTACGGTTACGATCACATCAATCTTATCATGGCGAAAAGCAGAGGCAAACATCCTGCCAATTTGTCTTAAAACATGAGGATCACCGATAATATCTGACATATAAAGATAACCACCTGTTAGTAAACGTTCTCCATTCGATAAGGACTCGCAAATTTTTAAAATCTCTTCTTTTGCTTTTTCCTCCGAAATGGAAGGTATAAATTTCACCCCTCCAGCTGCCCCAGCAATTGTAATCAATTCGCCAATTCCTTCTTCTTTTAACATTTCATGAATGATGTCGATATCTTCGCTGATCGAAGATTTGGCCGATTGATATCGTTCGGAAAAAAAGGATAAGGGAATTAATTCTTGAGGATGATTTAAAAAATATTGAGTTAAATCAACAATTCTCGCACTTCTCCGTAACTTTTTCATAATTCCCTCCAAAAAAAACGAATATTTAAGACTAAATATATCATTAATATACGCCATTTTCTACAAGTTTTTATCTTAATAAACGTACCGCATAAACCTCTTTGCAAAATCCACGCAAACCATTATAAATTCGTTTCATTTTCGATTCTTTATTTGTTAAAGCAAACACCGTTGGCCCGCTTCCAGACATTAACACTCCATCTGCACCAAATTGTTGCAACAGTTTTTTTAGCTGTTTTACTTTCGGATGAAGTTTAAAGGTCACCTCTTCAAGAACGTTTGCTAAAAGTTGACTGATTTGCAGAAAATCCTGTCGTTCAATCGCTTGAATCATTTCCTTTGTTTTTGGGCGTTCCTTTATTTCCTCTAAATTCAATGTCTCATAAACATCTTTGGTCGAAACGCTAATTGGCAATTTTGCTAAAATGGCCCATCCTGGGGGAACAGGAGGTAGTTTTTTAATTTTCTCCCCTCGCCCGGTTGCTAGAGCTGTACCTCCAACTACACAAAAGGGAACATCTGACCCGATTTCTTCACCAATCTTCATTAACTCTTCTTCCGTTAAATTTAAATTCCATAAACGATTTAATCCCCTTAAAGCAGCTGCTGCGTCACTGCTTCCTCCTGCAAGCCCAGCGGCAACCGGAATATTTTTTTCTAATACAATATGTACTCCCCGTTTTATATGATATTTTGTTTTTAAAAGATAAGCGGCTTTATATACTAAATTTCGCTCATCATTGGGAACAATCCCTGAATTGGACTCTAATAAGATTTTGTTTTCCTCTATATCTTCAAAAGAAAGCCGATCAGCTAAATCGACCATCGTCATAATCATTTCCACTTCATGATATCCATCTTCTCGTTTTCTTAGAACATCGAGTGTTAAATTGATTTTAGCTGGTGCTTTCTCCCAAACTTTCATCATACCACCGTCCATCTTAACTGTGTCAATTATACATTTTAGCATTTTTTGTTAATGCGATAAAGAAAAAGCTAGAGAAAATCTTTTTTTCTCTAGCTTGTCCACCTTATTTTATGAACGACCCATTTCAGTCAAACTTTTTTCAGCAATCTTAATTGCTTTTTTGACCATGTTTCCAGCATCACGAGTGGTAATTCCACCCCAACCTTCTTTTTGGACCGTCTCATAAAAACCAAGTTCTTTTGCTAACTCTTCTTTAAACTGTTCAGACATCAATCCCCTTCTTTTTCGACCCAAGGTAGAAAACCTCCTTATCGGCGGACACTTTTAGTATGTGTAAAATGAAGAAAAATAAAAAGTAGAACACAATTTGCGCTCTACTTTCATTAATGATGGGATCCGATCCGGACTAATCCATCACTTGTATATACTGTTAATTCAACTGTTTCTGTAAGTATATCGGCATAACTGTATGATACACGTTTAAAGGAATGCTGTTCTTCATCTAATTTTACAATAAAAACGGAAGGATAGGTTTGTTCTAAGATGCCCGTGCGCTCAATCGTCTTTCGCCTTCCACCATTTGCCTTAAGTAAGATCTTCTCACCAACGTAACTTTCTAAGTCACGTTTAATGGCACCTAGAGGATTATTAGCCATTGTTTCACTACCACCTCTTTCCTGTCCACATTATAACACATAAGATATAGCTTGTCAAATAAAAAAGATATTATAGCTGTTTTATCTAGATATTGTCAATATGATTTTTTTCGTTCAACTTTTTTGCCAAAAGATTACTTAATTTGGCATATTCTTTGATATCGAGAGTTTCTGCCCTTCGATTCGGATCGATGTCAATTGACCTTAAAAAGATTTTTAATTGTTCTTTTTGACCTTTACCGATTAAATTATGAATGAGATTGTTCAAAATCGTTTTTCGCCGATTGGCAAAACTGGCTTTGATGACCCGAAAGAAAAACTCCTCGTCTTCCACTTGAACAGGAGGGTGTTTACGAATTTTTAATTGAATGATCGCGGAATCAACATTGGGGTTTGGCACAAAAACAGTTTTCGGAACATAAAAGATAATTTTTGCCTCAGCATAATAGTGTACGGCTAAAGTGAGGGTGCCATAATCCTTACTGCCTGGTTTTGCCTGAATCCGTTCTGCCACTTCTTTTTGAATCATTACCGTAATGGAATCAATATGCAGTTTTTCTTCTAATAACGACATAATAATCGGTGTAGTGATGTAATAAGGTAAGTTAGCAACAACTTTAATCGTTTGAAATCCTTTTAGTTGATGGAGGATTAATTCTTTTAATGATAACTTTAAAACATCACCATGAATCAATTTAATATTTCCATAAGTAGATAATGTTTCTTGCAGAATTGGAATCAGTCGCTGATCGATTTCAATCGCCACAACTTTCCCAGCTTTTTCAGCTAATTTTTGCGTTAAGGCACCGATCCCCGGGCCAATTTCGATCACGCCTACTGATTCATCAATCGCTGCTATTCTAACGATCTTATCCAAGATCGTTGGTTCAATGAGAAAATTTTGTCCTAAACTTTTCTTAAAATGAAAACCGTATTTTTTTAAGATCTCCATCGTTTTTGTTGGTGTTGAGATTTCTTCCATCTATTCATCTTCCCTCTTTTTCAGGTGTTTGAGCGCTTCGTTAAATTCTTGCTCACTGATTTGAAACATTTTTAACCGTTTATAAAATTGCTTTGCATTTCCATAACCGATACCTAAATATTGACCTAGAAACAAACGTTTTTGTTTCGCATCTTCCCCACCAATTAGACCTTCTTCCATTATTCGTTCCCAAGTTATCGTATTTTCTTGATCTTGATTTACCCATTCTGTTTTTGCTTCCTTTAAGGCTTTAATAATAGCTTCTTTTGTAGCACATTCCACTCCAATCTTCCCGTTTTTAGTCGCTTCTTCCCTTGTTAAAAAAGCATGTTTCACCCCTGGTACCATTTGACTAATGGTTTTACGAATCTTCTCCCCAGGATAGTCAGGGTCTGTAAAAATAATCACACCGCGAATTTGCTGTGCTTTTTTGATTCGTTGAATGGTCTCTAATGAAAGGGCAGAACCACCGGTTTCAATGGTATCGGCGTCAACCGCCCTTTGAATGGCGATCGTATCATCTCTGCCTTCAACCACAATCACTTCTTTAATTTTCAAGAAAAATCCTCCTATCTACTGGCTTGGATGTTCTAAAAGCTTTTGCATGAAACAAAAAGAAAACTTGGCATACAAAGCCAAGCTTAATCAGGCCGATTAGGCCCTATAATATATACTTTATAACCATATCTTTTACCAAAAGAAAGGGCCGATTCCCTACTATCTACATAGATATCGATCATATTGCCTTTTACAGAACCACCGATATCTTCTGCTCTTCTTAAGCCAAACCCTTCAATATATACCCACCAGCCAAGAGGAATTACATTGGGATCTACCGCAATGGTTCTTCCAGGTGTTGGCCTTGTACCTAGATATGTATAGCCTCCGCCGCTATATTGAGTAATGACCACATTGGCTAACGTTTTCCTTGAACGAAAAGTATAACCACCTCTTGAGACAATAAGTCGATCGATACGAGTACCATACGCAACGATTTGATCATTTTTTTCTTGAACGATATCTTGTTTGATCAATTTCTTCTCAATTTCTTTTCCGTTTTCATAGGTGATCTCATAGAATTTAATAACCTTTCCATTTTTCCCCTTTTTCAATACTTTTTCTACCCCTTTTTGCAAATTCGCATCAGCTTTTCTCACATAACCAAAGGGGATCTCCTCTTCGATTTGCATTACTTTTTTGGTGACTCGCCTCACGACAACCTCCATATGCGGAGTAATCAACGTTTGTAATGTTGGCTGAACTTGATCCAACTTTCCTAATGGAATCTTTTGTTGTTGTAATAGCTCTTCAACGGTCTTTGCCGCTGAAAAAACTTCTTTTTTCTCTCCAGCAATATTGAAAAAAACGGGTTTCGCATATTCGATCCGAATGATTTGCCCTTCTTTTAATGGACTATCTAAGGAAACAGATAATTGATCTTGAGGTTTTAAATCGATTTTTTGTTCCGTTAATAAAGCTTGTACATTCTTCATTGATGTTTTCACTTTTTTTGCTTGCCCATCAATGATCAGGATAATCTCTTTATTTCGTCCTTGAACATACCAAGACATACCGATAATCAGAACGAAGACAATACTGACAAAAACCATCCATTTCTTTTTCTTTAAAAAGGAAAAAAGGGTAATGGCAGCAGCTTTCGGGTTTGCTGTTTGTTGAAACAGTTTGCCCATTATTTCTCCTCCTTTAATAGCCCTCATTGTATACAAAGATACGCAAATTGTCAAACAAATATGCCTTGATCCTCATTGTTTCCCAAATTATAAGCGGAAGATACGTTTTGCATTTTCCGTCGTAATTTGGGCAATTTGTTCAAAGGTCATTCCCCGAAGTTCGGCAATTTTTTCAGCTACATATTTAACATAGGAAGATTCATTTCTTTTCCCACGATAAGGTTCTGGCGTAAGATAAGGAGAATCCGTTTCAATCAAGATCCGTTCGATTGGAATTTTGCTTGCTACTTCCTTGGGTCTTTTCGCATTTTTAAACGTAACAGGGCCACTAAAGGAGATATAAAAACCTTGTTCAATACATTCCATTGCCATCTCCAAGCTGCCGGAGAAGGAATGCATAATCCCGCCAATTTCTTTTACCCCTTCTTCTTTGATGATTTGACAAACATCCTGATGAGCATCCCGATCGTGAATCACAATGGGTAAACCTTTTCTCTTGGCTAATTGAATTTGGCGGCGAAATACTTGTTGCTGTATATCTTTAGGAGCAAAATCCCAATAATAATCCAGCCCGATCTCACCAATGGCAACAATTTTAGGATGGTTCAGTTGTTCCTCAAGCCAGAGAAAATCTTGATCTGTCATTTCATGGGCATTATTAGGGTGCCAGCCAATCGCACCATATATAAAGTCATATCGATTCACCAGTTCTAAAGTAGATAAAATCGTTTCTTTATTGTAACCAATGTTTATAATGGTTTTCACTCCACGATCAAAAGCCCTCTGAATCACTTCTTCTCGATCTTCAATGAATTTTTCATCGTCTAAATGTGCATGTGTATCGATTAACATCGTAAAACCCCTTTTACTTCACTTGTGATCCATTTGGTATATCTCCAGAAACCGTTGCTAATACCAGTTGATCACCCTGGGAAGCTGCCAAAATCATTCCATTTGAAATCTCGCCTCTTAATTTAACTGGTTTCAAGTTGGTGACACAGATTACCTTTTTACCGATTAACTCTTCTGGCGTATAATATTTAGCAATTCCAGAAACTACTTGTCTTTTTTCATAGCCAAGATCCAGTTGAATTTTTAATAATTTATCCGCATTCGGTATTTTCTCTGCTGCAATAACCTCTGCTACTCGCAAATCGGATTTAAAGAAATCATCGATTGTAATTTCTTCTGTTACTGGTTTTTCCATTATTCCTCCTTCTTTTGTCTCTGTTTGTTTTGCTGCTTCTTTTTTCTTGGCATTTTCTTCTGCTTTTTTTCTTGCTTCAAGCGTTGTTTCATCAATGATTTTCAGTTCTAATTCTATATCTAATCGCGGGAAAATCGCCTCTTTTTTCTCTATTTTTGTTCCTGGTTTTATTACATTCCATTCTTTTGCTTGATCCCACTCCACTATCACACCATTTAATCCAATTTGCTCCCAGATCTTGTTTGGTGTCTTTGGCATAAAGGGTTGAATTAAGATGGAGATCACACGAATACTTTCCGTTAAGTAGTACAATACCGTACCTAAGCGATCTTTTTGCGCTGGATCCTTGGCAAGTACCCATGGCAGCGTTTCATCGATATATTTATTGGTGCGACCAATGAGTTGCCAGATTTGCGTTAAAGCTTGACTAAATAACATCCGATCCAAAGAATTCTCTACACTAATCACTGTATCATAGGCAAAGCGTTTTAATTCTTGGTCGAGATCCATTTCTTCCGTTGGTTGTGGTAAAATTCCATCAAAATATTTTTCGATCATTGCGACTGTACGACTCACTAAATTACCCAGATCATTAGCCAAATCAACATTTAACCGTTGAATAAAAATTTCTGGCGTAAAGACACCATCAGCACCAAAAGGAATTTCCCGCAATAAGAAATAACGCACTCCGTCTGAACCATAGCGGTCGATAAGGAATTTAGGGTCAATGACATTTCCTTTGGACTTGGACATCTTGCCATCAGGCATTAGTACCCAACCATGGCCAAAGACGGTCTTTGGTAATGGCAAATCTAATGCCATTAAAATAATGGGCCAATAAATCGTATGGAAACGCAAAATGTCTTTACCAATCAAGTGAACATCAGCAGGCCAATATTTCTTAAATTTTTCTTGTTCTTTCGGATCGTCGGATAAATAGCCTATGGCCGTGATGTAGTTAGTTAAAGCATCAATCCAAACATAAATGACATGCTCTGGATCGTCAGGAACAGGGATCCCCCAATCAAAGGTACTTCTGGAAATGGATAGGTCTTCTAAACCTGGTTTTAAGAAATTGTTGATCATTTCGTTTTTTCTCGACTCTGGTTGGATAAACTCTGGATGCTCTTCAATGTATTGAAGTAAACGATCCGCATATTTTGACATCCTAAAGAAATAATTCTTCTCTTTTACCAATTGGACAGGTCGACCACAATCAGGGCAAACATACTCCTCTCCTTTTTTCGCCTGTTGTTCTGTCCAATAGGATTCACAGGGAACACAATAATATCCTTCATATTCACCTAAATAAATATCACCATTATCTTTTAACTTCTTAAAAATCTTTTGGACAACCTTTTTATGACGCTCTTCCGTTGTACGGATAAAATCATCATAAGAGATATCTAACTTTTCCCACAGGTCTTTAATCCAATCGACAATAGGATTAATGAATTCAATGGGAGTTAAACCTTCTTCTTGAGCCCGTTTTTGTAATTTTTGTCCGTGTTCATCTGTCCCAGTCAGATAAAAAACATCATATCCTCGTAAACGTTTGTATCTAGCCATTGTATCGGCAGCAATTGTGGTGTACGCATTTCCAATATGAAGTTTATTACTTGGATAATAGATTGGAGTTGTAATATAAAACTTGTTTTTACCCATCTCCATTCTCCTTTCTTCTTTAAAAAACAAAAAACTCCCACCCAGCTTGGGACGAGAGTATACAACTCACGTGGAACCATCCAAATTCCCCTTTATATTCAAAAATAAAGGGCTCAAATAGTTTTTAACAACTAAAACAATATCTCCAGGACTATCTTCGTTTGCTTTGCTTTACTTTATTCACAGCTACCTCCAGCTAAAAAAAAGCTTGGTCAAACTACTCATCCCTTCATCAAAATCCCTATTTATTTTTTACCTTATTATTTTTACTGTATCTTTCCAAAATATACATAATTATTATTCTACTGTCAACTTCTGAATTTTATCACATTTTTTTAACAAAATTCCTATTGACTATTTTGGGAATAGTTGGTACGATTAAGCCATAGGGAATTTTGTCGAATCCTGACGATTCCCTTGAAAAATATCATGAATATTGGGAAGAGGGGTTATAACATGTTAAAATCTACAGGTATTGTTCGTAAAGTGGATGAGTTAGGAAGGGTTGTCATTCCCATTGAGCTTCGAAGAACTTTAGGGATTAACGAGAAAGATTCCTTGGAAATTTATATCGATGGGGAACGGATTATTCTCAAAAAATATGAACCCGCTTGTATCTTTTGTGGGAATGCGGAAAAGGTATTTCACTTCAAAGGAAAAATTATTTGTAGTGAATGTCTAAAAGAGATGCCAAAAGTAGAATAACAAAAAAATGAAAATAAAACCAAAAAGGAAAACTTTTTGGTTTATTTTTTTTTCCTATTTTCAATATGATACGCTTGATATACTTCCCTTTTTGCTAGCTTTCTGTCAACTGAGGTCTTTTTTATCGCTTCTTTTACAGAAAAGCCTTGTTCAATATAATGATCAACATGCTCAACTAAACTTAAGGTGTTCCACCAATTCTCTCCTAGTTGACCTACTGTTTCTTTTGTTGCTCCTTCAATAATTAAAGTGAGTTCCCCCTTTACCTCGTTCTCCTTTACATATTGAATCACTTCATCCAATTGACCACGAATAAATTCCTCATATTTCTTTGTTAGTTCGCGAATCAAAACCATTTTTCGATTGCCAAAGACTTCACGCATTGCTTTTAACGTTTTTTCAATTCGATGAGGTGCTTCATAGAAGATTAAAGTTTCCAAAAAAAATTTGTATTTCTCTAATTCTTGATAAAGCTCTTTTTTTTCTCTTGATAGAAAACCTAAAAAAAGAAAACGCTTTGTGGATAATCCCGATGCGATGAGCGCAGTTAATGCTGCATTGGGTCCAGGAATAGGGGTCACAGTAATTTTCTTTTCAATTGCTTGAACTACCAGCTCATAACCTGGATCGGAAATGGCTGGCATTCCTGCATCACTTACTAATGCAATGTTTTTCCCTTGTAAAAGTAAATCGATCAAATCATCTCCTCGTTGTTGTTTATTATGTTCATGATAACTGATTAATGGTTTTTGAATTTGAAAATGATTTAAAAGTTTAAGCGTATGTCTTGTATCTTCTGCGGCGATCAGATCTACTTCCTGAAGAATACGAAGAGCACGATATGTGATATCTTCTAAATTGCCAATCGGTGTGCCAACAAGATAAAGGATTCCCCTCTCTGCTTCACTATGATAACTTTTTTGGATATTCAATACTCCACACCTCATTCATTTTGATTACCATAATAGATTTGATGGATCTCCTTTGTATATTCCCCATTGTCTCCATAAACAATTAACGGTGGTAAGACATGGAGCTCTTTACCTCCACGTTTTTTGGCTTCGATTAGTACCATATTTGCTTCTTTATGCCGATGCGGATGGACAAACTGAATTTTTTTTGGTTCAATTCGATAATCTCTTAATAATGAAATGAGTTCAACTAATCGCGAAGGCCTATGAACCATCGCCAAGCGGCCGCCTACTTTTAATAGTTGATCACTGATTTGGATCACTTCTTCTAGATTTGTAAGAATCTCGTGACGAGCAATAGCCACTTGTTGATTTAGATTTTGGGTTTGGCCCGTTAAAGGAAGGTAAGGAGGATTGACGGTAACGAGATCAAATACCCCTTTTCCAAAAACTCTCGGTGCTTTTTTTAAATCACTATGGATCATTTTGATTTGCGAGGTTAAGCCATTTAAGGCTATACTTCTGTTTGCCATGTCAACTAGTCGTTCTTGAATCTCAACTCCATAAATGGTAGACGATGTTTTCCTAGAAAGTAATATAGGGATGACCCCATTGCCACTACACAAATCGATGATTTGCCCTTTTCTAGGGACAATTGGGAAATGAGCTAATAGAACAGCATCCATTGAAAAAGCAAAGACTTCTTTACTTTGAATAATTTTTAACGTTTCTGTTAAGTCATCGATTCGTTCGTTTGCATATAGTGTTACTTCCATACATTCACCTTTTTTATCTAAGTTTGCTTATCATGATATAAAGTTTAACGATTTCATGAAATGGCTTGTATGTTCTAACGCTGCCTCTAACCTTACGGCTTTCCGTAAATAAGGTCGGTAGAAAAGCTCGCTCTAAAGAATCAGTTTATAGAACATATAAGCCAAGCTTATTAGGTTTGTATATTCCATAAGCGGCGGCTTTTGAGAGTGTATTTGGATCGTTATGACTTATTTAAAAAAGATAAACAGAATAAACAATCTCCTTCTGTTCGTAAATGGCCATAGTGAACATTGCAAACATGGAATCCTTCTTGATATAAACGGGCTAAATTATCATACCCTTCACCAATGCTTACTTTTCCCTTCTTGTTTGTGCTTTTCGTTTCGTTTGCTTCCGTTACTTGTTGATTCAGCCTTTGCCTTAGGCGTTCATTCTCTAATTCTAATTTATGATTTTCCTCTAGAAGGACAACTAATTTTTGTTTCAATTGACCTAATTCTTGGTACAACTCACCAATTTGTTCTTCAATATAGGTTACCTGTGAAAAAATCTCCTCTTTTCCCACATTCATCACCCCAACGGCTAAAATTCAAGATCACCTTCTACCACATCATCTAAAGGAAACTCCTCTACAAATCCGTCTTCTAATTCTACTTGTACTATACGTTCAAGAATATTTAATCCAACGACGATACCTTTTCCTTTTGATGTGATCACTTGATTACCAATATCAGGCAATTCTTGTTTTCCCGTTTCATAATTATCATTCTCAAATTTTAAACAACACATCAAACGGCCACATAGACCAGATATTTTCGCAGGATTTAGAGAGAGATTTTGATCCTTTGCCATCTTAATCGATACGGGTTCAAAATCACCTAAAAAAGTGGAACAACAAAGCACCCGACCACAAGGTCCAATACCTCCGAGCATTTTCGCCTCGTCGCGAACCCCGATTTGTCTTAGTTCAATTCTCGTTCGGAATACAGCAGCTAAATCTTTGACAAGTTCACGAAAGTCGATTCGGCCATCAGCTGTGAAGTAAAAAATAATTTTGTTCCGATCAAACGTATATTCCACATCAACCAATTTCATCTCTAATCCATGGGCTTGAATTTTTTCAAGACAAATGGAAAAGGCTTCTTTTGCATCAGCTTTATTTTTCTCTACCTGCAAAGCGTCTTCTTCCGTTGCAACACGAATCACCTTTTTAAGGGGGAGAACCACATCTTCTTCTCCTACTGTTTTTTTGCCAATGACAACTTGTCCATATTCAATCCCACGGGCAGTTTCTACAATCGCAAAATTATTTTTTTCAATCTCCAAATCTCCTGGATCAAAATAATAGATTTTTCCTGCTTTTTTAAAACGAACTCCGACTACTGAATACACAATTATTATCCCTCCTGAAGCAATATGACTAATTGCTCCAAAGCTAATTGAGGATGAACATGTGAAGCAATTTTCCGTTTTGTTTCAAGAATTTGTTCGATATAACCTAAAAGCTGACTTTCACTTAGATTCATAGCGTATTGATTTAATACTTCAAGATGATCTTGAAAAATGACCGAATGATGACGATCAAGTCTTATATTTAAAATATCGTGATACCAAATCAATAGTAAATCTAGAAATCTTGGTAATTGTTCTTTGATCTGATCATTTTTTAAGAGCTTTTCTTGAATTGATAATAAGGCTTGAAAAGATTTTGAAAAAATCTCCTTAATCCATTGTATCATTAGGCTTTTCATCTGTGCAAACCATTCAGATTTTACCAATTCTTCCACTTCTTTTACATCATTGGTTAAATGAGCTGCTAATAAAAGCTCTTGTTCAGAATAACCGTCTCGTTTAAGAAGATTTACAATATCCATCGGTTTTAACGACGAAAAATAAAACACTTGACAGCGTGAACGAATCGTAGGTAATACCATATGAAGATTTTCGACTAAAAAAAGAATAGTTACCGCTGAATGGGGTTCTTCAATGAATTTAAGCAAGCTATTAGCTGCAACGGTGGTCAATGTTTCTGCTTGTTCAATGATATAAATCTTTCGTTTTGAATTCATGGCTTTATAATGAAACTGATGTTGAAGCTGGCGAATTTGCTCCATCGTAATCGTTTGTTTCTCTGGTTTTACAAGAATGACGTCAGGATGGTTAAAATGATCAATTCTTCGGCAATGAAGGCAATGATCGCAAGCGTCTCCATTTCCCTTTTCGCAATTTAATGCTTTTGCAAATTCTAAAGCCATCTTTGTTTTTCCTACGCCTTCCTGGCCAACAAAGATATATGCGTGTGCTACACGGTTATTTTGAATGGTTCTTTTTAATTGTTCGGCCACTTTTTGTTGACCAATAATCTGATCAAAAGACATATGATTCACCTTACACGATTTTTTAAAAATAAAGATTGATTAATAAGCCTTTCATTTCTCCAATTTGATCAAGCAAATCGATTTGTTTTTGTTCTTTATCCATAATTAGATTGGTAAGATCGATTAACTTTTGGTCAATTTGTCGAATCACTTTATATTTTTTCCCCCGTCCATATCGATCAAAATGATGTTGATTGTCAAGTTCTAAACCAGAATGTACCGTTTCATCAATAAATGTTTTAATGAGTTCTTTGTATTTTTTTAAATCTTGCAAATTTCTAGTCACCGCTAATTTTTTCCCTTGTTCGTCAATTTGGATCAATAATTGCTCTAGTTTTTCTTTCGTTCGTTTTAAACTTGCTTGAGAAAGGATATCGGAAAATTTAGTGATTTCAGTGCTGCCAATAGGGTTTCTTTCAACCATTCGATAGGATTGAATCGTCTTCATTCCTTGTTGTATCTTCATGTCTCATCATTCCTTAAAATTGTTGAAATTGCTCAATAGGTAAGACAAATACAGTTGCTCCGCCAACCTGAACCTCAACAGGATATGGAACATAAGACTCCACATTTCCGCCTAAAGGAGAGACAGGGGATACTAACTGTTTCCTTGCCTTACAATTATCTTTAATGATTCTCAATACTTCATCTACTCTTGAATCCTCTACACCGATTAGAAATGTGGTATTTCCTGCTTTCAAAAAACCACCTGTACTGGCTAACTTTGTCGCTCGTAAGTCCGCCTTCACTAATGCTGCCGATAGCCGATGGCTATCTTTATCTTGCACAACCGCTACCACCAATTTCATAATGATAACTCTCCTTTCATTAATCTAGATTGAAGAAAGAAGTGAAAATCTGATTTGATTTTCTCAAATATTTGCAAAACAGGTTGGTCTGCATTGATCTTGATGATCCGATTTGGCTCTTCTTTTGCTAAATCCATAAATCCTTGATAAACCCTTTGATGATAAAGGATATCCTTTTGTTCGATTCGATCTAGGTGCTTTTTGTTTTTTTGGTTTCTTTCGATTAATCGTTTTCTCCCTAATTCAGGTTTTATATCTAATAAATAAGTTCGATCCGGCTTTAAATTTGAACTGGCAAAACGGTTAATCTCTTCGACGATTTTACGATCGATTCCTAATCCATATGCTTGGTAAGCGATACTTGCATCAATATAGCGGTCACACAAAACAATCTTACCTTTTTCTAGTGCAGGTAGTATGATTTCATGTACCAATTGAGCTCTAGATGCTGCGTATAATAAGATTTCTGTTTGTCCTTTTAATTCATGATAACTTGGCTCTAAAAGAATTTGGCGAATTTGATTTCCAATCAATGTCCCTCCAGGTTCTCTTGTGGTGATATATTCAAAACCAAGTTCCTTAAGATATTCAGCTAAAAGGGCAACTTGTGTTGTTTTTCCTGCCCCATCTGGCCCTTCAAAGGTAATAAATAACCCTTTCACTTCGTATCCTCCCTACATTTCGTCTACCACCTTGATGATGGAAATGGTTGGATCTGAAATACCTTGAAATTTTGCCCCCATTTCTTTTAACTCTAATAGGTAAGAAATCATTTCTTTGGTAATTCTTTCCCCTAATTGGATGATTGGAATTCCTGGGGGATATGGGATCACCATTTCAGCTGCAATCATCCCAAATGAAGCTTCAAATGGTACAACTTTCTTCTTACCATAAATGATTTGATCTAAAGAAATGAGACTTGTTGACTTTTCATCAATCGGTTTAAGGTTTACTTCCATTTTCGGAATGATTTTTCCTTCTGTTTTTAAAACATCGTAAAAAGAATGATCGATCTTCAATAACGCTTGATATAATGCTTTTATATCATCAAAAGTATTCCCATAAGTCATAATCGCTAAGGTATTAAAGGGATCTGCTAGTTCAGTATAGATATTGTTTTGTTCTAAGCGTTTTTGTAAATCAAACCCAGATAGATTAGGGATACGACTTTGAATGATTTGTTTGAATGGATCTTTATAATATTGACGAGGTAGCAAATGATTCACTTGAATTCCTTGTAACATTGATGCCTCTTTTTCAAACCAATCAATCCCTTCTAAAACCTGAGTAAAAAGCGCTTCCCCTTTTTCTTCTAGTAAACGAGTCGTTAAATCTAATGAAGCCATAATTGGATAAGAAGGGCTTGATGACTGAATCATGGATAAGAAAAACTTGATACGATCCATATCAATCAATGATTGGTGATTTACATGAAGCATAGAACCCATGGTCATCGCCGATAATGTTTTATGAGTCGATTGTACTACAACATCAGCCCCCATTTGAATGGAAGACTTTGGGAATGCTTTGTGAAATCCAAAATGAGCACCATGGGCTTCATCAACTAATAATGGAATCTGATACTGATGCACCAATTTTGCAATTTCTGTTAAATCAATTCCAATCCCATAATAATTTGGATTCATTAATAAAACAGCTTTTGCCTCTTTGTGATCAGCTAATACCTTTTCTATCGTTTTGATACTAACACTTCCAAAAACCCCCAAAGAGGGAATATATTCTGGTTGAACGTAGATGGGGATTGCTTTTGCCAAAATCAATCCGTGGATGACGGATTTATGAACATTTCGTTGAACAATAATTTTATCTCCTGGTTTACAAGCGGCAAGAATCATTGCTAAATTTCCAACCGTACTGCCATTAACGAGGAAAAAAGTCGCTTTTGCTTTAAACACGTTTGCAGCTCTTTTTTCTGAAGCTAGAATTACACCTTCTGGTTGGTGTAAGTCATCAAGACCAGAAAGTTCTGTCATATCAATTTTGAGAATATCTTGAAAGAATTCTCTCCCTAAAGGATTAAAACCTTTTCCCATTTTATGACCGGGTACATGAAAGGGAATGGGATTTTTTTGATAATGGAATTGTAATTGTTCAAATAAATATCGATCTTGCTTCTTCATTCTTTTTCTTTCCTTTGCAAACACGTTCTAATTGTCCTTATTTAATCATACTTTTCTTCAGAAGTAAAAAAAACTCTAATCCGGTAAAAATAAAAATCAGAGACTTACACATCTTGTCTCTGATTTTTTATTACGCATTTTTTAACCATAATTGTTTTAGTTGTTGAATAAAATAGCGATACTTCTCATCTTGAACTTCGGTTTGAACAATCTCTTTCTCACAATTGTCACAAATGAATCCGCCCTGAATGAAGATTCCCTCTTTCTCTTTTTGGCCACACATTACACAAACATATTCAATAGAATTCATGAAACACCTCCTCAAATAATTTGAAAACCATTATCTCCAATTCAGAGCTATTCTATACCTATTTCTATAATAGATCTCTTTGGTAAAAATAGTTCCAGTTAAGTGCTTTCATCTCCTCTTGTTCAAAGAGATAAAAAGGATCAATCATGATCTTTTGCTTCATCTTTTTCTCTACTTTCGTAAGATTAATCGCCATAAATTCCTCTTTCGGTTCCCATAAGATTAAGGCATCCGAATTGTTAGTTGATGAATAGATGTTTGAAATGAACTTTATTTTTTTATGTTGAAAATCCCATAACTGATCTTTAGAATAAATGAATATTTTTTTTAGCGGATATTGGAGAAATATCTTTAATTGTTTTTTTTTAGGTGTTCCCCAAATCGTAATCATTTGAAGTTGAAATCGATTCATCAATTGATGGAGTATCATTTGTACCCAGTTTACATTCATTGGTTTTAATTGAAAAGAAAAATTGTTGCGACCTGAATAAAAAAATAATCCCCTTTTGATCGTTTTTAGATCTATTTCTTCAGCCATCTCCTCTAAATTTTGTTTATAAAAGTCCAAAAATGACGGGTTTTTAAGAATGAGATATAATAACTCGGCTTCTTTTTTGTTGACAAATAAAAAAGGATGATATCGAAAGGAAAGTTTTTGTCTGAAAAAACGAGTATATTTCCCTTTTGGATCCCCACCGAGAATATAAGAATGTTTCCCTTTCCATTTTGTTTTCCCTAAAAAGATCACGTCAATCTCTGGATAATTCCCTTTTATATGCTTTTCTACAAAATCGCTTTCCCCTACATATTGGATATGGGATAAAATGATGATCCCCTTTTTATATTTGTGCGCCCAGTTTTCGAATATGGAAAAGTCCCTTTTTTTCGGAACCGTGTTGATAAGAAAAATTGGAAAATCATCCATACAAAAATCCCCTCAAAATAACAAAACTTTAAACAATAACTTTTCTCTCCTCTTATTGTAAACATGTCCTAGAATTCTTATTTATTCTTCGTATCCATCTAAATCCAATTTTTTATATCCTTTATTCTTACATGTTTTTTCTTTTGCAGGAAAAACTAAGATGTACAATACAAGAGGTGAAATAAATGAATCAACAAATGGTTGATATTCTATTTAATTTCATCATCCCTTTTTTAGTTGTGATTCGAATTCCTTTTCTCTTTGCTGATTTATTGCCAAAACAAATGGAAAAAAAGAAGTAAAAAACAGCCAAGCGTGTAAACTTGGCTGTTTTAATTTAATTAAGCATTGACTGTTGCCTGTCTTTGTTGTTCCTTTAGATAGTTAATCTTCCCTTTAGCTAAAATCACCGTCGTAATAAAAGCTCCAAAAGCAATAAAAAGAAGAACATATACAGTATGCAAAATAGTATTCATATTATTTGCCGATATAATTTCCTTTAACCCTTTTACTGAGTAAGTCATAGGCAGATATGGACTTATATTTTGAAAGAATCTTGGCGTTAATTCTAAAGGGAATGTTCCTGCACTAGAAGTCAATTGTAACATCAAAAGAACGATGGCTAAGAATCTTCCTGCATCACCAAGAATGGAAACAAGCCCTTGAATGACAGCAATAAATGTCATGGATAAAAGAATATTATAGAAATAGAACAATACTGGATGATTTGGATTAAGTCCTAATATAAATTGCAAGACAAAAGATGAGATAATTGCTTGAATAGATCCTATAAAGACTAATGGTACATATTTCCCTAAGACCCATGAACTGGTTCGCAATGGAACCTGATCAATTGCATGAACATCGATAACAAAAAAAAGAACTAATGCACCAACCCATAATGCTAAAGAAATGAAATACGGTGCAAATCCAGTACCATAATTGGGAATAGGGTTGATTTTTTCTGTTATAATTTCTAAAGGCGCTACCATTTGGGCTAATTGTTGATCCGTTGGCTTTTGTTCTTTTATTTTCTCAGCTCCTTCTTTTAATTTTGAATAAAGTGTTCCTGCCCCTTCTTCGATTTCACTAAGCCCTGATTCTAACTGACTGGAACCATCTGATAATCGCAGCAAACCATCATTTAATTGATAAGCTCCCTTCACTGCTTGTTGTACCCCATTTACCCAGTCAGTTGAAGCCATTGCCATTTTACCTTCAGCTTCACCAATCTTTTTAACTCCTACCTCGGCTTTGGTAATCCCATCATATAATTGCCCGATACCCGATGAATATTGCTGGAAGCCGCTCTCAATTTGTTTAGCACCAGTTTGAGCTGTATTGAGTTGTTGGTCTACCTCTTTTAAACCATCTGCTACTTTCGTTTGCCCTTCGATCAGTTTCGGGATTTGATTTTTCGTTTCTGCTAAACCTGCTTCTATTGCCTGTTGACCTGCAATAATTGGATTCATTCCTTGAGATAATTGTCTTAATTGTTCTTTTACTTGATCAGGAGTTAGTAATCCTTGATCGAGCGCCATTACTAATTGGTTAATGGAAGTTTGAACTTGAACCATTCCAGTTGTCGCTTGTTGACTACCTACATGAAGTTGATCAATTCCAGTTTGTAGCTTGTTCAAACCTTGATTGACTTGCATCGTACCATCAAGCAATGGCTTCGTGCCTAACGTTTGGATCATTTTCAATCCATTTGTCAATTTAGATAATCCTTGTTGTAATGTTGGTGTTTTCTCTTTTAATTGGGATAATCCTACCTTGGCCCCTTGAAGTCCTGATGCGATTTGTTGATTTCCACCAGCTGTCTTAGCTAGTCCCTGTGAGATTTGTTTTGCTCCATCTACCAACACTGGTAAACCTGTTACCAGTTTTGCGGCGCCATTTTGAGCCTTTTGAATCCCATTATGCAAATCGCCTACCCCTTGTTGCACCACATTTGTACCATCATGTAATTGTTTAGCTCCATCTGCTGCTTCTTGAAAGCCTGATCGGATATCACCAAAAGCAGAAGCTAATGTATCTAAATATTTTACCGTTAATTTCTCAGATACTTTGTTTTTCAATTGTTCAACTGCTCTTTCCCCTAATTGAGAAGCAAGTAAGTTTCGACTTTCTTTAGGTATATACTCAATCGTAGGTTTAACAGGATTGTTCGATTTGACACTGGCAATTTGTTCTGAGAAATTTTTAGGAATACGGATTAATAAATAATACTTTTCATTTTCTAACCCGTTTATCGCTTCTTCATTTGAGACAAAATGCCAATCTAAATCTTTTTCCTTTTTTAATGAATCCACTAATTCTTTACCAACTTCTAATTTTTTCCCTTCATAAACGGTTCCTTTATCATTATTGACAACAGCTACAGGTAAATGTTCTAAATTCTTATAAGGATCCCAAAAAGCCCATAAATATAAAGAACTATATAATAAAGGCATTAATGCTACTGCAATGATTGCTATTCTTGTAAATCGATTAGACCACAACCTTTTAAATTCGTTTCGAGCACATTGTATACCATTCATAATCTTCACCCCTTCCATAATTTAAACTGACCAGTCAGTGCAAATGATATTTTACTCTCAGGGGCTTACTTGTGTCAAGATGAAGTCTGTTGGGCCATACCAATAAAAAAATGCTAATTCACATGCGAATTAGCATTCTAAAATGATGGGATTTAAAATTAGATTTTCAACTCCTACTTGGAATCCGTTACTCAAGGTTGTTTAATCTCATTATTATTTTTTTAAGCTCTCATGGATCATTGATTGAACATGCTCCGTAATTTGCTTTGGTGAATAATTGAGTTGGCCGAGTAATGTATGTAAACATGTTACACTTATTATCCCAAAAATTGAGGAGGCAGTTAATTCTAAATTCCTTGTACGGTAATCCCCTTCTTGGATTCCTTGTTCAATATAATTTTGCAATAACTTTAGTATTTTTTGTAAACGCTCTCGAAAACGG
The DNA here is from genome assembly GCF_048381575.1 of Tepidibacillus sp. LV47. Lineage (NCBI taxonomy): Bacteria > Bacillati > Bacillota > Bacilli > Caryophanales > Bacillaceae > Tepidibacillus > Tepidibacillus sp. LV47. The sequence continues at coordinate 57,063 of NZ_JBLWIF010000010.1, forward strand.
ATTTGCCTTTCTTCGGAACCCCAAACTTCGCTTAAAAGAATTTTCATAAACTGTTCGTATTCAAAAATGTAGTCCACCAAAATTGCAATTGCTTTTTCCAATTTCTCTTTTCCCGTTTTTAAAGATTGAGTACCTTCATTTAAACGTTGTAGTAGATTTTTTATTTCTTCTTCAATTAATGAAAGAAAAATCTCCTCTTTACTAATGAAATGATAGTAGATTGTCCCTTTAGCTACATTTGCTCTTTCCGCAATTTCATCCATTTTAGCCTTTTCAAACCCATATTCTGAAAACACATCAATTGCTGCTTCAAAGATTCGCGATATTTTATTAGACAAACAAACACCTTCTTTATAAAAAGTATTAATCCTCTATTTCGACTCCTAACTAATCGTTTGATAGTATATCTAAACTTATTTATTCAATCAAGCATCAATAGTCTTAATGTCTATATACGAAAAAAGACCACCAAAAAGTGGCCTTATCTTGCCTGGCAACGTCCTACTCTCCCAGGACCCTTCGGTCCAAGT
>NZ_JBLWIF010000011.1:0-33650 GCF_048381575.1 Tepidibacillus sp. LV47
ACCTGCGACAACTCGGTTAACAGCCGAGTGCTCTACCGACTGAGCTAACGAGGAATATTTTATTTGTAACAGCGACTTTTATAATTTATCATATCCAATTTTAGTTGTCAATATCTATCCATCATTTTTTCTAGTTGTTAAATAGATCTGATTCATTTTTAAAGTTCCTCTACAACGCCCACAACGATAATGTTTAGGATTGATTTTATATTTGCGAAGATAAGTTTGACCACATTTTTGGCAGACGAGTTGATACCGATACGGTCTTTCTTTGCTTTTTGCAACTGGTTTAGAATAGCGACACCCTCCTGTCCGTTTTAGACATTCTTTAAATTCTCTATCTTTGTGTTGATAACCCTTCTCTTGTAAGTGTAAATGATAATGACACAATTCATGTTTGATAATTTGAACTAACTCTTCGATCCCATATTGTTCATAAGATTTTAGATTAAATTCAAGATGATGGCTTTTGGTGAGATATCTTCCCCCAGTCGTCCTTAATCTTGGATTAAACGTTGCTTTATGCAAAAAAGGAAGCCCAAAATATTGAAGGGAAATTTCCTCCACTAATTTTTGCAGTTCTGCTTGTTTCACAAACTTTCACCTTACTGTTTAAAAATACGAACCTAGAATATTGTTTTTTCATACAATATATCAAAAAATCTTCTTTTTAAGGAGGAATTGTGGTGCCTGATTGGTTACGGCGTCAATTCTCCCAAGCGTTTTATTTTAAAGACAAGTATCGAATTAAATTATTAAATGACTTTTGGTTTTCCTATCTTGATAAAGAAAAAAACAAAGAAATGGAAGATTTAGGATAATACCAAATCGGCGACATTAGCCCTTTATTTTGTAGACTTTGGTTTCATGGTGAGACTAATTCTTTTCCTCTTAATATCTGTATTCAGTACCCATACGTCAACAATATCTCCTACAGAAACCACATCTAAAGGATGTTTGACATATTGATCACTTAATTCTGAAATATGGACAAGACCATCTTCTTTTACACCAATATCGACAAAAATCCCAAAATCCACAATATTTCGAACGGTCCCTTTTAACATCATTCCGGGTTTTAAATCTTCGATTTTTAGAACATCTTTATGAAAGATAGGTTTTGGTAATTCATCGCGAGGATCGCGCATCGGTCGAACCAAATTCTCCACGATATCTTCAAGAGTCATCAGTCCAATGTCTAACTTTTCGCTCATGTCTTTTAGATCAATCTGGGAAATCCGTTCCTTTAACTCTTTTGTTCCAATCTCTTCCTTTGAAATACCAATTGTATCTAATAACGCATAAGTTGCTTCATAAGACTCTGGATGGATGGATGTTTTGTCCAAAGGATTTACCCCATCGATTCGCAAGAAGCCGATCGCTTGTTCATAAGTCTTTGCTCCAAACCGAGGGACTTTTTTCAAATCCTCACGGCTAAGAAAAGGACCATTCTTTTCTCGATATGTCACTAAATTTTTGGCTACTGTTTTGTTCATTCCTGAAATGTACTGTAATAAAGAAACAGAAGCAGTATTGGCATCAACACCAACATAGTTGACTACGGATTCGACAACATTTTTCAAACTTTCTTCGAGCTTTTTTTGTGAGACGTCATGTTGGTATTGGCCAACCCCGACAGATTTCGGATCAATTTTGACAAGTTCTGCCAAGGGATCTTGCAATCTTCTGGCAATGGAGATTGCGCTTCTTTCTGATACATCAAGATTTGGAAATTCTTCACGGGCTAATTCAGAAGCCGAATAAACACTAGCACCTGCTTCACTAACAATAATATATGAGACATTTGCATTATATTTACGAATAAAATCAGCGACAAATTGTTCCGTTTCCCTTGAAGCAGTTCCATTACCAATGGCAATAATCTCGATATCGAAACGATCAACCAGATCTTTCAATACCTGATTAGCCTCTTCGATTTTATTCTCTGGCGGAGTGGGATAAATGACCCGTATCTCTTTTACATTTCCGATTGGATCGACAACAGCCAATTTACAACCTGTACGGTAGGCAGGGTCGATCCCCAATACCACTTTCCCCTTAACCGGTGGTTGTAATAATAATTGGCGCAAGTTTGAAGCAAAAATATGGATGGCTTGCTCTTCTGCCTTTTCTGTTAATACTTGCCTTACATCCCTTTCTACTGCAGGAGCAATCAGACGCTTATAACTATCCTCGATAATTTCCCTAAGAAGAATCGGTAAACTCTTAAATGAAAGAAAAGGTTTAAATTTACGAGCAATCCCTTGAAAGATCGCTTCCTCATCGATGGTAATTTTCACCTTTAGAAATCCTTCTTTTTCCCCACGATTAATGGCTAATACCCGATGGTGACGAATCTGTTTGACAGGCTCCTTGTAGTCATAATACATTTCATAAACACTTTCTTGTTCTTTATCTTTTGCTTGAACTTCAATCATACCATGTTTGATTGTATAAGCGCGTACCCACTGCCTTACCATCGGATCATCAGAGATCATTTCAGCAACGATATCTTTTCCACCTTGGATTACGTCTTCAACTTGATGTAATTCTTTTTCTGGATCAAGATAGTTGTTCGCTAAGCTTTCAATTTGCTCGATTTGGTCTGGATCAATCAGTGCTTTTGCTATTGGTTCTAATCCTTTTTCTTTGGCTATACTCGCCCTAGTTTTTCTTTTCGGTTTGAAAGGACGATAAAGATCTTCTACTTGTTGTAGTTTGGTTGCTTGTTCAATCTCTTTCTTCAATTCTTCTGTTAACTTTCCTTGTTCAGCAATTAAACGAAGCACTTCTTGTTTGCGATCATGTAGCGCTTTTAAATAGTTTGCTCGTTCTTCAATTTGACGCAACTTTTCTTCGTCTAAACCACCTGTTCTCTCTTTTCGATAGCGGGCAATAAAAGGGATTGTGTTCCCATCATCCAGTAATTGAAGTACTTGGATGACTTGTTGTTCCTCTAGTTGTAATTCTTTAGCTACTTTTTCAACGATAAACGCCAATAAGTCCATCTTTTTCCTCCTTATAGTAAAAGAAAAAAGCTTCAATTGAAGCCTTTATACATAGAAAAAGAGGGGTTGAAACGAATCCCTCTTAATTGATCAAAAATCGATCAAACCTAAACTAATTTGAAGCCCTTCATTAATTTTTGCCATGATTTCATCATCTAAATGGGTAATTTTATCGGTTAGTCTTTGTTTATCGATCGTGCGAATTTGCTCCAACAAAATGACAGAGTCACGTTCCAATCCATATTGTTTGGCACTAATCTCCACATGAGTCGGTAATTTTGCCTTTTGGATCTGGGCTGTTATGGCTGCGACGATCACTGTCGGACTAAAGCGATTCCCTATATCATTTTGAATGACAAGAACAGGGCGTACCCCACCTTGTTCTGATCCTACTACAGGGGATAAATCCGCAAAAAAAACGTCGCCACGTTTTACGATCAAGTTTTACACCCCGCTAACTAAGCGGTCTATCGCATCATCGGCTTCTTCTTCTAACAAAAAGGATTCTGAAGCAAGATTCAAGTTAATTTTGGCCATTTCCATATACCCTTTTTGCATACTTTCACGAATGGTCTGTTTCCTTTTCTCTTGCAAATATAACTTCATTGCCTCACGGATTAGTTCACTTCGGTTTGATTTTTCCTTTTTAGCTACTCCATCTACCTCTTGTAGTAGGTTTTGAGGTAAGCTGATCATGATTCGTTTCGTATTGGACACTCTTTGCACCCCCACCTAAAATCAAGCAACTCACTCATTATTCCTTTGCAGTTTTTATAATACCATTATGTCGAAAACGATGCAAAATTATACTTAAAGAAAGTTCATAAAAAGAATGACTCTATTATATCAATTATTCGTTGTTTTTGGCAAAATTCCTTCTGTTACTTTTTTCCTAATCCAATAGATAATTATCATACCCTACGATTTTTCCATCACGGTAATAGATTCGAGGAACACGATAACCAACCGATGTAGCTAATTCATAATTAATGGTATCAAGGATCATCGCATGATCACCCATCGTAAGCTGACGGCCGTTTTGCGTTCCATAAATGATAACCTCTTCCCCTTCTTGAATATCAGGAAGATGTGTAACATCGATCATTGTTTGGTCCATACACACTCGACCAATAATTGGAGCTTTTTCCCCACGAACCAATACAAATCCACGATTCGATAATCCTCGAAAAAACCCATCCGCATAGCCAATAGGGATTGTTGCCACAATTGATTCCTTTTTCACCTTATAGGTTGCTCCATAACTAATGGTTTGCCCTGGATATACTTTTTTGATAAAACTAATCTTTGTTTTTAATGTCATAACAGGCTTTAACTGACTAGGATCAATTCCAACCTCATTCGATGGTAACATCCCATATAGACTAATTCCTAATCTTACCATATTTTGCGGTAGATCTGGCAAATCAATGATTGCTGCACTGTTGGACATGTGAATGATTGGGATTTTCTGATATTCCCTGATCAAATGAACAGCTTCCATAAATCGTTGATATTGCAACCTTGTAAATCCCTTATCTTTTTCATCTGCTGTTGCAAAATGAGTAAATACCCCTTCTAATTCAATCCAAGGAGAAGAAGAAATCATGTTATAAAATGATTTCACTTCTTCTGGATAGATACCGATACGCCCCATTCCTGTGTCAATTTTCAGATGAACTTTTAATGGCTTTTTTAACTTCTCTCCGATCTGATGAATTCGTTCTAATACATCTTTTGTAAATACGGTAACACGAATATCGTAATGAAATGCTGCTTCGATCGCTTCTTTAGGGGTATATCCTAATATGAGGATTTGATCTTGAATTCCTGCTTTTCTTAGCTGAATGGCTTCATCCATAAAAGCAACAGCAAAATTGTGAATTCCTATTGATTGGAGGTGATAAACAACAGGTATGGCTCCATGACCATAGGCATTCGCTTTAACGACAGCCATAATTTCTACCGTTTTTGGAAGGTGGTTACGGAAAAAACGAACATTTTCTGTCAATGCATCAAGATTAATTTCTGCTACTGTCGGTCGGTAATAGGGCAACTCCATTTTTTACACCTCTATTTTTTTAGTTTTTGCTGTAAGAGTTGTTGATTCAGTACATCAAGAAAGGAGTCGGATACACTTAAAACCTCTTTTTTTCCATTGATTCGGAAAATATAGTGTAAATCATAAGCCTCTTCAATACGAGATAGAGGAATGGTTTTCTTTTGATTCATCTTTTCAATAATAAGCTCTGTTTCTGTTAACATATATCTAGGACGAACGATTAATTGATAAACAAAGGGTGACAATAAAAGAACCACTCCTGCACTGATCAGTGCGCCCACCTTAAAAATAATACCCGTATTTCCATAAACAAAAGCTAAAATAATCACTAAAACAATAAAAATAATCGTTTCTATCGTCTTATGAAGAAAAGATTTCCTTAATAATAACGTCAAATACGAAGGTTGTTCATCAAATATTATCTTCATCCCTTTCACACACCTTGTCCTATCCTTTTCTAGGACAATCTTAGACTTTTTTTTATCCAATTTCAATCTAATCTATTTCTGCTAAAAAGAAAAGGGCGGATTGTTTCCGCCCAATACTTACTTCCCAGTTTGTGCAAAGACAGATTTTGCAATAGCAACCATCTCTTCTGTTGGAAGGTCACCAGTTAAGAGATACTCAACCCCGTTATAAGTCCAACGTAATGAACGGGTTTCTGTCATTTCAGTTAGAACACCAATCCCATAACCAAGATCGATAATATCTGATTTTGAGAAATCAGGGGCACTAGCCACTGTAGCTTTGGGACGAGATTCAATTAAACTATAATTGAATTCACCCGCATATTTTATGACTACCTTACGTTCATTGTCTTGATTGACTACTTTTAGATCTTTCTTTACCACTCCTGTTGGGATATAGGAGGGTTCAATAATCCCAAAGTTCTTACTATTATCCATATTTTCCATTGCTGGTAAACTTGTTGGTTCCCAACCTTCAAGATTCCGATTCATCTCAAATGCATCATCATCAAATTTTGAACCAAATTCAAATTTAGAGAATACCATCTCCACCAATTTCACTTCATTTGGATCATAAATTTCTACTTTTACTGGTTGTAAGTCTTTATTAAACCAAACTTTTTGAGCGGTAAGTGTTTGATTTTGGTAGTTGGCTTTTACTTGAAAGACATAATTGTCTTCTTCTTTAACAAAGACACGGTCCTTATCTTCAATTACACTTTTTGCTAATGATTCATATAAATAAGGTTGGCCACTTGACTCAGGCCAGTCACTTTTAAAACGGAAGCTCTTTTTGATTGCAGGATCTAAGACAAATACTCCATCATCGTTTTTTAAGACAATCTGTGTTACTTTCGTATTCGCATTGTTTAGTTCAATCCGATAAAAGTGGGGTTGTTTGTACCATACTTGAACATTATATTCTTGTACTGTTTCTCCTGTTTGGATTTTCATTGTTCCTACTGCTTGATAACTATCTAAATCGGCTAACTGATCTTCTAGATCACTGACGATATCACTTGAGTCTTTTGCACCACATCCTGAAAAAAATACCATAAAGATCAAGACGAGCGCCATTAGCAACCATTTCGATCGATGCATATTCAATCATCCCCCTATAGTTTTCGACAGATGAGAGATTCTGTCTATTTCCTGGGAAATGTGTCGGTAATTGCATCAGCGTGATTCGATCATTTGACCAATGGCATACCCGATTTTTTCGACAAGATCCCTAGCTAACGTACTGTAATTGGATGGTTTACTTGCTAAATTACCTGCCAACCCGTGAAGATAAACAGATAGCAAAACAGCGTGGAGTACAGGAATCTTTTGTGCGAGAAAACCTGTTAGCATTCCCGTTAAAACATCCCCTGATCCCCCTTTTGCCAATTCAGGTCCACCAGTGGGATTTAAATAAAGTTCTCCATCTGGAGTAGCAATAATGGAATGAGCACCTTTTAATACGAGATAGACTTGATATGTTGTGGCGAATTCAAGAGCAACTTGAGGGCGATTCTTTTCGATATATTGGATCTCTTTTCCAATGAGTCTTGACATCTCACCTGGATGCGGAGTGATCACGGTTGGGCCAATACGCTGAAGAAGCAAATGGGGATTTTGCGAAAGAAGGTTTAATCCATCGGCATCAATCACTAATGGACCAGAAAAAGAGCTGATAATCTTTCTTAACCCTGATAACCCTTGATCCCAGATCCCCATTCCTGGCCCAATACCTAAAGCAGTATACTTATTTTCACTTGCGATGAGAGGATCCAGAAAAGAAAAATCTAAATGTCCTGTCCGTGTTTCTTCACTACCGATGCAAATCGCCTCTGGCACCTGGTTAAACACCATTGCTTGAATTGACTTTGGAATCACTACAGTTGTTAATCCTGCCCCTGATCTTAAAGCTGCCATTGTTGCTAAGGTTGGCGCTCCAGGCATATCTTTAGAACCGCCAATTAAAAGGGCATGACCATAGGTGCCTTTGTGGCTATTTGCTTTGCGAATAGGAAGTTTGCTTTTTAACACTTCTTTTGTTAACAAATAGCGTTTGATCCCCATTGATGTTGATACCACAGGTGGAATAGAGATATCAACAACCGCTAACTCACCGATATAACTTGCTCCAGGATAGAGAAATTGTCCTAATTTAGGTAAAGCAAACGTTACGGTTAAATCAGCCTGAAATGCTTGATCTACAACTTCACCTGTATTACTGTCTACTCCTGATGGCATATCAATCGCCACTTTTATTGCTTTTGTTTGATTTGCATATTGGATAATTTCAGAAATAGGTTCCCTAGGTCTTCCTTTTGCTCCAGTTCCTAATAAAGCATCAACAATGATATCTGTTTGTTCCATCAATGCGAATAAATCTTTCTTTGTTTCTTGATTGTAAAAATAGACGGGGTATTGAGAATTAACAAGTGCTTGATAATGTATTTTGGTTTCATTAGAGCTCTTGTTTAGGTCGCCAATCACAAAGGTTACAACATCGTATCCTGCGTTTCCAAGGTGCCTTGCAACAACAAACCCATCCCCGCCATTGTTTCCATGCCCTGAGAGTATGAGAACTTTTGCTTGATGATTCACCCTTTCCTTAATTTTTCTTGCTACCTGTACTCCCGCGTTTTCCATCAATACGGAACTAGGTATGCCAATCTCTTCGATCGTTTTTCGGTCCATTTCACGCATTTCTTCCGCAGTTACCAATAACACTTTCCTTTCACCTCACCGCGTTATATATGTATGTCCGAAATTAGACAGATATGCAGGCTGTCTATATTTGTTCGATAATAACTTTTGCAATTGCTAGCGACTTAGAATGGCTAATCGTAATATGGATCTTAAAATCATATGTTAATAAATGATCATTTTTTAAAGTGACAACTGGCTTACCCGAGGGAAGGGGGAGAATTTCAATCTCTTTCCAACTAAGCCCCTTGCCAATTCCTGTCCCTAAAGCTTTTGCCACCGCTTCTTTACCCGCAAAACGACCTGCTAAATACTCAATTTTTCGCTTAGTGGACGTTGGTAGATATTCCTTTTCCGCTTTCGTTAAAATTTTATTAATAAACGAGATTTCGTTTCTTTCGACAATTTTTCTAATTCGCTCTAGTTCAATAAGATCAACGCCAATACCAAATATCACCAATGTCGCCTCCTTTTTTTCATCTTAAACGATTTCATTTCTTAGCTCAACTTAACTTTTTACCTAGCGGTTTGTATGTTTAACGCTGCTCCTAACTTTGGAAACAGCGGAATCGCAAGACAATGGACTTTCACCGTCTAGTTTGTGCCCATGCTGGACGTATGTAAAAAAAGACTGCCTTAAAAAGCAGTCCCGTTTGCTATTCCTTATACTTTGTTATAAGATGCGCTTGCGTTTCTTTTCCAGTAACCCATTAAAACTACAAGGATAGTAATGGAGATTGGTATAATAAGATCTAATAAAGGAAGTTGAGAAATAATCTCTCTATGTATGATACTGTCTTCAACAATCATCTTTCCTGCTGTCCAAGCAATAATTGCTCCTCCAAGAAAAATAATAATAGGGAACCTTTCGATAAATCGGAGAATAATTCCACTTCCCCAGACAATAATCGGAATACTGATTAATAATCCAAGTACAACTAATAAGGGATGACCATGTGCTGCTCCAGCAACGGCTAATACATTATCAATTCCCATTAATAAATCGGCGATGACTATTGTTTTAATTGCGGCCCAAGTATTTTCACCAGATTTCACTTCATCATGTTTTTCTTCTTCAACTAATAATTTATATGCAATCCAAACGAGAAGAATTCCTCCAACAAACTTAATAAATGGTACTTTTAACACATAAACAGCTACAGCTGTTAATATTGCTCTTACTGCAACAGCACCAAAAACACCCCAGAAAACAGCTTTCTTCCGTTGTTTTTGATTTAGTTTTCTCGTCGCTAAAGCAATCAAGATCGCGTTATCTCCGCCAAGGACGATATCAATCATAATAATACTGAGTAGACTGCTGAAAAATTGAAGACTGAGTATATCCATAAATGCACCCCCATTCTTTATCATGCCTAATCATTTGAAAAAAATTTCCCTTCATGAAAAAAGACCCTTATCTAAAGATAAAGGTCTTGCTAACAACCATTATTGTTGCCAACAAAGCCGAGGAATCAACATTCCTGTCATGACGACTTTGTTGTTTAATAGCTACTCCCCTTTAATCTAAGGGTACCATGAAAAATAAGGAAAGTCAAATGTGGATTAATGAATACCTAATGCCATCTTTGCCATTTTTGACATGCGATTTCGATCCCAAGGTGGGTTCCAAACTAAATCAACCTGCACATCGTTAATTCCTTCAATTTGTTTTAGAGCTTGTTGTACTTGCCCAGCAATCGAACCAGCTAGCGGACAACCAATAGCCGTTAACGTCATTTGGATCTTAACGTTTTTTTCATCATCCATTTGCACCTTATAAACTAAGCCTAAATTTATAATATCAATATTGATTTCGGGATCATTGACTTCCATTAACGCATCAATGATCTCTTGTTTCAACTTTTCATCTTCAATTCCCTCGAAATCAATGGGAGCGATCTCTTGTAATTCATCGGACAAAGACACAAACATCACCTCATTAAAATAGAGTTAATGACCAAAACGATCATAGATAACTATAGCATACCCTATTTCGTTGAGATTGTTAACCTTTGAAAAATAGCGAACTATTTGCCATTGCTACGATTCCTGGTTTATATTCCTTCACGGGTGGCAGTTCATCTTCAAATTGATACCCTGGACCTCCCATACCATTGCATTCTCCTTTCCTATTCAATATAAGCATTATACAAAAAAGGAGGCATGATTGCCACCTTTTTACTATCTACATCTTCCTTTCCTTATACCACCATTTCCCCTTGGACCAATTCCTTTTCTTTCAATGGCTGCACGGAGATTCGTTTCCATCCGATTCAAGATGAACTTTGCCTGATCATCAGTAATCTTCTTCTCTTTAACCAATTGATCAACCTGTGCTTTTTTAGCCGCCTTCATTTCCGTCATGATTTTTTCGATTGGGATTCCCTTTTCTTTTGCTAGATCAGCTATTGATTTACCCTTTAATCGCTCTAAATACACTTGCTCCTCTGTCATATTGAGCGCCTTTGCAATGGTTGATCTCATTGTTCCGCCAAAATGTCGTCCCATGCCTAAAAAAGGCTGCCAAGAAGTGGTATTATCCTTTTTTAAGTTTTGTTTTACAATTCCACCATCTTCTTCTGCAAAAGCGATAGAACCAAAGATGACCAATAATCCCATAACGGTAAGTAAAACTCGATTGGTCCAAGTTTTGTTCTTCTTCATTTTCCTAAGCACCTCTCTTCTTTTTTTTTGTGGAAGTGATCTTCCACTTTTATCTTGTCCGAGAGTGTGTTTAGATTTTCTTTATAAAGTGTTAAGAAATGTTTAAGATTTCATCTGGCCCTTCCGAGGTATTTGTTTTTTTTTATAGATAAAATATCCCCAGAATATCGCTCCTATGATTACAATAATCAGCGCGATTCTCATATAATGGTGTATTATCTTATATAAATGATGCCAATGTTCTCCTAAAAAATAGCCTAGATTGACAAAAACCAAGACCCAAACTAATCCACCTGGAAAAGCATAAAGGGCAAATGTTCCATAAGACCAATTACTGATTCCTGCAAAAATCGCACTAAAGTGACGTACTCCCGCAATATAATAACCAATGGACACCGTATATTTACCAAATCGATTAAAGAATTTTTCTACATGCTTTAATCGTTCAGGAGTCACTCGTATCTTTGCTCCATACTTTTCTAAAAAGGGCAAGCCTAACCTTTTGCCAATGATAAAGCTCACCGTCATACCGATCATGCTTCCTGAAAAGGCTACTAGTATCGTTAAAAAATAATTAAGATGCTCTTTAGTAATCAAATATCCAGCCAACATCATAATCGTTTCATCAGGGATCGGTAGTCCTACAATACCAAGAATCAACGAGACAAAGATTCCGATATATCCGTAATTTGCAATTATATGTAAGATGGTATCACGCATAAATTGGCTCCTTCATTTTCTTATCAGTAAGTTTCCATTTTTATTCTAACCTAAAAAAACGCGCTAACTCATCATTCTACTCTTTTATCCTCTAAAACGAACCAGAAAAAGGGAAAAAGAATACAGAAAAAGTCGAAGAGGACTTGTTAGGTTCTCTTCGGCTTTATTTACCCACTATACAATACTCTTTTGTTGTTTTTTTTGCTTTAAGCGTATTGCGAAATAATAAGGAACCAGAGACGGCTGATAAGAATAAGCCAGGGTTTCAATCATCGTTGCTGACGCCACAAATAATATTCCAACTTGAGGACTCATGATCGTAAAATCAAATAGCCCCTGCCCTAAAATAGCCGCTTGAATAGCTGCTAATAAAGGAGTAAGTTGATTTTTGAAACGATATAATACCTTAATCTCTTTGAATAATTCCCATATCATCCAGATAAAAATCGCTAAACCAATTAACCCAAGAGTAGTCGCAATCGTTAAAGGAATATTGTGAGCGTGAAATGCATGATACTTATTGAAAACATAATTATTAGAGGTGTAAATCCCCATTAATCCCCAACCGGTGACCGGTTTAATAACAAACAAATAAACAGCATTTTCCCAGATCGATACCCGTCCATCAATGGTAGCAAACAAGCTATTTCCTCTAGGAAACCATTGTGGATGGTGCAACATTAAAATGGTTCCACTTAAAAATAAAACTAAAATAGTGATAACCTTTTTCTTATGGCCTAAGAAATAAAAATATGTTGCAAAACCAATAATTAGGCCAATTGTCCCACCCCGGGAACCAGTCCAAAATAAAACAATCAGATATAGTAACGTAGCAATCGCATAAAACCACTTTTTACGTCCTTCATTCTTGTTAAAGAAATAAAATCCGATTAACGTCATGATCGCATACCAAGTACCAGCAAGGTTCGGATTGTTAAAAGTTCCTGAAATTCGTTTTACGTCAATCGAACCTAATTGTCGAGTACCGAATAAAAATTTCCACCAAGCTGGATCATAATTAATCACTTTCAAAGCTTCTAAAACACCAATGAAAGCTGACCCAATGGAAATTATGAAAATCGAGTGAAGTACTTTCATCATCATTTCTTCAGTACGATAATTTTCTTGAACATAAATACTCACAATTAAAAAAGCTAATATTCCTAAAGATGCAAACAGAGATAAAATTTGTGAGTTGATCAAGCTTACGAAAGAAGACCAAATAAATAATAAAAACAACCCAATTGTCCAAACATTTCTCAACACCAATTTTTCATTCTTTATTAAAGAATATATTAAATAAAGAGCGGGTAGAAATGCTAGATATGGTGAATATGTGATCAAAACCATACCTAAATACACCGTCTCCAACCCCCCTGCCATTTTCTCTTTTTATCTTAAAGTTACAATTATTATATGCCTATTTCCTGATTCTAAAAAAAAATCACAATTGAGTCCTCTATAATTGTAAAGTAAATTTGGCATTTATTCGTTAATATCTTATCAACAAAATGTTTTTATAGCAATAAATAAACCAAAAATTAACAAAAAGAACAATTATTTGTTTTTTCTTGTCAAAGATACGATATCAAATCCCATTTTCGGATCGGGCGACAAATTGGGATCAAATTTTCTTTCACCTTTATTTTTCTCCTGATAGTCAATGGTTTCTAATTGTAAAATGGAATGCCGAATACCGTATTTCCCTCTTAGTACCTTTTTTACTTCATGTAACAAATCATGTCCTTCTGATACAGGTTGTTCTTCAACGACAATATGCGCCGTTAGCATGACTTCTTCAGCAGAAATACCCCAAATATGAACATCATGAACGGAATGAACTCCTGGTACACTTTCCATATCCTTTGTGATTTCATCAACATCAAAATTAGAAGGTACCCCTTCTAATAAAATCCAAAAGGATTCCCTTAACATCGAGAAAGCACCACGTAGAATAATACTTGCAAAAACGATACTTATGATAGGGTCGATCCATAACCAACCTGTAAAATGAAGAATCATTCCACCTAAGATGACTCCAGCATAAGAAAAGACATCACCAACGAAGTGTAAAACTGCACTCCTCACATTTAAGTTTTGTTCTTCTTTACGGAGAAATAGCACGATTGTTCCTGTTATCACTAAACCAAGAATCGCTAGGTAAACCATTCCTAATGATTTTACCTCTTTGGGATGGAAAATACGTAATACAGCTGTATAAAAAATATAAAATGATATAGCTATTAAGGTTAAATTATTAAAAAAAGCTGCAAAAATTCCAAAACGATGATAACCAAAGGTTAATCGTTTATTCGCTGGTTTTCTAGCTTGCCTTAGTGCAAACCAACTAACTCCTAAAGCTAAAATATCACTTAATAGATACCATGCATCACTTAAAATTGCCAAACTATTGGTCAATATACCTCCGATAATTTCGGCCACAAACAACAAAAATGTTAACCAAAAAGCAATATTGATGCCTGTACTTTTTTTATCTGTTACATGATGGGCATGTTGCACAAAGAAATCCCCTTTCAACGGAATCTTTCCATTTTATATATGCTAATGAGATTTTTTTATTCCTCTTTTATATAAATACCGGTTTCTAAATATTGTCAAGCAAAACATAACCGTTACGCCTCACTACAAATTTAGCTGATAAATTCTCCCCAAATTTTATTTTTATACTTCACGCTACACCAATCATTTCTTTTCCTGAAACATATATAACAAGTAGATCACAAGATATATGACAATAAAAATACTTGAATAACGATACATATGCTCATAATTCGTCATCTCTGCTATGGTTCCTAAAACCATTGCCCCTCCAGCAATCCCTAAGTCAAATGCGGAGAAAAACGTGGCATTGGCAGCCCCTCTGCGATCAGCAGAAACTCGGTTGATCGTCCAAGCCTGTAAAGAAGGTTGTATTGAGCCAAAACCTATTCCATAAAAAACAGCGGCTAAAATTAACGTAAGATTGGAAGATGCGTAAGATAATAGAATTAGCCCAATAATTGTAAAAAAGGCACTTGGAAATAAAACGAAAAAATGCCCCTTTTTATCAAAAAGTCTACCTGAAATAGGACGAGTAATGAATACAAAAAGCGCATTCATTGTAAAAAACCAACCCACATTTTCAATCCCAGCTTCTTTTCCGAACAAAGTAATGAAACTAACAATGCCTCCATATGTAATAGAAAATAATAAAACAAGTAGCGATGGGAATAATGCCCTTTTTTCGATTAAACGAGAAGTAAAAGAAGTATGAACATTCTTTGACATATTTCTGTTCGTTTCCGGGATTTTAATAAAAAACGTTAAAAGAAAAGCCAAAAAGGTGCTAACAAACGAAGTGAAAAATAATACGCCAAAACCAGAAGAACGAATGATCATAACCCCGATCATTGGCCCGATCGCCATGGCTAACGTGGAGGATAAACCAAAATACCCCATCCCCTCTCCTCTTCTTGCAGCAGGAATTAAATCAGAGGCAACCGTACCATTTGTTGTTGAAGATATTCCCCATCCTAATCCATGAACAATACGCAAAAATAAGACGAGCAAAACTGTAATGGCGATGTAATAACTTCCGATTGCAAATAAACTAATGATGAAACCAACCATTAATACCTTCTTTCTTCCGATAAGATCTAAAGCTGCACCAGAAAACGGACGAATCAAAACTGCAGAAATGGTAAAAAGACTTATTACCATACCAACGGCAAGATTTCCACCACCTTTTTGCGAAACATAAGCAGGTAGTGTCGGGAGCAACATTTGAAAGCCAAAGAATAAGAGCAAATTGGAAAGGGATAACAAGATAAAATCTTTTGTCCATAAACGATCTTTGTTTATTTGTTTCTCACTTTTCATTCATCACCAACTACCTTTTTTATTATTAAACTTACTTTACTTGTTTCTTAAAGATTCTCAATAACTTTCTCAAATCGATTCAATAACTTTTCCAGATTAATAATATGCACTTCTTTAATCCGATCATAAATTTGCTTTGCCATCTCTTCATCATAAACATGAGATGTTTTATTTCGATCTATCATCATGTCAATCCATGCTTCCCCATCTTCGATCATATTTATTTCATAGGCTTTCCGAATCGCACTTCTCGGACTGTTTGCCTCAATTCCCTCATATTCCAAAAAGAGCTTCATCAGTTTCCAACTTAATTCAAAGGTGAATTCAAAACGTTGAATCACACCATCGATAATGATATCTTGAATGATATCTTGATACGCCTCTATTTGTAGACTCTCTTTTAAGCGTTCTAAAGCGTTTTTAAAATCTTGAAATCTTTCAAGAAGCCTTTCTTTTGTCATAGATCTTCACCCCTTCACGCATAATATTTTCCTTCAATTTTTCTTTTGAAAGAGATTGAAAATGCACCACATCAAAATCTAGAGGTGTATTTAATTCTTTTAATTCATCAATCAATAAATTCACATCATTTTGCAATAGTCGTTCGCCAAAAACACATAGATCAATATCTGAAGTTTTCTTTCCATTCCCTTTTGCTCTTGATCCAAAAACGACCACTTTCTCAATATGCTCATATTTTGAAATCACATTTATGATTTGATTTAATAAATCCTCAGAAACACCTAATTGAGATGCTAAGGACAATGTCTTCACCTCACATACAAAAATAGCTATTATTATGAATCATTATCTCATAATAATAGCTGATACAGACAGTATTATTTTATCCTTTTTAATACTTCTGTTAGAAAGGCAAACACTCTTTGGGTAGAAGAAATGCTTAACGATTCTTCAGGAGTATGAGCATTGTAGATATTTGGCCCAATGGAAACCATATCCACATCACCAAGCTTTTCCTTTAAGAATCCACATTCTAAACCAGCATGTATGGCATCGACCTTCATTTCTTTATGATTCAATTCTTTATATACTTCATTCATGATCTCGCGGATTCGGGAATTCGGCTCATATTCCCATGCAGGATAATCGGAGACCAACTCCATTTTCGCACCAATCAATTCGCAAATACTTCCGATTCGGTCGTTAATCTCATCTTTTAAGGATTTCACCGAACTTCTTACGGCACTGCTTAAAATGATTTCTTCTTCTTTTGTTTCCAATGTCCCAATATTATTGGAACTTTCCACTAACCCTTGAATATTGGCACTCATGGTTTGTACACCAAAGGGTAACAAACGAAGCGCGTGGATGAGATGTTTCTTGGTTGTATTCTTAAATACTTTTTCTACTTTTTCTCCTTTGTTCAATTGAATTTGAATATTTGGATCTGACGCTTCAAATTCTTTATGAAAAATGTTCTGATACTGATCAACAATTTTTTCTAATTCTTTAACCTCCCCTTCGTCAACCAAAATTGTGGCAGAAGCCATTTTCGGAATCGCGTTCATTTTTTCTCCGCCATTTACAGCAGCAATTTGTATGTTAAGTCTTTGATCAAGGGCTTTTAAAACTCTTCCTAATAATTTAATGGCACTGGCACGATTTTTATCAATTTCAATCCCAGAGTGTCCCCCTCGCAATCCTTTAATGGTTAAAGTATAAACTTGCTTCATTCCATTACTGTCTTGCCAATCAATCGGAATATGTACAACATTATTGACTCCTCCGGCACAAGAGGCAAGCATGACTCCCTCTTCTTCGGAATCAAGGTTGATGAGAATCTTTCCTTTTAAATGCTCTGGATGAAGATGAAGGACACCATCCATCCCTGTTTCTTCACTAACGGTAAATAAACACTCAAGGGGAGGATGCTCTAATTCATCCGATTCCAAAATAGCCATCATCATAGCGACTGCGATTCCATTGTCAGCTCCTAATGTGGTCCCTTCTGTTTTAATCAAATCCCCATCGACTACTAAAGGAATAGGATCTTTGGCAAAATCAAAGGGATAATCCTCTTTCTTCACACAAACCATATCCATATGGCCTTGCAAAATAACAGTAGGTGCCTGTTCATATCTTTTTGTCCCCGGCTTTTTGATAATCACATTCCCAGATTCCTCTTGAATGACCTCAAGCCCAAGATTTTTCCCAAATTGGGTTAAATAATTACTAATTTGTTGCTCATTTCCTGATTCTCTTGGAATTCTACTAATCGCTTCAAAATTGCGAAATACAGCTTCAGGTTGAATTCCTGCCAATCGATCACCCATTGGTCAATACTCCTTTCTTTCTATAAACTTATTCTTCTTTCTTTTCTAAGATAATGAACTTGTTATTCCTTAAAATGTTCATATAGGTAATTAACCTTTCATATAACGGCTCTATCTCATCGCCAAACTCTAATTTTAACAATCTTCCGATCTCTTGAATATCTCTTTTGCCATCAATTTGTTTCCAAATATAGGTTCCAATCTTGTCTAAATCAATCCTCATCACCTTGGGGGTGTTTTTAAACATTCTAACGATACGATCCAGCAAACGGTTTCTCGGAATAATGATTTGAACAACCCCATCTTCGGTTATGATCGATTCATATTTTGATGTTTTCTTGGGAACTAACTCTAAAATATTATCTTTTCTTGAGATTTTTTTCGCCATAAGCCTACCTCTTATCTTTTATTATATAAAAAAAGAGGATAAGAAATATCCTCCTTATTCTAGCTTGGATGAATTAGACCTTTTTTAGTACAGAGAATTTCATTAACAGATAAGTTAAGATCCCAAAGAAAATTAAAGATCCAATCTGTCCTAAATCAATACCAAGAACAAGATCGATTCCTAATACTGCAAGAATAGCTAATATGATACCAACTAAACCTTCACCAGCAATCAAACCTGATGCAAACAGGATTCCTGTATCAATTTTTTGGTTAATCATTTGTTCTTGATCAGGATTTTTTGCTAGTTTTCGATTTAAGATTCCACGAATGATTCCACCCACCATGATCGGTGTACTTAAGTGGATGGGTAAATATATACCAATGGCAATGGGTAATACAGGTAAGCCTAATAATTCAATCGCAACCCCAATTCCCATTCCTGTAAAAATTAGTGTCCATGGTAAGTTCCCACCCATAACTCCTTCGATAACTAACCTCATCAAAGTAGCTTGTGGTGCTGGCAATTCAGAAGAACCGAATCCCCACGCTTCATTTAATAAAGTAAGTACATAACCAATGACTAACCCAGAAGCAACAACACCAATAATTTCTCCGATTTGTTGTTTTTTCGGAGTCGCTCCTACAAGAAATCCTGTTTTTAAATCTTGAGAGGTATCACCAGCGATGGCAGCGATAATCGCGATGATCGAACCAACAATTAAAGTTGCAATCATGCCTTCTTTTCCATCATTTCCCGTCGCTTTAAAAATAATCGCTGTAATGATAAGAGTTGCGATTGTCATTCCAGAAATGGGGTTGGATGAACTACCTACAAGCCCAACAATTCGAGAAGAAACCGTCGCAAAGAAGAAACCAAAAATTGCGATTAATAAAGCCCCTACAAACCCTACAGGGATAATGGGTAACATCATCATTGCAAGAATGATAACAAGAACTCCAATTAAAACAAGTTTTAATGAAATATCTTGATCTGTTCTTTCTGTTGCTTTTCCACCAATGCCACCAGAATAATCTTTGATTGCATCCTTGAATGTTTGGATAATTAAAGGTAATGATTTAATTAAGCTAAAGATCCCACCAAATGCAACGGCTCCAGCACCCACATAACGGATATAGCTGTCCCAAATTCCCCAATAACCCAATTCACTAATTGGAACAGTTGCTGGGTACATAATGATTTTCCCCATACTTCCGATATAATCGATTAAAGGAATGAGTCCAAACCAGCCGATCACTGCACCAGCTAACATGTATGCTGAAATTTGCGGGCCAATAATGAAACCAACCCCAAGAAGTGCAGGTAATACATCCCCACCAATGGCAGCCCCTTTATATCCAGGGATTGGTGTTTCAATTTCACTAGGGAACAACTTGAAACCATCAGCAATAAACTTATAAATAGCTCCGATTCCCAGTCCTAGGAAAGTGGTTTTTGCTTTTTCTCCACCTTCTTCACCTGCTAATAAAACTTCTGCACATGCCGTTCCTTCTGGATAAGGAAGAACTCCATGTTCTTTTACGATTAATGCTTTTCTTAAAGGAATCATAAATAAAACACCAAGGGTTCCACCAATTAACGAAATAAGGGTGATCGTTAATAAACTTGGGGATCCCATTTTCCATTGTGTTGTCCAAATATAAAGAGCTGGTAATGTAAAGATTGCCCCAGCAGCAAGAGATTCTCCAGCAGAACCAATGGTTTGCACTAAGTTATTTTCTAAAATAGAGTCCTTTTTAAAAATACCTCTAATGATTCCCATTGAAATAACGGCTGCAGGAATGGATGCACTGATCGTCATTCCTACCTTTAGCCCTAAGTAGGCATTTGCAGCACCAAATATCACAGCTAAAAGAATTCCTAGAAGGAATGACGTTTTCGTGAATTCTGGCAGAACTTTATCAGCTGCAATAAAAGGCCGGAATTCCTTTGTGTTGTTATTGTTTTGTGCCATTTTATCTCCTCTCCTATTTTAAATTTGCAATCTCAAAAGGATTTAAATTTATTTGAAAATTGTGGCCACAACTTATTATGATACTTTTGACAAAACATGTACTATTATAAAGATTTTTAGGAGAATTTACAACCTTTTACTTTAGATTCTTTTTTTTAAACTATTCTAAAAACTACAACTTATCTCTGTAACCAATTACAAGCAACAATATCTTTCGTTGAATTGCCAGTTATTTGGAAAGTTTGTTTGCGATTGAAGAAGCAGCATAAGAATCCGGTTTTGTCTTGCATTGAAAACCACAAGCATTTACAAAACTTACGATTTCAGGAATCATCTTTGAAGTTGGACCATCCTCTCCTGCATCCACATGAATCCCAATCTCAAACAATCGACCTTCTTGTTCTAAATGCAACGCTAATTTACTTGCCATTTTTCTATACTTTGACTCGTCTCATAAAAAATTTTCTGCCTTAGATTCGTTATTTTGCGAACTCTTTTAATATCGTAAAAAAAGATTCCACCCTTCCCAACGTTCCACACAGCAACGACAATCACGGTCTTTGTTAAATCAAAATTTTGGGAATCGGTTCCAACTGAAATTTTATATTCCTGTCCTTTATCATTAGAAATATAGTTGCTTATAATTTGGCACATTCTTTCAAAGGAGACTTCCCCGTAGGTGATACTACGCATTCCATTTAACCTCTCCTTTTCACGAAAATGTAAATCTCTTTGATTATATCATATGGTTCCTTAATTCTAAGGTACCACACGAGATTATAAACAATTCTAGTGCAAGGGAAGAAGATCCATTTCGTATCTCATTAAAAAAAATGTTGGCAATTAATGTCCATGAAAATGGGAATGAAAGGGGAAAAGTTACCCTTGAGCCTTCCATCTAAAAATAAAAGCCATGGGTCTAATAAGGTTTTCTACCCCATTATCACCATGACTTTTAACATGAGTTTTTTGAGTTTTTTATTCTAACCATTCATTGCAATAGGCGCAGAAAAATGCATCATACTTTTCATAATTTTACTCATACAAAAATAATAGCGGCCAAAACCGCTATTATTTTTAAAAAGTTTTTATAAATTTCATCAACACATCTGAAAATATTTCAGGCTCATCAAAGTAACATGTATGGCCTAAATTATCAAATGTGAATAAGGTACTATTAATAATATTATATTTCAACATACCTGCAAATTCATATGGCGCAATATCATCGTTTTTACCCCATACAATCAGTGTTTTGGCTCTTATATTTTTTAACAATTCCCCGTATTTGTCTACATTTATACTATCTATAATTGTTAAAGTTTTAAGCATACTTCCATATTTAAGTGCAAATTTTATAGATATTTCTCCACTGAAAGATGGACCTACAAGATGAAATGCTTCAATATTTAATTGAACTACAAATTCATGTAAAAAATCTTCTTTTTCTAAATTCAAATCCTCAGATAAACCATATCCTGGAAGTTCAAGTGCTATCACTTCAAATCCTTCATTATTCAATCTATCAATTATTCCTGAGTTTACCCAATCATAAGCATTATACTTTTTACCATGCAATAGAATTACAGTACCTTCGCTATTATCATTTTTTGCTTTTAAATAATGGATTCTGCTATTTTTTATGTCGATATATTCATCATATATAGTCATAATATCACCTCTTAAATTATAAGTGACAGTTCTGCACCATCTCTAATTGCTTCTACTGCTGAAGCTACGCTCTTACAGTCGCCAATAAAGTAATACCTTCCATCATTCGTCAATTCCGTAAATTCCTTATCAGGTAAATTCCCGACCGCCGTAACTACGTCGTCAACTTTTAATACCTTATAAGCACCATTAACACTATATAAGATTTTCCCACCAGATATTTCTTTTATCACAGTTTTTGTAAATATATTGACATTAAGGTTTTTAAGCCGGTTTAAAAGCAGCTTTCTTATCATTGGGAATATTCCTTCTCCCACCTCATCCTTAGCCTCAAAGACTGTTACATTCTTGCCTTTTTTCGCAAGATATTCGGCTGTTTCAAGACCCGTAAGACCGCCTCCAATTATTGCAATATCATTTCCTCTTGGTAAATTTCCATATAAAACATCTATTGCATTATAAGAATTTACATCCATTTCCAAAACTATTTTTCCGGGTTTAGAACCTGTTGCAATAACAAATTTATCATACGGCATTTCTTTTATATCATTTAAGGTTATATTTTTATTTAAATGTATTTTTACTTTATATTTTTTTAAATCTCTTTTCAGATATTCTATAACTCTGCCTATTTCATCTTTATGAGGCGGTATTTTTGCAGCGTTTAACTGTCCTCCAATTTTATTATCTTTTTCATATAACTCGACATTGTGACCTTTCTTCGCAAGATATTTTGCTGCAGACATACCTGCAGGTCCACCGCCAATTATAGCAATATTTAGAGGTTTATCAGTTTTAATATCAAATTCATTTTCTCTACCAACTTCAGGATTAATCATACATGACACAGGTAAACCTTTTAAAATATATGCAATACACGCCTGATTGCAGTGAATGCAATATCTTATATCATCGGTGTTGCCATCTCTTAATTTTGCGATGCAGTCTGGCTCTCAGATAAGCCCTCTTGCAATGCCAACAAAATCAGCTATATTGTTATTTAATATTTCTTCCCAGTCGCCTGCAAATCCAAGTTTGTTAGCTGCTATAACAGGTATATTCACATTCTCTTTTATTTTCTTTAAAAATTCTAATAAAGGTTTATCCTTTATACCCATTGGTGATATATGGTATTCTGATGTCGAACCCACTCCAGCTGAAACATCAAGGCCGTCAGCACCGTATCTTTCAAGTAGTTTTGCAAATTCTATACTTTCTTCAATGCTAAAACCGCCATCTGTAAAATCACTAGCATTGATTCTACATATAACAGTTAAATCTGGAACATGTTTTTTAACTTCTTTCAGTATATCAACAGCAAACTTGCTCCTTCCTTCAAGTCTGCCGCCATATTCATCCTTCCTTTTGTTTACATCCGGCGATAAAAATTGATTGACAAACCAACCATGTGCATAATGAAGCTCAATAAGGTCAAATCCTGCATTCTTTGCCCTGACTGCCGCATATGCAAAATCTTTAACAAAATCCTGTATCTGCCCTTTTGTAAAATCTGACGGCTTATATTTGGGATTATGCATAGCAAGCTGTATACCCGCTTTTGCATCATTTTTATGCAGTAAATCCGACAGTTTCTTAAGACCCTCTACTTTGTCATCATCATCTATGCCAAGCTGGTTGGCAAAAAATTTGCCGAATTTATTTACATAGCTTGCTTCTACAATAACTAATGAAACATCTTTTGACCTTCTGTTATAATATTCCAGCTCTCTATCACTTACAAAGCCGCTGTTAGATAGATTTGTAACTGTAGGCAGCATAACGAACCTGTTTTTCAATTTAATATTTCCAATTTTACCTTCGTTAAATAACATATAAAACATCTCTTCCATATAACATTTTAATAACATTTTAAAACTTGTTTTTACATAAGTAAAATAATATGATATTATAAAATATATAAGTAAATACTTATGATGTGAATAAAATGAACTTAAGAGAAATCAAAATATTTTTAACTGTATATGAATGTAAAAGCATGTTGTATATTTAAAATAATCTCCACTCCACCAACACTCCTAATTTCTACCAGATAATAAAGTTCGCTGTTAATTTAAAAAAACCCCTTCCCCTCCCCTTAAGCCCGCATAAAATAAGCATGGGATTTTATGGGAGGAAATAAAGTTTTTCTGTGAAGTAGTATTATTTCTCCTATAATTTTTCAAATACTGCTCTAATTTGTGTGAAAAAAGTTGATCCAAAAGGGCGGGTTCATGGATAAAAGGAAAAAGGGATAAGTGGCGTAAATCCCGCATTTATCAAGGCTCTACCACTTATCCCTTCGTTATTCTGTAAAGACTTAATCCTTTATCCTTTTCCCTAATTTCATCCCAATTAGTATCACTTTTTTCGCACGGGGAAAAGGTAGAAATGGGAAATACAATAAATAGTATATTTAAAATATTTTTACTCCACCGTCACGCTCTTCGCGAGGTTACGTGGCTTATCCACATCGTTTCCACGGGCTAAAGCTGCATAATAAGCGAGTAATTGTAATGGAATCACAGATAGTGCTGGTGTTAGTAATGGCATAGTACGTGGAATTGCAATCACTTCGTTTACAGATTTGCTTAATTCTTCTTCATTTCCTTCGAGGGTAATCCCAAGGATATAAGCATCCCGTGCATTAACTTCTTTAATATTACTTACCATTTTTTCATATACATCTTCTTGTGTTGCTAAGGCGATGACAGGCACATCATTCGTGATTAAAGCTAATGTCCCATGTTTTAATTCCCCTGCTGGATAAGCTTCAGAGTGAATGTAAGAAATTTCTTTTAGTTTAAGTGACCCTTCTAGGGAAACGGCATAGTCAAGACTACGGCCAATGAAGAATAAATCTTCATAGTGAGCATAACGCTCTGCAAATTGTTTCATCGTTGGGGCAAACTCTAATAATTTTTCCGCTTGTGTAGGTAATTGATTCAATGCTTGAATATATTTTGCGATTTCTTCTTTGCTTAGGGTCTTACGGATTTGAGCGAGATATAATCCCCATAAATAAATGGCAATCAATTGAGCAGTATAAGCTTTGGTTGAAGCAACTGCAATCTCTGGACCAGCATGAGTAAGTAATACTTCGTCTGCTTCACGGGCCACAGAACTCCCATTCACATTGGTGATGGCTAATACTTTTGCTCCTAATTTCTGAGCTTCTCTTAAAGCAGCAAGGGTATCTGCGGTCTCACCCGATTGACTAATGACCATAACCAAGGTGTTTGGCGTAATAAGGGGGTTACGATAGCGATACTCTGATGCGACATCCACTTCTACTGGAATGCGAACTAAACGCTCAATCACATATTTCCCCACTATTCCAGCATGATAAGCAGTACCACATGCAACGATATGAATTTTATCAATAGCACGAATCTCATCTTCTGTTAAGCGAATTTCCTTGCTTAAATCCACTCGCTGATTCTCGTAATCAATTCGGTAATTTAATGTTTCTCGATAAGCACGAGGTTGCTCATGGATTTCTTTTAACATGTAATGGTCATAACCGCCTTTATCTGCAGTTTCCACATCCCATTCTACATGGAATGGTGTACGTTCAATCAATTCACCAGTGGTTGTCATTAATTGAACACGATCGGCAGTAATGACCGCCATTTCCCCATCATTTAAGATATAGACATCACGAGTATGTTCGATCAAAGCTGGAATGTCAGATGCGATAAAGTTTTCATTTTCTCCAAGTCCTACTACAAGAGGGCTCGCTAAACGAACGGCTACTAATTTGTCAGGTTCATTGATATTAATAATCCCTAATGCATATGCTCCTTTCATTTTAGCAACCGCTTTACGAACAGTAGAAACCAAATCTCCATCATAAAGATCCGCTAATAAATGAGCGATCACTTCTGTGTCTGTTTCTGATTTGAATGTAACCCCTTTTTTGAGTAACTCCTCTTTGATCTCCAGGAAGTTCTCGATAATTCCGTTATGAACAACAGCAAATTGTTGTCTTTCATCCATATGAGGATGGGAATTCATATCCGATGGACGACCATGGGTAGCCCAACGTGTATGACCGATTCCTAAGCTCCCTTCCATTGGGCTTTTTGCTAATTTTTCTTCTAAATTGCTCAAGCGCCCAACGGATTTTTGTAAACGGATTTCCCCATTTTCATAAACGGCAATACCAGCTGAATCATAACCGCGGTATTCCAATTTCTTTAAACCATTTATCAGAATTGGTTGAGCTTCACGCTGACCAATATAACCTACGATTCCACACATTGATGTAATATCCTCCTTATTGTTATCGGAGGCAAAATCTCTGATAATCAGGGGATTTGCCCCCGACATCTCCTTGTTTTCTTTCTGTATTACTTCTGTATTCCAAAGAATTTACAAAGAGCATTTATAGAAAGTACATGATAATAAAGCTTTTGTCAGATAGGTCGCCCTATCTTTTTTAGCTTTATTTTAACGGTATTCATGTCTACCGGAAGGCATCCGCCGATAATTCGATCACCTTCATCCTCGTCAACTACAAGGAACATGGTAAACCGTACTTGTAGTTCAGGCGCTTTTTATTCTATTTTCCCTCTATCCTCCTTTCTCTCTATGAATCAATTCACTATATTATATGATGTGGGAAGCAATTTGCTTCCCACACAACATCTTATATCATATCACGATAATTCGTTTTTGACTACTTGAATTATTTGACTCACATAATCTCTTAGTTGATCCTCATCTGGTCCTTCTGCCATTACACGAATTAATGGTTCAGTTCCTGAAGGGCGAACTAAAACTCGGCCTTCATCCCCTAATTTTTGTTCCACTTCACGAATTGCTTTTTCAATGACTGGATTATTCGCATATTTGGATTTATCCGCTACTCTAACATTTTCAAGCACTTGGGGATATTTTTTCATCTGATTTGCTAGATGTGATAATGATGATTTTTTCTCCTTTAAAACATTGACTAATTGGATCGCTGTTAAGATTCCATCACCAGTCGTGTTGTAATCAAGGAAGATAATATGACCTGATTGTTCTCCTCCTAGATTATATCCCTCTTTGCGCATCTCTTCCATTACATAGCGATCCCCTACTTTGGTTTGGACGCTTTTTAATCCAAGGTTTTCAATCGCTTTATAAAAACCTAGATTGCTCATTACGGTACTTACGATGGTATTCTTTTTTAATTGCCCTTTTTCGCTCATTGCTTGTCCACAAATGAACATCACAAAATCCCCATCAATGATCCGACCTGTTTCATCCACAGCAATTAAACGATCCGCATCACCATCAAAGGCAAGTCCCAGATCGGCTTGATGTTCAATCACTTTTTGTCTTAATGATTCTGGGTGAGTTGAGCCACAATTTTCGTTGATATTCGTACCATCTGGTTGATGATATAAAGGAATAACTTTTGCACCTAATTCTTGAAATAATCTTGGAGCAAGCTCATAAGCAGCGCCATTTGCCGTATCAAGTACAATCTTTAAGCCATCAAAACGATGAGAAATAGTGGTTTTGAGATATTCTAAATAGATATCTTTGGCATCATAACGCTCCTCTACTCGTCCAATTTCTCCGCCAATGGGACGTGGGAGATTATCCTCTTCTTGATCAAGATAAGATTCTATTTCAAGTTCTGTTTCATCAGAAAGTTTATAACCATCAGCACCAAAAAATTTGATCCCATTATCTTCTACTGGATTATGAGAAGCTGAGATCATCACACCTGCATTCGCTTTTAATATTCGCGTTAAATAGGCTACCCCAGGAGTAGTAATGATACCTAAGCGAATCACATTGGCCCCAATAGATAGCATCCCAGCAATCATTGCACTTTCTAACATTTCCCCTGAAATTCTCGTATCTCGACCGATAACGATCGTCGGTTTTTTCGTTTCTTTCGTTAAAATATAGGCTCCAACTCTTCCCAAACGATAAGCTAGTTCTGGTGTTAATTCTTGATTCGCAATACCCCTTACTCCGTCGGTTCCGAAATATTTTCCCATTCTAGATCTTCCTCCTCAAAAACTTTCCTAGGTCGTCTATATGTTTCAATTAAGTGCTCGGCTACCCGTATCCCATCAACAGCGGCACTCACAATTCCACCAGCATACCCTGCTCCTTCTCCTGCTGGATATAAACCTTCTACATTCTCCGATTGAAAGTCGTCTTTTCGTGGAATGCGCACAGGGGCAGAAGTTCTTGTTTCCACTCCTGTTAATACCGCATTTCTTGAATCATAGCCCCGCAGTTTTTTGCCAAATTCAAGAATTGCTTGTTCTAATGATTTACTAACGAAATCAGGAAGTGCAAAATGTAAATCACTTGGTGTGATCCCTGGTCGATAAGTAGGCCGAAAGGGAACATCAGCAAAATCATTGGAAGGAACTCCATCAAGAAAATCTCCTACTTTTTGTGCAGGTGCTTTATAACCACCGCCACCAAGTTGATATGCTTTTTTCTCATATTTTCGTAAATAGCGTACCCCTGCTAAAGGATCGTCTCCCTTAAAATCATCGGTAGAAACAGTAGCTACTAAGGCACTATTAGCCACCCTAGAAGCACGGCTATAATAACTCATCCCATTAGTGACAACCATTCCCTTTTCTGAAGCTGCAGCTACAACAACTCCGCCAGGGCACATGCAAAAAGAATAACAAGCCCTGTCATCATCACTTTCTCCAGCCTTTTTTACCAAGGTATAATCAGCAGCTCCTAACTGGGGAGCATTGGCATAACGACCATATTGTGCCTCATTGATCAATTGTTGGGGATGCTCAATTCTTGCGCCAATAGCTAGGGGTTTCCCCTGAATTTTAACCCCTTGTTGGTAAAGCATTTCATATGTATCCCTTGCACTATGACCAATTGCCATAATGACAACTTGGGCAGGGATTTGGTATTTATGATTTACCTCAAGAGCAACGACTTTCCCATGTTCGATGATCAAATTGGTAACAAGGGAATCAAATTTAATGATGGCTCCCATTTTTATCAGTCGCTGACGTAAATTATAAACGATTTTTTTCAAATTATCAGTACCAATATGTGGTTTATGAACATAAAGGATTTCTTTTGGAGCACCTGCTTCCACAAACGTTTGAAAG
This sequence comes from Tepidibacillus sp. LV47, assembly GCF_048381575.1. Taxonomy (NCBI): domain Bacteria; kingdom Bacillati; phylum Bacillota; class Bacilli; order Caryophanales; family Bacillaceae; genus Tepidibacillus; species Tepidibacillus sp. LV47. The sequence continues at coordinate 28,923 of NZ_JBLWIF010000011.1, forward strand.
ACTTGATCGATGCGTGAGTCTTTAATTCTAGTGGTTAATTTACCATCAGAAAAAGTACCTGCTCCTCCTTCACCAAATTGAACATTGGAATGGATGTTTAACTCTCCTGTACGCCAAAAGTGAAGAATGTCTTTACTTCTTCGTTCAACATCTTTACCTCTTTCAAGAATCAAAGGTCGATAACCATGCTTGGCAAGTTCCAATGCGGCAAACAAACCACTAGGCCCTGCACCGATGATAATAGGGGGATAAAGTAATTCTTTATCCCCGGGAATTAATTCTTTTTTCTTTTTTTCTTTCACAATTTGCACATCTTGTGTACGTAATTTTTCAACCAGTTTTTTTTCGTCGATGGTTAATGTAGCTTCAATTTGATAAACGAAACGGACATCTCTTCTAGCATCAATGGACCGTTTTACGATTTCGTACTTCTTTATTTTTTTTAAAGGAACTCGGAGTTTCTTTTCGATTGCTTCGACTAAATCTCTTTCTGTGTGCTCAAGGGGTAATTTGATGTTCGAGATCCGAATGGCCATGTATTTTACTCCTTTACAATTTGGACTTTTACTTTCTCTATTGCATTGATCACCTTGGTGTATAAAGGCACGTTATATTGAACCTCTACCTCATGCTCCCCAGGTGGCAAGTTGGTTAGATCAACAAAAGCTTGAATATCATCATTTTGGAGCAAATCCAGGATCTTTGGTGCTCCTTCTAAAGTTATTCTTGTATTTCTCGATGAAATTACTTTTCCTTTCAAACCTCGACCTAATCCATTTAAATCAATGGGTATATTTTCGAAGTCTTTCTTTTTCGATTTCACAATGGTAATTTCCAATTGAATTTGATCTGGCTCGATTTTATATAATTCAGATGCAACAGGGATTTTTAATGAAACGAAATTTTTCCCTAATGGTAAGTTTGCAACTGAAACATTGGGACCTTGATATACTTCATATTTATTTACCGTATCTTTTGGACCATATAAAGTTACTTCTTTCGTTTTCAAATCAATCGATTCAATCGCCAATCCTGTTTTTGGCTCATCAATCATTTTATAGGTCAAGGGAACGATTTTGTATGGGCTGGTTACAGGAATTTTCACTTCTGCTGTTTGTGGAGTAATCTCCACTTTCACAGGATTTCCTTTTTTATCCAAGGCATGAAGTGGAACTTGCTCGATAATCATTTTGTTGGCATTTTCTACATTAATAAAAGCTTTAACAAAGGCAACAGCTTCTACTTCATCTTTTGTACCTGCAATATGAACTTTCGTTGGGGTAACAATTGGTTCACCCGTTTGGAACCCTTCTGCAGCTTTTCCTAGTTGGTCAACAAGAATAGACATTTCTATCCGATGTTTTTCTTCAATTTTTACTTTTAATGTTCGGGGTTGTATTTCAATATCGATGCCCCTTGGAAAACCAGTATACTGGATCGGCACATCATAGGTTCCTTTTTTATAAGGGGTTAGATCTACAAAAAATTGGCCTTTATCAAAAATCTTGCCATCCCGTAATTGTCCGATTATGTTTGGACTCCCTTTTAAAATAACGGTTACTCTTTTGGTTAAAACATCGACAACATATAATTCTTCATTATATTTTGGAATCACATTGGTTTCATATATATATGTGTTTTCTGTTTGTTCAATGGGATTTAAACTAGGGTTAGTTTTTTGGCCCATATTAACGACCATCCAAAGCATGATTGCTAATATGAGTGATAAAACTTTGACTACATTATTATTCTTCAACCATTTATCCATCAAGATCCCCTTTCTTTGACCTGAATAAATTTGTTGTTTTTGCAACAGGTCGTAATTCTTCTAGCAGCTTTTTCTCTAACCGTTCTGGTGTTAAACCCCTTTCAATTTGCCCATTGATGGCAATAGATAAGTGACCTGTTTCTTCTGAAACAACAAGGGAAATCGCATCAGACACCTCAGAAGCACCAATTGCAGCTCGATGACGCGTTCCTAATTCCTTACTGATAAAGGGATTTTCAGAAAGGGGAAGATAGCATGCAGCAGCCATAATTTGCCCTTTTCGGATAATCACAGCTCCATCATGTAAAGGCGTATTGGGAATAAAAATATTAATAATCAATTGGGAAGTTACCGTTGCATGTAAATCAATTCCTGTTTCAATATAATCATTTAAACCTGTTTCTCGTTCAATCACAATCAGTGCCCCAATCCGCCTTTTCGATAAATAACGGAAGGATTCAACAATTTCATGGATCATCTTGGTAACCACTTCTTCCTGGAAATGGCTAGATCGTGAAAAAAAACTTCCTCTTCCTAATTGTTCGAGTGCACGTCTTAATTCTGGTTGGAAAATGATGATGATGGCTAGAACACCATAAGTAAAAGCTTGCGACATTAACCATTGAAGTGTTCTTAATTCGAAATATGTACTAACTAACCAAGCGACGACGATAACCATGATCCCTTTTAATAATTGGATCGCTCGTGTACCTCGAACAAGCATTAGCAATTTATAGATCACATAACTAACTAATAAAATATCGACAACATCGTCTAATATATTAAAGATGTAATCCATCTTCTTTGTCCTCCAATAACCGATTATCCCTAGTATATGTTTTAAACTTATTCGCTAATTCACCTTTCCTATCCTTCTTCCATTTAACTTAAAACGGGATTTTTCTCTTTTTTGATTTCATTATTATCGTTTTTATCGAAATTTTTATCTATGATAAAAGGGTACCATTTTTGGTACCCAATTTGTATCCTTTAATTCAGACTCATATTTGCATTTTCTAATTCTTTTAAATCGATGGTTTGTTTTTGCAATTCCTTTTTATTCTCGTCCGTAAATGCATGTTTTTCATAATATTCTTTTCGCAACCTGCATAAAAAATTCCTATGAATAAAATCAAACTAAATAAAAGTAAGGAAAGTTTTATATGAAAAAAGAGAGGATGATTAGAAGCGAAATCTAAATTATTCTTAACTAAGTAAAGTCAAAAGCTTTTTTTTTAATCGGGAAAAATTCTCTCCTGTAATCATGCTAGGATCTCTTGGTCGAGGCAAATCAATCTCGACTATCTCTTTTACTCGGGCTGGACGATGAGAAAAAACATAGACACGATCAGATAGATAGACCGCTTCATCAATACTATGAGTAACAAAGAGAATCGTGTGATGATATTTCTCCCAAATTTCTAGTAACCAATGTTGCATTTTCATTCTTGTCATTTCATCTAAAGCACCAAACGGTTCATCTAATAATAATACATTGTTATCTAATAAGATCGTACGAAGAAGAGCTGCCCTTTGTCTCATTCCGCCAGATAATGCTGAGGGATATTCATAAGCAAATGAACTTAGCCCAAAAACGTCAAGATGTTCTAAAGCTTTTTCCCTTGCCTTAGCTTTTGGTATCCCTTTAATCTCCATTCCTAAAATCACATTATCCAAAACTGTTCTCCAGGGTAAAAGATGATCCTTTTGCGGCATATAACTGACAAAGCCTTTTTTATTCTTAATCGACTTGCCATCAAGCAAAATATCCCCCTTTGTGGGAGGTTCCAAGCCGCTGATGATATTAAACAAAGTGCTTTTCCCGCTCCCACTAGGGCCGATAATCGAAACAAATTCACCTTTTTTAATTTGCATCGAAATATCTTCTAATGTCTTAAAACTTCCATTTTGTAATGGGTATTCCTTGCAGATTTGTTTTAGTTCTAATTTAAAGGTAGTCATCTTCCTCCATCCCTATTTTTTCGGTAAAAATTCATTTGTATAGGCTTTCTCCATCCATAATAAATCCACTCAAAGTCAACATCACGTTTGGCGATCGCAAAGAAATCTGCATCTCCTACCGTCAAAAATTCCACTTTATTAAAATCAGCATTATATTTTCCCATTACTCCAAATTTCAACTTGAAATAATCTCACGAAGAATTCCCATAGCAAAAGACTAAAAACAATCATAAAAAGGCTAGAAAAAGGTTTTTGATCTTCTTCATTCAATCAACTCGGATACTTTCTTATCTTCTCTTCTATCGTAACTCCCTTCGGATAATCAGGTATCTACATCTGGAACTTTTAGAATGACTTGAAAACTAAGATTAATTACAGGCATTTAAACCCTCTATCCTTTCAAATTGTAAAATTTTTAATAAAAAAGCTGACCCATTAGGCCAGCAAAAGAAATCAAATATATATGTACAATAAACAGTTTCCCTACGCTGGCATTACCCAGATAGGGTTATATGGGTCGGTATTATAAACAGAATACCCTCTCAGCAAGAGCTCTCAAGCTCCCCATTTTCATATTCACTTTTTATTATCATTGATTATAGCTATGTTAGCACTAGAATGTAAAAATTGCAACTTGAAAAGTGTTTAGCAAATAATGATTATAAAAAAATGGAGCGGGTGATGGGAATCGAACCCACGCCGCCAGCTTGGAAGGCTGGAGTTCTACCATTGAACTACACCCGCTCGATAAGGAATATTCCATTTTAATGGTCGGGGTGACAGGATTTGAACCTGCGACCCCCTGGTCCCAAACCAGGTGCTCTACCAAGCTGAGCCACACCCCGTATCAGGATGGCGCGTCCTGAGAGATTCGAACTCCCGACCTTCTGATTCGTAGTCAGACACTCTATCCAGCTGAGCTAAGGACGCACATTGCAATAAAAATGGAGCGGACGACGGGATTCGAACCCGCGACCCTCGCCTTGGCAAGGCGATAC
>NZ_JBLWIF010000012.1:0-29843 GCF_048381575.1 Tepidibacillus sp. LV47
ACCTTCCATCTCGAACTTGATTATTTTTACTCTTTTTATGAGAAAATAACACCTCGTAAATGTTGATTTATCAAGGTTTTCACGTTTCGACACACCGAATCAAAATGCCACCCACAATATTTTTGTGGGTGTTTTGTGGGCGACAAAAAAGGCGGAGCGATCCGCCTTCTTTTTTATGCACAACAGAAGCCTACTCAAAGTTAGTAGGCTTCTGCTTATTATTTCAAATTATCAATAGCGTATTGCGCTTCCTCCTTGGTGAATTTTTCGCCATGTTCAGAGATTAACTGTTCATAGATTGCCGAATTAGACATGTTCATTTCTTTTGCATAAGTTTGTGCTTTTTTCAATGCATTCTCTTTCCAGTTCCACTCAAGATTGTCGATCGCATATTGAGCCGCTTCTTTCGGGAATGCTTCGCCGTACTCCGAAACTAACTGATCGTATATCGCTGCTTTTGACATGTGCATCGTTTCAGCATATATTTTTGCCTTCTCTAATGCCGCTTTATATTCTCGCGGGACATTATTTTCTTTAGAAGATGTTGTTGCTATTGATGTTTCTTGATCCTCTTTTTTAACTTCAGTCTTGACCTCTTTTTTTGGCTCTGTACTGGCCGGTTTAGTGCTGTCTTCCCCTCCACCGGACGCGATCGCTCCAATGATGACGACAGCCAGCACCCACACCCACCAGCGTTTGTAGAAAGGTTTCTTTAATTTTTCGCTCATATCTGTATCCCCCTTATGTATTTTTTCATTCCCAAAAATATCATATTTCCTATACAAAATCTGTCGAAACATGTCGCAATAAACAAAAAAAAATCCCCTGCCGAGTGACAGCGGATAGAATTCTAAACTAAAGCCTCATCCTTGATCTCATCCTCAATAATTCTAATTACTCTCGGCAATGACTTATAGATCATCCATCCAGGAATTCTTATAACTTTCCATCCTTTTGAACGCAAGAACTTATCCTTCCTTTTATCACGTTCTTTAGCTTCTTTACTGGAATGAAATTGGTGACCATCACATTCAATAGCAATTTTATTTTGGGGCAATGCTATATCGATCCTATACTTTCCCATTGGATATTGTGTAACTATATAATGCCCACGTGAGGTTAACGCATCGTATAAACGTCGTTCAATAGGAGATTCCGTTTTCAATCTCTCACCGTCTATTGCTACTTCATTATTATTATCCTTCGATCTTGTTAGAAAAAAAACAAATGATAATACTGTTCCAATTATAAGAATGCCTGCACCAATTAAATCGCCCATTTTATACCACTCCTCTTGGAAATAGTATTGACGATTTAATGGAAACTAATCACAGAGGGTAAATAAAAAACCTTCTATCCTATTAGGAAAGAAGGATGGACTTTGGCTATGAAGCTGTATCGCTGCTTGCTAAAGCTGCGCTTACGCTACAGCATATGCGGGCAAAGTGGAAAATAGAACCTTTTTATCTAAAATTTTTAATTTTTTATTACTCAGAATAAAAAATTAAATATATAATTAATTTTGTATTTTAAAATTACAGAATATAGGTGAAAGAGAATGGATTGGAAAAAAAGACCAACAATTCTAAATTATTGGCCTGACAATATAGATTTTATAATGGGTATGGATGAAAATGGAACTGCTGATTTGAAAAGCATCAGAAAAATTATTGATAAGAACCAAACAGTTCCCCAACCAAGCAAAATTTTTACTCTTACAGGTGTTGTTACGAACCTAGAAGAATATGAGCGACTTAAGAACTTAATGAATGACATTAAATTTACTTATTGGAAAGAAGGATTATATCCATATAAGGATGCAGAAAAAAGAGTTGTTTTTCATTCAAAGGAAATTAGAAAAAAAGAAAGTCCTTTCGATAAAATTGATTACAAATCGTTTATAACAGATTTAAGTAGGATGATAGAAAGAGCACCAGGAAAGATAATATCTGCCAGCATAAATAAAGAAGAACACTATAAAAAATATGTAAATCCTTATCACCCCTACCATTTAACTGTTGATTTTATTCTTGAACGATATTGTCACAGGTTAAATGAGTTAAACAAGGATGGTATTATTTTATTGGAGGCAAGAGGAAAAAAAGAGGATAAATTTGTTTTAAAGCATATTGTGGAAGTTATCGAGAACGGGACTATTAAAAAGCCAGCTAGTCATTTCAGACATTTAAAGGGAGCTTATTTTAATCCCAAATGGTCTGATATTGATAATGGTAAAAAATCTTTTGTAATTTTAGAGTATGCAGATCTTGTCTCATATCCTATTTACAAATATTTTGTTTATAATACTAAAGATTTAGCTTTTGAAGTGGTGGAACGTAAACTGTTTAAATACCCGAATTATATTGGGTGGGGCCTAAAAAAATTCCTTATATAAAAAAATAAACCGCCACAGAGAATTCTGGGCGGACGACCGGGCTAACCCCGATCCCTCATCTATATTATATCCAAAACTAATAGTTTTGTATACATTAACTAAGAACTTTTATTAGAAGTCCCCTCTAGCCTTATCTTGGCCAGAGGGGATTCGTTTTATATTGAGCTATTATTCTTACCATCATCGAGATAATCCAGCATCTCAACGTACAATACATCAATCTGTTTAACTAACCAATCAACACTCACAAACAATCTGATCCATGCAGGCAACAAAGGATAAAACTTTTCAACAATCATTCTCTCAGCAGCAAGTCTTTTTTCTTTGCTGCTTGCTTTTTTTGCTGCCCAGGTTGAGAGTTTTTTCTCAACTCCGAGCATGATTAAAGCTATCTTACCTTTTGCATATTTCCGAATGATAAATCGCAATAAAAAAAGCACTGCTGTGAGTGCCAACGTAATAACGTAATATGTGACTGTGCTATTCATTATCATATTATCCTCTCCTCACTTCAATTAGTTTTTGTCTTGTTTTTGGACCGTAAATACCATCCTTAACGAGACCATACTTATTTTGAAAACTGATAAGCGCTGCCTTTGTTTTAGGTCCAAAGATTCCATCTGCAGCACCGCAATTAAATCCAAGAGAATTCAATGCAATCTGAACTTTGGCCACATTGTCACCTCGACTTCCGAGGCTTAAAACGATATTTGGTAAATCCACGTATGAATTTAAAGCTTTCATTGTATTAGGGCCCACTATACCATCAATTAGAATCCCTGAAGCTTTTTGTAGCGCTCGAACAGCTAATTCTGTTTTAAGGCCGAACACACCATCAACAGTTCCGCAATTAAATCCAAGAGAGTTCAACTTGTTCTGCAATTTCTTCACATCTTCACCACGACTTCCTCGCTTCAAAATTTGTACTGTTTCCTTAGCAGGAACTGAAATAGGTTTAGATTGAAACGTCTTTACTTCTTTCATGAATGTGTCTTTATCAATCCCAGTACCAGGACAGCTTTTCCATGGAGCATTTTCTCGATGAAAACGAATGTACTTGCCCTTATCTACAAAGAAACGAGCTAGCTTAAGAATCGATTCTTTTTGTTCGCCAGTCAGAATGTCGTGCCCAGAATCAAAGTCCCCTAACATCTCAACAGCAAAAGCTCCACGGTTATGTCCATAGATTGAAGCAGGCGTTTCATTGAATGGTCTGCCAGTTACAAACATTCCATCCGGAAGCAAAGTAACGTGTTGGCCAATATCGCTCCATTTTTTCTTAGTCATGTGATAATTCCTCATGCCCTGCTGTAATGTTAATCCATTGTGGCCGTTCCAATCTTTATGACTTGGTGCAAAAGTGTGATGTATATGCAGCTCAACATGATCGTACTTCTTAATTTCTTCTATCAATTGATCAACTGTAATAATTCTATCCAAGTCGATTCCTCCTCTACATTTTTATGATAAGATTTAATACACCTGCTATGACGGCAGCTAAAGTGAGACGGTTGAGCCAGGTTAATGTATTCTTGATCTCTTTAACATCCTGTGCCACTGTATCCATCCTTTGTTCAGTCATAGCTTGCCTCACTTCCAATTGCCTCACCCGTTCATCTAAGCTTTCGTAGTTGTCTCCCATGCCATCACCCGCTTTCCATATAATAAAAACACCTATTTTTTAGGTGTTTTATCTTGCTCAATTATTGGATTCTGAAAAATTCTTATAATCTCATTCATAGCTTCAATTTCCTTAAATCCAGTTACTGGCACTCGATTTAGAAATACCATGATATTGTTAACCTGATTTTCGTTAAACTCAAATTTTGGCATATTATTCTCACTCCTTCCACATCTTATTTTTCTTATCCCATTTTGGCTTTTTTAAATGTTTTGGAGGTTTTTCTTTGATATGTTTATTTTCATCAAACTGATCATCATGGATAATGGAGTTAATCAAGAAGTTTCCTTTATCATCAATCTCAGCTACTTCAATTCGTTTTTTTTCATTATGCCATTTTATCATGATGAAACCCTCCGTTACTCATTAATAGCGTCAAGGTCATAATAGTATTTTCCTTCTTCTCCAACTCGTGTACCTATAACGAAGATATCTACAACCTTATCAACGTCAGTACTTTTTATGACGAAATAGTCAGGCGCTTGTTCTACTATTTCAACTCCGTTTTTGTTAAAGAAAAGAGAGTATCCATTGATAGTTTTATAGAAAATCGAATCAAGATAAACTTTTGTTCCTGCCGTTGACACATTGATTCCTTGCATGAGATCACTGATCAACGTTCGCGGACTGTCGATAGGTGACATACCGTAATTTTTACCATCGACTACTATTGACCCTCCAGACTTAGTTCCATCAGACCTAAATGTATGCTTTGCAACACCACCAATGTAGAACACGACTTGAGTGCCATCTTGATAGATATAGTTTGATGCATCACGTCTCCAACGAGCATTACCAGCACTATAATCTATCGAAGCAGACCCAAAATAAACGACAGAGTTATAAGCATTCAGCCTGACGCTGCCGACATCAGCGGCAAGATATATATCGCTATTTGATGAACTACCTGCACCAACCCATCCTTGTCTTGTAGTCCCATCGCTTTCGTAAAATGAAAAATAAGCGATATTTGTAGCACCTGTAGAATTGCCTTTTATACCAGAAGAATATGGCATAAACGTTTTTACTTGATTATAAATTACTCCTGTATTGTAATAACCTAAATATAAAGAACCGCCAGCTGCATTAAGCGTAATATTGCCGTTTGCATGGTCTTTTAAGATCGGACCGTTGTTATATTTGCTTGTAATTTGGTGATTAGCATTAAGATAATAATCTCCGTCTGCTTGAACGTCTTTAGTAAATATAGTTAAATCAGACCATATTTTTATTTGGTTGTGATTTTGTAAAGTAATGTTGCTTAAATCTCCAGTGTTTATACCGAACTCTACTTTTTGTTCTCCAAAATTAAAGGTTGACATAAACATTTCACCATAAGTTCCATCTGCGCCTATATTTGTTTGTTGCACAGAGAAACCTGTCCAACCTCTAGTGGCTATATTAGGATTAGACAGATATAAAGAAGATGAAAATAGTGAGCCTGAAAATGTACCTGTAACCGAATCAAGTGTTATTGATTTTAACGTCCCTGTAGTAATATTTGATGCGTTTAAGTTAACAACATTTACTTTTGAAGCATCGAGTGTCCCTGTTGTGATCTGACCACCGTCAATAATTGTTGTATTAGTAAAACCTGTATTAATCCCAACTGGAGTGCCATCTACAATTAAAGTAGAAATTTCGGCATATGGTGCATCAGAAGCAGTACTGGTAAAAATTTCTACACCCTTTCCTTTACCAATTCCAGGAATACCGATTAATATATAAGGTAATCTGTAATTTGTTGCGAGATAACTGTCTTTAACGTTACCTCCGCCACATCGTTCAATAGCTGTTTCTAAAGCTGAATTAAATCTTATTGCATCATAACTTGTTAGGATGACTATCTTATCATTACCTAAAGCATTTAGTGCATTTGCTAAATTATCCCTTGCTGCAGCGTCACCATATACATCATAGTTTGTTGACGAAACATGTGAATGATCACTTCTATTTAAAATTGTAAGTGTTAAGCCTCGACCAGTACCATTGACTAAATACACCTCGTCAACCTTAACAACTCTATTAGCATTTCTATTTAAACCAGTACCACGAACATATAAAGACGATGTTTTAGTAGTCCCTATTTTTAATTTGTCTGCTGTAATAGAACCAGCAGCTATTCTATTAGCGTCCAATGTTCCAGTCGTAATTTTTGAAGCGTCTAATGAAGCTATTTTAGCGTTAGTTATTGCTGCGTCTTTAATATTTGCTGTATCAATCGTAGCAGAAGCGATATTAGCACCTGTAATCGTCGCATTAGCAATTTTTGCACCAGTGATTGTTGCGTCAGCAATCTTTGCTGCGTCTACTGCAAGATTGGCAATTTTAGCGTTAGTTATCTGTCCATCACCAATTTTTGCACTAGTAATAGCACCATCTGCTATGACTGCACTACCTGCTGTAATAGCATTAGCTGCAAGTTCATTAGCAGTAACTGCCCCCGCTGCAATTTCACGTGATGTTATTGCATCAGCGACAAGTTTATCCCCTGTAATAGTATTGGCTGCTATATGGGTGTTTGTTACTGCACCATCAGCAATTTTATTTCCATCTACTGCGTCATTAGCGATTTTTGAATTTGTTATAGCACCATCAGAAATTTGTTCATCAACATGTGGAACAAATTCTGTAGCAAGGCTACCTTTTTGAAACATTATATTAGTTGCCCAGACTTCTGCTGTTGTGTTTGCACCAGTCCAAATTCTTATATCAAATCTATTTATAGTTTTTGCAATATTTGTTGAACCAGTTTTATATAATTTATAGTATCCATTACCCAAATCAATTTTATTTACAGCAGTCCAAGTATAATCACTATAACTCGAGTCAGTATACCACACGACAAAACCAAAACCATTGATTTTTGTTATATCTGATGCTTTAACAATGCCCGACATTGTATAGGTTCCGTGGTTTTTTAAATCTGTAATGTATTGAGTAATTTGAATTTGTCCGTCAGTTACCGATTTATGAACCATTTTACCAAAAATGGCGTCATCGACTATATCTGAGTATCCAGACCAGTTAGTTCCACCGTTTACAAAATTACCGTTTCTTACATAGTTTTTAGGTTGAATAGTTAAAGCACCAGTTGTAATATTATCAGCTTTTAAATTGACAATATTAACTGTATTAGCATCAATCGTTCCCGCTGTTATTTTATTAGCGGTTAGAGATACTATTTTAGCATCAGTAATACTACCATCCGCAATTTGTGCCGTTTGTACTGCACCTGTTCCTATTAGGGCAGTTGTAATAGCACCAGTTTGAATCTTGGCAGTTGATATTGAAGCGTCTGCAATTTTGGCGTTATCAATAGCTGCATTAGCTATTTTTGCGTTAGTAATACTACCATCGACTATTTTGGCAGTAGTTATAGAGGCATCAGCTATTTTTGCACTGTCAATAGCCGCATTCGCAATTTTTGCGTTTGTAATCGCAGCGTCTTTTATATTCGCAGTATCAACTGCAGCAGTTGCAATCTTTGCATTATTAATAGCTGCATCTGTTATGTGTGCGGTCGTGATTTGCGCGTTACCGATTTTCGCTGATGTGATTGCAGCATCTTGAATGTCAGTAGTGCCGATACTAACATTTTTGATTTTTGCGTAATCAACACTGTCGATTTTCGAACCTACTACTTGACCGTCAGTTGTTGTGATTGAATCAACTGTTTCAGATGTCTCAATCAAGTTGACTTGTAGATCATCAAGAGACAGTACTCTATTCGCAATCTCGATTTGATTTTTTTCTGGTTCATCAAGATATTCAATTGTTTTTACAATACGCTGTTTATCTTTGATTCCTTTTGTCTCATCAATAAGCGTAATAGTATCGCCAAGGTCATAATCAAGAATCGAATATTTGTCAGATATACTAGCTAAGTCAAAAACATCCGCTTTGTATGCTCGTCTTGGCTTACTTAACTCATTGAGGCGAAGTATTGCATCTTCTTTTAAGCTCTCAGGATTCGTGTAACGATTATCTTCCCAGTACGCTGTTATAACTTTTGAACTATATTGATAGTTTTCAATATAGTTCAAACCACCATTCACAGATTCGATCGTTAGCCCATCTTTGCCGATTGGGATCAGACGCGTACAAAAGTCGTAAGAATTTCTCTGCACTTCAAGTTTTTTCAAGTTGAGCTTGTCGATGAAATAAACGCCTCTGTCTGCTCCTCTTGATTGATAAATATATACTTTTTTATTGATCGCGTCGAAACTCATTTCGCATGAATATGCTTTTTGAATCTCTAGCAGTATATCGTAGCTATTTGAATATTGCTTACGAACTGTTCTAAGCTTTGTAACGTCACAGCTTCCGATTGTCCACCCAGTTCCAGCTAGTGCTAGATTCACTGCATCTGTTGCTGACTGTTCTACTGTCTCAAAATGCTCAACAACTGTTCCTTTTAAATCTTCGACATTAATTTTTGCAACAAATTCTGTCCAATCTTCTCCTTCGTTAACCTCTTTTATGACATATTCGTTATTCTCAGTACGTACATAAGTTTCTTCTTTAATTAACGTATATCTTGAATCACTTTGAGGATATGAAAAAGAGAGAACCTCGTCACCATCAAGAGTCCTCTCTAATTTCACATCCTTTGCATTTGGCAGTGGTGCTATTTTATTATGATTTACATCATACAGCACAAGCAATTATAACCACCTCGGCTTATATTTGACATATACAACGCAGTTGGCATCAGAAACAGTAATCGTATTACTTCCTGGCACAAGAAAGGGAAAATCTCCTTCTGTGTCGCCATATTTATTCGCAGTGCCTTCAAGCACCGTAAAATCTTCACTGTTGATAATGACTTTCGTATTTGCAGTAAGATTTTTCACTTTCATACCTGCAACTGTGATTTCTGCCATGTCGATTGTTGGAGTTATCTCAACTATTGCTGGTGTTCTTAAATTACCACTCACATTTAAAGTCTTACTCGTAACATGATCGAGAGTTTCAACTACTTCTGGTTTATATGCGTAGCCACTCTTTAGTTCAATGTCTAAAGTATAAATACCTTTTGTAGCTCTTTTATGCGTTTTATTCACGATCAAACAATCGTAGTAAAAGTTCAAATCATCGAATTTTATTGTGCATTTTTCAAATTGTTTTACTAGATTGCTGATATCATTCAAAGCACTTTCATCATCAGTATCTTTTATAAACAGTTCTAAATTAATTTGCTTATATTTTTCTTGTTTACACAAGTACAAAGGATTCAAGGCATTTCTCAGCCAGTCATCATAGACCACTACTTCTGCTGTTTGTATATCTTTTTTGAGTAGTTTTGCTTTGAAATTGCTGATATCTATACTATTGACAAGCATTAGCCTTTCCTCCTTTGTACAAGCTGTGCGGCTTTGCTCATAAAATAGTCAATATCTTTTTCGTTAGCAAAAGTGTAATTGCCTTGGAAAATGATTTGTGTTGTTCCATTTCCGCCTACTTTTTTTATCGCTTTTGCCAATATATCTTCAAGCTTTTTGATCGGTATAACTGCCTCTGGCCCCGCTTCACCTACACCGATTATAGAAGGCCTATCAAATATACCACCTGTTGCGTACCATCTCACGTCAACATCAGGGATCGGTATTTTTATTCCAGCTATTTCTTTTGTGTTTACTTTGAAGCTGAAATGAGGTAATGGTATATGAAGATTTTTGAAAGGTGAAAGTATGGCATCTTTGATCTTCGTAAATATTTCTCCTGCCTTTTTCTTTAACCCTTCCCAAGCGTCAGTTATTTTTGTTTTCATGTTAGAAAATGTTGTTATAAGATTATTCTTTATTTCAACAGCCTTCGCCTTGATGGTATCCCAGTTCTTATACAGCAGAACACCAACCGCAATTAAACCTATTATTGCTGCACTTGCAACTCCAAAGGGACTTGTCAATAGAGCAATTATCCTGCCTGCAGTTGAAAATACTTTTATAATTGAGCTAACTGCTGTAATAAGTTTGCCAATAAAAACAAGCAAAGGCCCTATTGCTGCAACTACAAGACCTATTTTAACTATCAATTGCTGCTTTTCTTTGCTTAAACTTGCAAACTTATCAATGAGCGGCTTAATTGTTGCTATAACTTTTTGCAAAATAGGAATCAATATTTGTCCTAATTGTATCCCTATTTGTACAACTTGTTGCTTCATAATACGTAATTGATTAGTAGGACTATCTATTGTTCTTGCTAAGTCACCCTGTGCTTTTGATGTTTGATCCATGATAAGCCCATATCTTGCCATTACCTTTTGTTGTTCCGTAAGCTCCTGCCCTTGTTTTGCTATTCCGTGTGTATATGCGTATGTTTTTACTGTATTATCATTGACAAGTATTCCAAGTGCTTTGAGCGGCTCTGTCTCACCTGATATGCCTGCTTTAAGCTTCTCGAATGCTTCTTCTGGTTTTAAGTTGTAGAAAGATGCCATATCGTATGCTAGTTGAGTTAATCCTTTTGACATGTCAAATGCAGCTTTTTCAGTTAGCCCCATAGACGTTAACATTGCATTGTAAGTTGCTACATTTTTTCTAACTTCAAACGCATTCAATCCAAGTGACTTTGATACATCTTCAGACCATTGTCTTGCAGCTCCAGCCATTTTCCCCATACTAACTTCAAATAGATTTTCACTCTCTACCGCATCCATTGCCATTTTTGTTGCTGCTGTAGCAACTCCCATGATTGGCGAAGTAACATACAAAGATAGAGATTCCCCTACTTTTGACATTTTTTCTCCGATACTTTTCATCTTCTCTCCTGCTTCTTTTGCCTTCTCGGAGAGTTTATACCAAGCTGAGCTTTGTTTATCTATTTCTGTTGTAGTTTGTTTGAGCTCATTCTCCATTTTTGCAAGTTCAGCTTGAGCTTTGTTGAGTTTGATTGCTAAGTCCTGAGTTGCTTTTGCGTCTGCGCCTTTTGTTTCTACGCTTTTCTGATAGGCTGCTTCTAATGCTGCTACCTTTTGCTTTTGTAGTTCGACTTGTTTTGAAAGTGCATCAGCTTTCAATTTTAGTGTGTCTGTGCTGTTTCCAAACTGACCTAATTTTGCTGTTGCCGCTTGAAACTCGCTTTGTACAAGCTTCATTTGCCTATTGAGATTAGAAATTCCATTTTGAAAGCCTGTACTATCCAAGTTTACCACGACGTTCAGTTTGCCTATTTCTTCGTTTGCCATATTCTCACCTACCTTTATAAAAAGGCTATTTGGTCAGCAAATACTTCCTGCTCTTCTTCCTGTGTTTCAATACCTTTTACCTGTTTATGAACATCATAGAGTGCCATGAGCTTTCTAGGTGTGCATTTCCAAAACTCTTCTTCTGACATTCTCAAAATATTTGTACCTAAATAATAAAGCCATGCCCAATCCCAACTTTTGTTTTGAGAATGAGCAGGCTCTATGCGTTTTTTTCTTCATCCCCCTTTGGCATTGCTTCTGAAATAGCTTTTGAAATTATTCCTACAACTTCATTGATATTTGACATATCTATCATGCTTCCAACATCTTCAACAGTTAGAGACTTATCTTCATGTATCAATCCAGCCCAAAGCATTGCTCGTATAGCCTTTATTGAACCTTTTTGCATTGCATCCATTGCAGTTTGAAAATCACCATATAATTCCTCTAATTCTGCAAAAGCGTTCAAGTCAAATTTCAAGTGTCTTTCCTTATCTAATATAATTGGTATTAACTTAGCTTTTATATCATTAACTCCCATATTCCCACCCTTTCTGGACAAATTTGTTCCCGCTTAAGATCGTTTTTAAGCCATTATTTTTATGTCAGTAATACTTTTATACCTTTAAATAAAATAGGGGCTTAAAGCGACCCCTAATCAAACTGTTGTACCTGCATTGATTTTTGTTGCAGTAAACCAATCTGTAGAAGTAAATCCTGTCTCATCCTCATCTCCAACAAGTTTCCACTTGCCATCGTATGCCCTGCACACAAATGTTCCTTTTAGCTTTGCGGTTTGAAAACTTGCTTTATCTTCTTTTGTTTTACTTTCATCGTCAGGTATTTCAAATCTTCCTTTCAATAGCCAATAGTATCTATATTTACCATTGCTCTTTAAAGCCCTAAATCCTATTGCCACATAGGGCGCTTCGTCAGTATTTTTTGCTTCAAGCACTCCATTTGCAACTGTGTGCCCCAGTAATTCTGCTTGCACCGACAATGGTAAATCTGCAAGCTCAAGTTCAACCGTAATTTCACCTAAAACTGACGCAGTATCAAAAGCTCCGTCATCTGCATATAGTGTTTGAGAATCTGTCTTTGCACTTATTTTTGAACTAATTGCTCCTGCTATCAATGTAGGTGCTTCATATGTTACGCCTGTTGTATCATCCTTGGTTAACTTTGCATAATACAAATCTTTCATACCGATTTTAGATGCCATGTTTTATTCCTCCTTAAAATAGTAAAATCTTAAAACCTTATGATAAATCTTAGTATCATTCTCGTATAAATCATATGCACTCAAAAAAGAAAAACCGGCCTGGTTCATAGCTGATTTTACTTGTTCAACTAAACTCGTGTAGTTCGATTTGCTCCAAACATCCACCTGCACATAATATGCTGTGCCTTGCTGAATATCATCGCTGTAAAGCTCGCCTGTTTCTAAGTAACAAAAAAACGTAATGTATGTTTGCTCTGTTCCTTCGTACGTTTGAAAGCTAACAGGGATGTTTAAACTACTCAATGCACTTATAACAAGCTGGTTTATACTCATTGTAATCCCAGCCCTTCTTTAAGCTTCTGCTTGATTATATTTTGCACTTCATCTTTATTTCTCTCATACGCTCGACTCATAAATGGATTAGGTCTTATATGAATTGTGCCAAACTCGATAAATTTAGCCCTCCAATTCGTATCTTTGTTAGGCCCTACCTCGACATATTTCTGTCCCTGCTTGGTCTTGACGTTTGACACCTCTATACTATCCCATAACTCTCCTGTCCTCACCGGTGCTTCTTTCTTCATCTCTTCAGCAAGATATGCTCCTGCTTCCCGCAATGCCGCGTTCTCTATCCTGCTTCCTTTTTGTCCTAAAGCTTCTACCGCCTTAATTAGCTCATCCATGCCTTCAAACTTAACATCAACCGGCATTTATAGCCACCGCCTTTATTTCCATGTACTCGTTGCGATATTTGATATTGTCTATTGCTGTTATTTCGTACACTTGGCCACGAAACACTATCCGCATTGTCTGGTCCACGTCTGGCCGGTAGCGTATCGTAAACTTCACTGTCTTTTCAGCTTGAATAGCTGCAGCTTCCCAATATTCACGTCCATAGAGGTTCTCAACCGCTGCCCAAACTGTTGCGACGTCTTGCCATTGCTGCGTTGTAAAGCCGTCTGCGTCTGTAATTGTTGCCTGCTTTTGCAATGTTATTCTGTGTCGTAAATCGCCAATACCGTTAATCATACCGTATCACCACTTAGTGCTAATTGCGTAAGTATCATCGTTACAATGTCCCTTATTTTCTCACTTGCTTTATCTGTTGTAAGTTCTCGTTTTTCGTATAAGTCGCCAACCAGCAAAAGAACCACAGTTTTAGCAATAGGGTTTGTACTATCAAACGTTTTACCTGTTGCATCCTGAATAAATTTTTCGGCTGCAGCAGTTAGAGTTAGGATATATCCGTCATCATCATTTGTATCAACTCTCAAGTGTTGTTTAGCTTCTTCTAAAGCTACTATCATCTCATCACCACCTTAATAAGAGAGCGGGGAATTATCCCCACTCATCTATTAAACAGCAGATTCGGTAATCTTTGTGAATGCATCAGTTAATGCAATGTCACAGTCAAAGATAGCAGTTCCTCTGAAGTCAATAGCGTTTGCAAGGAAGCCTGATTGAACGCTTGATTCAACTGTAACATCTTGTGCTAAGTTTCCTACAACTTTTCTGAAGTCGCCGAAATACATTGTCTTGTCTGCTACTTTATCAGATACCAAAACGGGGAAGCCCATTATTCTAAATTGAATGCCGTTTGCAAAGTCTTTAACTAAGATAGGTTGCTTCATATCGTCTTTAATCTTAGCCAAGTAGCCATAAAGGAACTTGCTGTTGCAAAGGAATTTTGCATTTGCGTGGTATCTTCTTGGAAGTATTGCTATCATGTCCATTATGTTGTCAAATGTTGGCAACCCGCCCTTGGTAAACTCAATCAAGTTGGACCCTGCGGTCCAAGTAGCAGCATATTCAACACCTTTAGGTTTAGATACACCATTTCCATTGATTATGTCATTCTCTATTACAACCGCTAAATCTTCAGCAAGCATATTAACAAGCCAGTTCTCAAAAGCATTAATGGACATTGTAGCAACAGACTTGCTGATTCTAATTACTTTCATGTATTCATAACCTGCTAACTCTACATAAGCAAGACTGTCAGCTGCAGGATTAACAGCAGTATTCTCTACATGCAATGTAGCTGCATCTCTAACATTTTCAACAGCAAATCTTACGTTGCCCGCTACTCTTAAAAGTGTAATTTCATTTAACATTGGAGCAACCGCTACCATCTTTTCAAAAAGCATGTTTGCTGTTTGAGTTGGTATAACTGCCCCTGCGCTATCTGCTGCGGTTGTGTATGCTCTTTCCTCGATTTCAGTCAGCGGCTTGCCTAACAACCTCTTGAAAAATGCACTTCTGTATTCTTCAGTTTCTAAAATATTCTCTTTCGCAAAACTCATCTTTCTTTCCTCCTTCTCGATGATTTTCACATCTTCTTTCCCTGCTGCAATATTTGCAGCTATACTCATCCTTTTTTCAATATCTTTCTTTTCTGTTTCTAAATTTCTTAACTCGGTTTCTAATTCATCTAAATTAATTTCCTTATTGTTTTCATCTTCAAGTAATTTCCTGATTTCAAGTTTTCTTTGTTCTATTTCCTGTAATCTCTTTTCAAAATTCATAATAAATTCCCTCCTCATTTTTTTAGAATGTATATGTTTTTAAATACAACCTTTTACGCTTTTCAGTACTCTCCAGTACCTTCCAAGAACTCTCCAGTTCTTGAAATGTTCTTGCGTAAATGCTGGTTGTATCATAGGCTGGCATATCAACTGCTGAAACATCAAACAGCTTTTCAATGTCCAGGATAGTCCGGGTTCTGGTTTCCCGGTCATACTTGTCACTCCTAACAGTAAAAGCAAATGACATTTTGTCTACATCCCCACGTTTAATTAATTCGTATAAGTCTCTTCCTGCTGTTGTATTTGCAAGTTCTGCTACTACCTTTAACCCTTGTTCGTCTCTAATTAATTGCAAAGTCTTATTCCTTGTTCTTGCCATAATCATTACATTGTCGCTGTGATTATACTTAAATGGCACATCTGACATATCAGTATTATCAAGTGCATGCGGATCAATTATTTCTCTATATTCAACACCATCTAAAGTAAATACAGCAGGCTCATTAAATCTGATTGCATATCCTTCCACTATCATTCTGTTTTCTTCATTCTGTGCTGCTCGTATCTCTATTAATCTCGTCTCCCTCTGCCTTTTTTCCAACGTCATCACCTCCTAATTGATATTGGTCTTGTATTTGTGCATTAACAAAGTTAAGTGATACAAGACGTTTATCTCCATCTTCGACTGGTGCAAGATTGAGTATCTCTCTTGCTTCATTGATTGTTAATATTCCAAGCGGCATCATTGTATTTATTAGTTGAACTTTAGTCTTTGTACTTGCATATTGTAGCCTGTTTGCTTCAAAGATTATTTCATTGCCAAAGCCCTGTTCCCTTTCGGTAAATAGCTTTGAAGTAAATTCAAGGCTCATTTGCACGGCCAAAGGCTCTATAGTACTCTCGTAAAATGCGTTCCATTCATCCTCGGTGTATTTGCTTTGAATGATGTTTTCATTTACCCCGAAATAGTCGTATACCGTTTGTTTGATATGGTTCATCGTGTCTTTGTCGATTATCTTCGGGTCGTTTTTCAGCTCGATATAATCCGCTTTAGCATCTAATGCCGCAACCCCACCGTTGTTGGTAATATCCATGTATTCGGTAACAAAGCGGTCGCGTTCTTTCTTAATATCTTCGGGCTTTAACATTGCCTGACTAAACTTTAAAAGCCCTCGCAGATTTGCCGAGGACTTAATTGCGTTGATTATCCCTTGGTTTGTTGTATTTATAAGCTCCAGCGTCGGCAGTAAGGCGGTGTCGTTTGTTTCTCCGTAGAAGTCATTTTTGTAAAAGTGCCGCCGCAGATGAATTAAACTGGTATACGGCAAAATTACCCTATCGCCGCCTAAAAAGGTAAATCTAACAAAGATTTCTCCCCGGGCTTCTAATAGTTCAATCGTTGATGCGTTTAACGGATAAAATCCCCGGACATTACCAGTCGGGTCCGCATCAATAAAAATAAAGCTGTTATTCTTCAAGTAAAGCTGTGTAATTACTTTGTAGTAAAAAGTAAATGCGTCCATGTAAGGATTAGGCCTTGTCTGTAATAACCGCTGAATTTGGCTGTCCTGCGGGATTATGTCACCGTTAACCCGCCTAATATGCTTTGGCTTTAATTTAGCAGCGTTTCGGGCTATGGTATCCACCGCCGCTCTTACCAGGTCGCTGTCGTATGCTTCATCCCCGAATGGTGAAAACGTTGGAATATATGAACTCAATAGCTTTAAGTAAGTTGTATTTGTCGGCTCCTTATTGTTCTTGCCGAATATCATTTGAAAAAGGCTGCGCTTTTGCAAATTAGTTCCACCACCTTTTAAATTAAGGCTTTATAATCATTTAACCTTTGTTGCAGTATCACATAAGCAATTAGCAACGATACCATCCCGTCTATTCGTTGCCTTTGATGCTGGCCTTTAACCGGCCTTATGTTCCCGTTCTCGTCTATCTTTGCCGATGTATTCGTTAAACACCATTTGAGTATGCTGTTATTGTTATAGTTAATCAGCTTTGCCTTTAAATCTGCTTCAAGTTCTTTCATGGGCTGGGATAAAGTTTTATATCCTTGCCTTACCTCTATCATCTCAAAGCCTGCTTCTTGCATCTCTTGCACCCAGTACTGGCTATTCCAAGGGTCATAACCTATCCACAAAGGACGTATGCCATATTCTCTAAACATTCCCATAAACCACTCCGTTACCGCATGATAATCAACCTTGTTGCCTGCTGTTGTTGTTAACAATCCTCTATCTCTCCACTTGTCGTAAGGGATTTTATCTTCAATACTTCTTTTCTCCACTAAATCCTCAGGTAAGAAATACTGTTGTAACACATATTTCTTTTCGCTGCCTTGCTTCATAAAAATAAGCGTTGCACATGTCAAGTCTGTTGTGCTTGACAAGTCAACGCCTCCTATTGCATAACTATCTCTAAATTCTTCTATGTTAAATATTTCTTGATTGTTAATCTCATCAAATGTAAGCCACATTCCTGCGACTGTGTCTCGAATGTTAAAATCCTTTGTTAGAACTCCTGGAATGTCTTTAGGATTAGCTTTTGCTCTCTCAACTTTTTCAGCTAAATCCTCAAACTTTTTAATCGTCCCAAGTCCAGGATTAGCTTTTTGCCACATGCGCCAATCGGTCCATTCATCCCTGCTGTCCAATTCATACAATACAGGCAAGAACCTATCGTCTTCAATTACACCGTCCACAACTTTACATGCGTAATCATACATATCGTCATAAATGCATTCCCTAACTGTTCCTGCTGTTGTAATCATCACTAAAAGTGGTTGCCGTCTGGCCGACATTGATTGCTTCATTACCTCGTAAAGGTTGCGGTCTTTTATTGCATGAAGTTCATCGATAATAACGCAATGGCTATTCAAACCGTCCAAGCTGTTTGAATCGCTCGCTAAAGGTTCAAACTTTGAAAATGTCAGCGGCATGTATAAATCTGTCTTGCGCTTCTTTAAGTGTTTAGACAATGCTGGGGATTGTCGGACCATGTTCACTGCTTCCGTAAAAACTATCCGCGCTTGGTCCTTTTTTGTGGCTACAGAATAAACCTCAGCCCCACCTTCACCATCAGCCATAAGCATGTATAAAGCTATTCCCGCAAGCAGGGTAGATTTCCCGTTTTTCCTTGCTACCAAAAACAATGTTTCTTTAAAACGCCTTAACCCAGTTTCTTTATGCACAAATCCAAAGAGAGCAGATATATAGGCCTTTTGAAATAGTTGCAATTTAACAGGTTGCCCTATCCATTCACCTTTAGATTGCTTGCAGAAGTTCTCTATAAAGTCAACAGGACGATTGGCTTTCTCTTTGTCAAAGACCCAATCGCCCCGCGGATTTTTTATTTCATCTACCAGTTTGGCATAAATTTTTCTGACCTTATCGGAAACTACAACGTTGCCACTCTCAATTTCCTCCCAGTACTTCAGTATCCAGTTCATGCATCATCACTTCGCTTTTTTGATGAAGGCAAGTAACTCATCTTCTGTTTGTTTTGTTTGTTCCTCTTTCGGCAATAAGTCAATGAGTTGTTTTATAACACTTGAATAATTTTTTATCATGGCATTATAAACCTTACTGGCTGGATGTTCTCGGAGTAAACGCTGTTTGCCCTGTTCAAATAGTTCAACTGCTCCCTCGTTGTTCATTATGTTTTGCAGCTCCATAAGTGTTGCATACATGAATGCAGCTTGTTGCTTTAGCCCTTCTATCATTTGTTGCTTTTCTTTTGGTATATTTTTAAAAAACTTATTAAGTTTCTGCATTTCTTTCTTAATCAATTTTTCTTTGTCTATTTTGTCCAATTTTTCTCACCTCGCATTAACCCCCGTCGTGTAAAAACTCATTCTGGGGTTTTCGAAGGGCTGCCCCACCGGTCCCCGCTGGCCGTTCCTATTTCAAAGGTGGGGGGGATTGAATTAAGTTTCCTTCATCGTCGAACATTAATCCATCACTAACCGGTAACTTTGCACTATGTTCTTTGTTATGGCAATCTATACAAAGCAACTCTAAGTTATTAAAGCTTAATGTTATTGCAGGATTATTTATATTGCTTGGGTTTAAATATACTTTATGGTGCACAATATCAGCTGGTCTCCCGCACCTTTCACATATCCCATATTTGCTAATATAGTAAGCATTTCTCGTTTCTTCCCAAGCCTTGCTTTTATAAAATTTTTTTGCCCATTCTTTCATCCAGCTTCCACCCATCCAACTTTATACACCGCATGAACGGACAAACATATTTCGTTCCAACAAAGTTACTCCATACACATTTATCACACATTTATATCACATCCAAGTAGATAAAATTAAGAGCCGCCCATTTGGACGGCCATAAGGGGGAGAAGAAAACGGATATATAGATAATTGCAATTTTACTCATTATCATATTAACACAATTTATAACGTCAAAAGTGCAATCTTAGTGCAAAATTATCTCCATCCTAGTTGATGAGCGATTGCGTAAACAATCTCATCTCTCCAATAGATTGCTTGTCTCCTACTCACATGTAATTCACGAGCAATTCCTTCCCAGGTTAAAGTTTGTGGTCTTGTCCAATATTTGAGTTTGATTAGATTTTTCTTTTCGTTTGGTAATTGGTCATAAACATTTGAAATAGCTGACACTATCAATTCTAATTGTTCTATTTTGCGATGAGTAAGCATTAAAGTAACTGTTCTTCCTGTTGGATCACCTGGCAAGTTACTTTTACCTCCACCGGTAAGGTCTGGGGTAGGAGAAGAAAAAATTATATCATTTTTCAAGCGATTGATTTCTTTTTTTGTATCATGATATGAATACAACTCAGACTCAATATGCTTAAAAGTTGCTTTGCGAATTTTAGTTTCTATCATGTACATTTCCCCCTCACCCGTGGTAAAATATGTATGAGCGAACATACCTTCCTCTCACGGGTTGAGGGGATTTTTTTATTCTAAAATATAATCTGATAGATCCATCTTTACCTGTTCTTTTACTGGTTTAAAAGTTACTTCTTTAAATACCTCGAGCTTATTCACTCTTATATCCCTAACGCCTTTTCGTCCACCGATAACAAGTGTGTTATTATCTACATAAGCAAAAGCATAAAAGAACTTGCTATTTTGCCAGTCTTCGTATGAATTCGTCAAGAATAATAAATATTTATCGATTTTTCCGATGTATTTGAGATAGTATCCATCTTGCATTTCGAATGAAGTTCGCTTTTTCTCGCCGATTTTTCGAACGTAATCTCCTGGCTCAAGGATTTTATCTCCGAGTTCGATTGGCGCTCTTTCGATTACATCACCTTCTTCTATCTCTGCATACATAGCACCAAACTGAAAAAACGTGTTCATTT
Organism: Tepidibacillus sp. LV47; assembly: GCF_048381575.1. Taxonomy (NCBI): domain Bacteria; kingdom Bacillati; phylum Bacillota; class Bacilli; order Caryophanales; family Bacillaceae; genus Tepidibacillus; species Tepidibacillus sp. LV47. Next base: position 20,372 of record NZ_JBLWIF010000012.1, read on the forward strand.
TACCTCCACCTTCTTCAAATGCCTCAGGTCAACAACGTATCGACATCCACAGTACTTGCATTTGAAACTCATATTTACGATTCTAGTTTTCGTCTTCGGTTTTCTTTCGAGATTTCGTGATTGGCAAGAAGGACAATAAGATTCACGGACATCATCCGTGCGACGCATATCATGTTTCATTAGTTATCCCCCTCCTAATTTCGTCGAATGTAATTCCTTTTTCCATATGCACCACCCGGTCTTTTTTGTATAAATCCATTCCGCACACGATCAATGATCAATATAGCAACCTCATCCGGATCACGATTGAATGCTTTTGCAATATCCCACACACTCCAACCTTCGTTCCACAGCTTGTCTACGTTCAAAACGTCCATCTCTTATCACCTAACCTTCATACTTGTATTGACAACCTTTCGATTCAGCGTCAAAAGCCGGAATACTTGCATCCATAAGTGCATTTCGATATTTGCAGCTTTTGAAATCTTCTTTTTTGCACCCGTTACATTGACTTTCAAGTACCGCTTCTGCAAGATCACCAAGTACATCAGTATGCAATGAGATCATTTCAGGTCTTTGAATCTCTTTTCTTGCCTCTTCATTCGGCATTAGAACAACTTGATATATGCATGTTTTTACATATTTGATCAACTATGGCTAAATAATCTAGTGGTACTCTCCATGATTTCACCTCATATGCATGTATATCGAACTCTTCAATAGGAATGCTTTGCGTGCCTCGGCCACCTTTTTGCTTTTGCCGCCAATAATGCCGCAATGTTTGATAAGGCATCAAATACACCGTTCTATGCTTAGCAAATTCAACTAATAGAAAACTAATCGCCCCATGACTATGGCACTTTTCTAGATACTCAACTTGATGCTCATGAATGTTCTTAAGATCAAATCTATTAAGCTCTCTCGTAGATTTTGCCTCGAATACGATAGATCGTCCACGGTATGTGCCTTCATAATCGACTGTACTAGGACGTTCTAAGAACCCTGTTACTCTTCCTTGAGATATTCCGAGTATTTTTACAGGTGTTGGTCTCTTATTAATCACAGCAATCCCTTTTTGATCATACATACGGTTGCTGTAATCAATTAGCTGTTCAAATGCCACCCCTCTGTTTGCATGAGACATGTTCATCTTTTCCATCCCCTTGCTCTAATTCTGCCAACAATCGTTGTATCTCTTGATTTACCTCCTCAATTTTTTCTTTTGTAGGAGTTTCCGCTTTGAAATAAATTCCAAATGGTAAAATCTCGATTTGCATGTTTTATGCTCCTTTCAGTTTTTTCATCACATCTTTAAAACCATTCTTATCTTTGTTGTTTTTATACCATGCTGCAAAATTCTGTTTTGCGATTTTCTCTATGTCCATTACCTCTGTGATTGATATTAATGATCTGTATTGATGCCCAGCCTGACATGTGCATTTTGCTGCGTATTCTGCTATATATCCAAAGTCAGTTTTTTCTTTGTACAGAATTACACCACTATCCATACAGACAAAGCACTTTGGGACATTTATCTTTGTTTTGCGATTATAATTGCTGATTCCCCCAGCTAATTCCTTAACTACTTGCATTTTTAAGCCTCCAATCACGGCCACTTAAAACAATAGGTCTACACATTTCAGTTAATCTTGATACTATCGCATTACCGCGTTCTCCAAGATTTTGTTCCAACTTTTCACTAGTAAAATTCGTTGTGATGATGATCGGTTTTTCGTCTTCGTATATCTTGTTAATAATCTGATAAAGTACCGTGCTTGTATGTTCTGTCATCTTCTCTTTGCCAAGATCATCTATTATCAGTAGGTCAGCTTTTGTAAAAGTATTTATAATTTCCAAGATAGTCTTTTCACTTTGGTGATATGTGCTGACAATTAGTGAGATAATATCTACTACATTCCTAAAAATGACTGTATAGAATTGTTTGATTAGCTCATTTGCTATTGCTGCTGCAATGTGTGTTTTCCCTGTTCCAACCGGTCCTGTTAGAAGCAACCCTTTTCCGTTCGGAAATTCATTGATAAAATTTTGAGCTGCTGTTAGAGCGACGTGGTTATCTTTAGTAACTTTAAATGTGCTGAATGTTCTCTTGCGAAATTTCTTCCCTAATCCGCTATCAGATAGTAGTTTGTCTAATCTTTTTTGCCTTTCTTCTGCTAGAATCTTTTGAGCTTCTGCTTCATTTTTAGCAATGCTTTTTCTCAGAAAAGTCAAAATATCATCATCGATCACCAATATCACCACCCATACTTTGTTTTTTTAGCAGCTTCGTAATAGTCTATCACATTGTTTTTGTCTTGATTTTGCTTTTGCTTTGCATTGTAGTTTATCCATTCTTCTAGCTTGCTTGCATTCCGGCAAACGAACGTTATGTCTGCATAGAATTTGTTTCTGTCATTTTCTCCGCAATGAAAAGGCGATTGTCTTATATTTGCAATTGCTGTTTTTATTTGTTCAACTGTATATCCTTCTTTCAACCTAGCTTCTATCTTCGCTTTTCTTTCTTTTGTTAGACTATATGTTTTAAAGAATCCTTCGAAAGTTTCTAAGTAGTAACTGAATATTTCCTTAACTTGTTCAGTATATATATCTTTTATATTCTTATCATTCTTATCATTCTTATCATTCTTGTTTGTGTGTTTCAGTGTCGTTTTAGTGTCGCTTGACTGTCGCCTCTCTGTCGTTTTTGCGTCGTTCACATCTTGATAAAAGCTATAATTTTCAATAGTTACAACCGTTTTTTTTGCGTCGCTAAAATATGAAATCATGCCATCACTTTGAAGCAAATTTAAAAAATTTTTTATTTTAGTATTTGACCATCCCCAGCGCTCGGATAATTTACGAATAGAAGTTATAAAACTACCACGTTTTACCTCAACAATGTTATTATCAAATACTATTTTTTTATCTTCGTGATTAGCCATTAGAATCATATCAACCCATGCTTGGCCTCTTGAGTATGGCTTATCCTCCCATAGCCAATGTTCAGTTATACTACGATATAATTTAATCCAGCCATATTGCAATTAAAACACCACCCAATTCGCAGGGTAATAAATATGTTTTTTTTTAGAGAAAGGCCCTTATTGATCCTCTTCTCTAATCTCTTCAAGTTCAACAGAATGCTCTTCAATGTCTTGATGAGTGCTAATATCGATCACATTATCATCAATTAATTCAACCTCATTCACTTCTTTCTCATCGTTGATATATGCCTTTTGCATTTCGATTGAGAGAATTCCCCATTTTGATAAGAGTGATTTAAGAACCGTCTTTTTAGCCATAGCATCATAGTCATTTTTCCAACCAAAATCAGACTTTGAAAACTTCTTTCGATGCTCTTCAACTTGATCACGTGTCCAGTAAATTGTTTTGCGAAAACCATTCAATAATTCAAAATGAGCAGCATAACCAACTATACTATCAGACTGTTTATTTTCAAAGTTGATTACTATTTCCTCTGTCAGTGGATTAAATGATTCTAGTTGCCCATCGTAAACTTCGATTACGTTAATAGAACGATATTGGCCTGTACGTAAAGCAAGCTGTATATATCCTTTGTACCCAAGCTGAAACTGTGCTTGATTACCATAAGGAACAATCCAGGCATATCCCAAGTTTTTATCAATAGGCAAATCAAGTGTTGCTGCCACCATTGCTGATGAAATAACGCTCATCGGATCACACTTCTGCAATGCCTTTTCTGAACTATACAGATTCATGATCGAAGTCATAAACTGTGGCGCACGCTTGTCTAAAATTTCTTCAAAACGTTTTTTGAGCGTAGGACTTGAAAGCAATCCCTTTAATGTCTGTACGGTTGTTGGCTGCTGTGAAGTGTTGTTTTTGCTTTGTAATTGATTTTTTACTGATTGAGTCGTGGCCATATTCAAAACCTCCTAGTTTATTGTTTTTATTGAAAAATAGCGTGCGGTACTTGTTTTAATAACTTGTTTATAGATGTTTGGAAATTTTTCTTTCAATAGCTTGGTATCTACTCGGTTTGATACACGCGGCTTCCATTCGATCTCGTAGTTTCCTACATGTCCAAGTTCTGCATCTTTCAATTCATTTTTAAGTTTGTTTTCAATCGCTTTTTTCTTTTTTTCAAGTTGCTCGATGATTTCTTTAAGCGATTGGTATTCTTCAATCATTGATTTGTAGGAAATGTCTATTTGTGCAATTTTGGTCGGATCCGTTTCTTTATAACGTTCTTTCAAAAACTTCTCTGCTGCCGAAGAGCCATCTAAAGCTGGTGGGTTCTCTGCTAAAACATTGTTATTCCAGAAATCAATCTCTGCTTGAAAAATCATGTTGATTAATTCATCATCACGATCAATTTCTTTCCACAGAAACTTTTGCCCACCAATCAGAACGGCAAAGTATCCTTTTTTGTACTCAGGACCTAAAACACCAAGATAGTGTTGCATTTGAATGATGTACGCTTCTGGAATCTCATCATTCTCCCAATCTTTAGCGTTGTATGCCGATGTAGTTTTACACTCAAGAATTGCTTTCTCCCCTACAATCATTCTGTCAACATTTGCTATAATAAAGTCATATTGTGCATGTTGAAGAATCGCATTTCTACGACGAACTTTTTTCCCTGTACGATTTTCAAATTCTTTAGCAACTAAATCTTCGAGGAGTGTTCCAAAATAAGCGGCCTCGCTTTGTGATTCTTGTATAATGACTTGTCCTGTTTTTTCTAACCATAGCTCAAAAGGTGTTTTCCACTTTGATAAACCCAAGATTACCGCAGCATCCGATCCACCGATTCCATTACGTCTTGCTTTGAGCCATTCCTCACGACTCATATCATTTGTCATCGTTAAAACAGTTGCGTTCATTTCAACACCTCCAATTTTGCTTGACCGCAAATTAGATCATGCTTGTTAACACAAGTTATATATCCTGTTTTCGTTCTAATTGCATAAAAATGAGGATATTCTTTTACAAGTGTTCCAGTTCTCCTTAGTAGCATATCTTTCTTTTCTCTAATACCAAGTAGATTAGCATCCAACCAAAACTCTACTTTCACTTCACTTTTCCCCTCCACTTTATTTGATTTGAATTTTTGAGGGCTATCTAGTATCATAAAAGTGTGATGATTACTAAATAGCCTTTTTTGTTTTAAGCCGTTTTGCTATTGCCAGTAGCAGCGGCTTTTTCCATCTCAGCTTTGATTGCTGCTTTGAGATCTTTTGCTTTACCGCTAAAGATAAAAATCTTTCTCATTTCTTCACCACCTTTACATAGTTGAGAATCATATAGAGCTCATCTAGCTGATCATTTCTCGTTTCACGTAGCGCTTGAAGTAACATGCTTACCATATGTTCAATTGTCAATGCACCTCTACACAATGGCATTTCTTGCTTTTCTTTCAGACTTTTTCACTCCTCATAAATCTCTAAGTTCCGAAATCGTCCAATACATCTGCATCACAAACGGATTTTGTTGCTCAAATTCTTTGTTTCTCAACATTGGAATGTTATATGCTATCTCCAGGTCAGACATTAGATTGGCTAAACGAGCGTCTTTTACAGCTTGTGGCGCGTTAACTTCCAGTATGTTTTTTAAACGTTTTGTAAACGTCAGCATTTCTCCGAATGTCATTTTGAATCACCTCCTTTCAGTTCGTCGGTTGCTCTTTCAGCCACATAACCAAAAATTGTTCGCATTCTTTCGCTGGGAATAGCCATTTTTTCCCGACACGATATTTTGGAAAGCGCGGATCATAAAAGAACGTTTCCCGAATGAACGTTTCGCTCATGCAAGTTTGTCTACAAAGCTCTTTCATGTCCCAAAACGTATGACGATGCTCAATGTCGTTTAATCTTTTTCGCAATTCCTCAATAAAACGTTGTTCCACTTGTTGCTCGTCCAACTGAATACTAATCAAACTGTCCCCCTCCCTTGTAGGAATTTACTCCCTTCGTGTCTAATAATTGGCTGGGAAGGAATGCCATACTTCAACAGCAATCGGAGCGTTTCTCGCCCTTTTGGCGTGATTAACGTTTGCACGTCCGCCTTGCCGTTTCGCTCCCATTCTTTCAGCTCGAATAACTCAGGAACATATGCCGCGTGCGGCTTGAGCTTCCCTTTCTGATCGCGATACACAAATTTGTTCTCCAAAAGCCAGTTGATGAAGCACCGTTCCTTGACTTTCAGCTCTTTCGCTGTGTCTCGGAAATTCGTCAGCAAGTTCCGATCAACCAGTGCATCGAAATACTCGACTTTTGGTTTCATTGCGGCGATTTGTTCGTTTTGTCGCCGCACCGTTTCCAACACGCCGCGGAACATCAGCTTGGTTTGTTCGTCGGCGAACGGTAGGTAAGTTTGAATGAACATGTCCTCGTTCGCGACGTAGCCGCCAGTCTTGCGAATCGTCGGAAGTACTTCATGAGTAACCCAACGTTTGAACTGTTTGGCCTTTTCCTTGATTTCTGGATTGTTTCCTTGCTTTGCTGCGCCAATAACCAAACTATAAAGTCCGGATTCATTGATGAATTTCTTTTTTACAACCTGCATTGCTGGTGTGCCATCGGCTTTTACCCCAGTTTGCGCCCCTACTCCGTGGACCGCGGAGTCCTCTTCGTCAACATGGTTAGCAAGTGCATCGTGCGGCTTGGAAAAACCTAATGCTTTTGCTGCCTCTACTCCTCCGAACCATTCGACTCCTCCGACGACGACAATTGGTAATTCACCAAACATGGAATGATTAAAAATTTGAACTTCCGTCAATTTCGCATCCTCCTTTATGCGGTTTTGTTTGGTTTCGTATTCGAAACATTAGGTTCAATAAAAAATTCATCTGCACTAATCCCTAATGTCGTGCAAATGATTCTTACTTCACTTAATGTAAAATCACCTCCAGTTCCATTTAAGTTTTGGTTGATTGCCGACTTTGATTTATTGAGAAGTTCAGCAAGTTGAGATTGCTTCATACCTATTTCATTTAGATAGGCTTTCAACTTTGTATAAGGGGCATGTCGCCTTTTAACATCTTTCACTTCACATCACCCTCTCTCTTGTTTCGTTTTCGAAACTTAACTTGAGTCTAATATATCATTGTAAAGTTTCGAAGTCAATAACTTTTTATGTATATTTTAAAAAAATATAGCTGTTTCGAAACCGATATGGTATATTTAGTTTAGATGTAACTAAACCTTAAAAAAAGAGGTGATAATAAAGTGAGTTACTCGTTCGGTAAAAAATTAAAATGGTTAAGAACCTCTAAAAAACTAACTCAAGAGGGACTAGCTAGAGCCTTGAATCTCCAATACGGAACAAATTTTAATAAAGGAATGATTTCAAAATGGGAGAATGACAAGGAAGAACCGAGAATGGACTCTATAAGATATATAGCCGATTTTTTTAATATATCTCTCGATGAAATTCTTGGTTTAAAAAGCGATCCAATCCCAAAAGACAATCTCCCAGCCCTCACCGAGAAAGACGAGCGTGACATCCAGAAGGAATTAGAGAATTTAATCAAAGGTCTCAAAACAGGAAACGGCTTTGCGGCATTCGGTGGAATGGACATTGTCGAACTCGATGAAGAAGATCGGGAACTGCTGATCGCGTCGCTGGAAAACTCTCTTCGACTTGCGAAACGAATTGCTAAAGAGAAATTTACTCCAAAAAAACATAGAAAAAATTAAGTTTTTCGGGGGGGAGCGCTTAATGGCTAATCAGATAAAACAAATAGTAGAAAAATTAGTCAAAAAGCATGGCACAAATAACCCCTTTGAGATTGCATCACAGAAAGGAATTGTGCTTTTGTTTGAACAATTGGGAGGAATATATGGCTACCATCATAGCTTTAAACGAATAAACATTATTCACATTAATTCAGAGTTGGATGAATCCACGCAACGTTTTGTTTGCGCACACGAACTGGGGCATGCGGTGCTGCATCCCGAACTCAGTACATCATTTTTGCGGAAAAACACTCTCTTCTGCATGGACAAGGTGGAAAGAGAAGCGAATGAGTTTGCAGTTGAACTGCTTCTTCCAGATGATTGTATTTATACATATCGAAATACCGATATGACCATTTATGAAGTTGCGACAACGTATGGAATACCTAAAGAGGTGGTTCATTTGAAGAGGGAGTTAAAAATTTAAAAGAGCAACGCAACGGTTGCTCTTTTTAGTTAGCGCGAAACATAATTTTTACAGAAAGGAGTAGTCATATGTCAAGCTTTCGCAAGCATGAGAATGGAACGTGGGAATATCGCATTCGGTACAAAGATAAAATCACAGGCAAATATAAAGAAAAATCCAAACGAGGGTTTAAAACAAAAAAAGAAGCTCAATTGGCAGCCGCCCAGGCGGAAATGGAATTGGAGTATTACGGATTTTCTGAAGATGGGAACGAAAGAGTAGATACGTATTTCGAAAAATGGCTGGAAGTATATAAAAAACCGAATGTGAAGCCGATTACGTACACGCTTCAAGAACGAAATGTTCGGCTCAATATCCTTCCTCGTTGGGGGAAATATAAGTTGAAGGAAATTGAACGCGTCGAGTATCAAAAATGGATTAACGAATTAAGACAGCATTATAGCGAAGGGACTGTTCGGCGTATTCATAGCTTGATGAGTTCAGCACTCAATGATGCGGTTCATGAGTTTCGCATTTTACGCGAAAATCCGCTAGTAAAAATCACGATTCCCAAAGAAACGGAGAAAAATCAAGAATTGAAGTATTTTACTCGTGAACAGTTAGAGACATTTTTGGAAGAAGTGAAAAAGCCACAAAAGCACGCCAAGTATCAGCATTCTATTCAGTATTATGTGCTATTCACTCTTCTAGCACGCACAGGATTGAGGATCGGAGAGGCATTGGCATTGACGTGGGATGACATTGACCTTGAAAACAGGACACTTACAGTGAACAAAACGCTCGTATATCCGACTAACTCAACGCCGTATCTTTCGACTCCAAAATCAAATGCGAGTTTGCGAACGATTAAACTAGACGATGTGACTGTCCGTCTATTGAAAAAACACCGAATCAATCGCAAGGAAATGTATTTGATGTATCCAAACTACTATCCGCCAGAAACGAACATCGTCTTTCACCAACAAGACGGCCGTTGGCTGCGAACAAATGTCGTAAGGGAATATTTCAAGGAAGTATGCAAACGAGCAGGGCTCCCTGTTTTATCGCCACATGCCCTACGACATAGCCATGCGGTACATCTGTTAGAAGCCGGCGCAAATATAAAATACGTGTCCGAACGTTTAGGACACGCCAGCATAAAAATGACCGCTGATACGTATCTCCACGTGACCAAAAAAATTGAGGACGAGGCACTGGAGTTGTATCAGCGGTACACTGAAAGAAAATAAATTGTGGGTGTTTTGTGGGTGAAACGCCAACAATGGAGCGCTAAACCCTTTATTTATCAAGGTTAACCAATACTACCTTCCATCTCGAACTTGAT
>NZ_JBLWIF010000013.1:0-21157 GCF_048381575.1 Tepidibacillus sp. LV47
CTCGCAACGAAACGACATCTAATACACTATCATACCCTTTGATATTATGTCAATATACTTTTTTCTGCCAATTTCCGACATCTTGTTGAACGTTGTCACACCGAGTAAAAATAATAAGACTGTTGTGCTTAATGAGCAACAACAGTCAAATAGGGTAAGGTAAAATATGTGTTGATCTTATTTAAATAATTATAGGAAGATAAATCTTAAAACAAACAATATACCAAGTACATACATAATTGGATGAACTTCTTTTGCTTTCCCTGCAAAGATTTTTACTAATGGATAAATAACAAATCCTACGCTAATACCCGTTGCGATACTAAAAGTTAATGGCATCATTAACATTGTTAAAAATGCTGGCACTGCTTCATCTAGTTGTTTCCATTCAATATCTTTTATACTTGCTGCCATCAAGATCCCAACGATGATTAATGCTGGAGAAGTAATGGCTGATACACCTGCAACAGCTTCAACTAGAGGATAGAAGAATAATGCCACAATAAATAGTAATGACGTAAAAATTGCTGTTAATCCAGTGCGTCCGCCGGCTGCAACACCTGCTGAAGATTCAATATAAGAGGTAACTGTAGAAGTTCCGAATAAAGAACCCGCCATTGTTGCGATCGAATCTGCAAATAAGGCTCGACTTGCTCTTGGTATTTTGTTATCCTTTAAAAAACCAGCTTGATTCATAACTCCAACAAGAGTTCCGATATTGTCAAACAAGTCAACAAAAAGGAATGAAAAAACAATCGTTAATAATCCCATATTAAGAGCACCCATGATATCTAATTGGAGAAAAGTGGGTGCAACAGAAGGTGGTGCGGAAAAAATGGCGGTTGGTGTTTTTACAATACCAAAAATCCAACCTACAATTGCCGTTATAATCATTCCGTAAAAGATACCACCTTGAACTTTTTTTATCATAAAGAATAAAGTTACGACTAATCCTAAAATCGTCAATAAAATTTCAGGTTTACTTAAATCATGTGTTAAAGTAACATAGGTACCTTGCGGATCAGCAACGATAATCCCCGCATTTTTAAAACCAATAAACGCAATAAATAATCCAATGCCTGTAGACACCGCTAATTTCAATCCAGAAGGAATCGCATTAATAATCGCTTCCCGCACTTTGGTCAATGTCAAAATGAAAAATATAAGACCGGAAAGAAAAACAGCACCAAGTGCAGTTTGCCAAGGAACTTTCATTCCCAAAACCACAGTAAAAGTAAAATATGCATTCAAACCCATTCCTGGTGCTAGAGCAATAGGGTAATTAGCTAAAAGCCCCATTAATAAAGATCCGATGGCAGAAGCTATAGCGGTTGCGACAAATACCGAGCCAATACCCATCCCCGCTTCTTTCCCTAAAAAGATGGGGTTTACAATCAAAATATAAGCCATAGTTAAAAAGGTTGTAACACCAGCAAGCAATTCAGTACGAATATTGGTATTATTTTCCGAAAGTCGAAAAATACGATCTAATAAAGAGCGATTCGTACCAGCCTTTACCTTTGGTGACACATTTAATGTACGTTCCACTTTGTTTCTCCTCCTGTTTCTAATTAAATAAAAAACCTAGGTAGTGTCTCTACCCAGGCAAAAAGGTCTAAACTAAACAACAAATATCATGACTCTTTGACGACAATTTACCTAACCCAATAGGAAATCCTCTCAAAAGAATCATTCCATTTATGATCGTTTGTTTACACCTTCGTAGCCGGGCAATTTACGGTTGCCTGGTAGAGACGTTTAGGCCATATTCCCAAACATATACGAAGCTGCTATAGATTGTTTTTGATTACATGGTTAGTTTAACAAAAAAGAGGACACTCGTCAACATAAAAACGAACATTTATTATAAAAAATATTATTTTGTTCGGTTTATAACTGTTCATTCCCATTCTATTGTTGCTGGTGGTTTTGATGTAATATCCAAAACAACGCGATTAATGCCATCGATTTCATTCACGATACGGGTCGATATCTTCTCTAATACTTCATAAGGTATACGCGCAAAGTCTGCCGTCATACCATCGATCGACGTTACTGCACGAATCGCAATGGTATAAGCATAAGTCCGTACATCTCCCATGACACCTACGCTACGGATATCAGGCAAAACAGTGAAGTATTGCCAAATTTCCCGATCTAATCCTGCTTTTTTGATTTCATCGCGTAGAATATAGTCAGATTCACGAACAATCTCCAGTTTATCTTCCGTAACTTCCCCTAGTACACGAATCGCTAATCCAGGTCCTGGAAATGGTTGTCTCCAAACGATTTCATCAGGAATCCCTAATTCTTTGCCTACCTTTCTCACTTCATCTTTGAATAACGTTTTTAATGGCTCGATTAACGAAAATTGCATCTTTTCAGGAAGACCGCCCACATTATGATGGGATTTGATGGTCTGGGCTGTTTCTGTTCCACTTTCGATAATATCTGTATACAAAGTTCCTTGGGCGAGAAAATCAAATTGACCAAGCTTTTGTGATTCTTCTTCAAACACACGAATAAATTCATTTCCAATGATTTTACGTTTTTGTTCAGGATCTGTAATGCCCTTTAATTTATTTAAGAAACGATCTTTCGCATCAATTTTTATAACATTCATCTGAAATTTCTCATGGAAAGTTTCCATCACACTTTCTGATTCACCTTTACGAAGCAAACCATGATCAACAAACATGCAGGTTAATTGATCGCCAATCGCCTTGTGCATAAGGACAGCCACTACAGAGGAATCGACTCCTCCGCTTAAGGCACATAATACTTTTTTATCGCCAACGGTTTCACGGATTTCTTTTATTTTTTCTTCGATAAATGTTTCCATACTCCATTTTTTTTCAACTTTACAAATATTAAAAACAAAATTTTTGATCATATCCATTCCATAAATCGAATGTTTCACTTCTGGATGAAACTGGACAGCATAAAATTTTTTTTCTGGATGGCTCATGGCTGCAATTGGAGCATGGTCAGTACTTGCATCCACTTGAAAACCAGTAGGTGGTTCTACCACTAAATCGGAATGGCTCATCCATACTTGTTGGGTCTTTTGCAGGCCTTGATATAATAGGGAATCGTTTCTCACTTCAATCGTTGCCTTTCCATATTCCCTTACATTTGCCCGTTCTACTTTCCCCTGTAATTGATGGGTCATTAATTGCATTCCATAACAAATCCCAAGAATGGGAATACCCAATTCATAGATTTTGGGGTCAACGATCGGTGCATCGTCAACATAGACGCTGGCAGGTCCTCCAGAAAAGACGATCCCTTTTGGATTCATTTCGCGAATTTTTTCTATTGGAGTGTGATAGGGAATCAATTCACTATATACACCAAGTTCACGAATTCGACGAGCAATCAGTTGGTTATATTGTCCACCAAAATCTAGTACAACAATCAATTCATTTGGTTTTTCCACAACAGCTCCTCCTTAAAGCTGCAACTTCATATAAACTACCTAGGCCTTTATGGTTGCCATTCTAGCAAAATTCGTCAAAAAACGTCAAGTTGGAATTTTTTCAGTATTTTTTTTAAAAAAAAAGGCCCTTTCTTTTTGTAGAAAGGACCTTTTAGAAGTTGATTACATCATGCCGCCCATGTCTGGCATGCCTTGGTTACCGCCTTTATTTTCTTCTGGCTTGTCAGCTACAACTGCCTCAGTTGTTAAGAACATAGCCGCAACGGAAGCAGCATTTTGTAAAGCAGAACGAGTTACTTTTGCCGGGTCAACAATACCAGCTTGAATCATGTTTACCCATTCACCAGTAGCTGCGTTGAAACCAATGCCAACTTCTTCTTTTTTCAAACGCTCAACAATCACAGAACCTTCTAAACCAGCATTATTTGCAATTTGACGTACTGGTTCTTCTAAAGCGCGTTTTACGATGTCAACACCGGTTTTCTCATCCCCAGTAGCTTCTACTTTTTCTACTGCTGGGATGACATTTACAAGTGCAGTACCACCACCGGCTACGATACCTTCTTCAACAGCTGCACGTGTGGAGTTAAGAGCATCTTCAATGCGAAGTTTCTTCTCTTTTAATTCGGTTTCAGTTGCTGCACCGACTTTAATCACTGCAACTCCACCAGCTAATTTAGCTAAACGTTCTTGAAGTTTTTCACGGTCAAATTCAGAAGTGGTCTCTTCAATTTGCTGACGGATTTGGTTTACACGAGCTGCGATTTGAGCTTTGTCACCAGCACCATCAACGATAATAGTATTTTCTTTGGTTACACGTACTTGACGTGCACGACCTAATTGATCAACAGTAGTGGTTTTAAGATCAAGACCTAATTCTTCAGTGATCACTTCACCACCAGTTAAGATGGCGATATCTTGTAACATTGCTTTACGGCGATCACCAAAACCAGGAGCTTTTACAGCTACAGCAGTGAATGTTCCACGAAGCTTGTTGACAACCAATGTAGCTAACGCTTCACCTTCTAAATCTTCTGCGATAATTAAAAGTGGGCGTCCTTGTTGTACAACTTTTTCAAGAACAGGTAGGATATCTTGGATATTTGAAATCTTCTTATCTGTAATTAAAATGTATGGATCTTCTAATAGAGCTTCCATTTTGTCCGTATCAGTAATCATATATGGAGAAATATATCCGCGGTCGAATTGCATTCCTTCAACCACTTCAAGTTCAGTAACGAAACCTTTTGATTCTTCTACGGTAATAACCCCATCTTTTCCTACTTTCTCCATTGCTTCTGCGATCAATTGTCCAATTTCTTCATCAGCAGCAGAGATGGCAGCTACTTGTGCAATCGATTCTTTCCCTTCGATTGGTTTTGCGATACGCTTAATTTCTTCCACAGCTGCATTTACAGCCTTTTCAATCCCTTTACGGATGATCATTGGGTTAGCTCCAGCAGTAACGTTCTTTAATCCTTCACGAATTAATGCTTGAGCGAGTACAGTAGCAGTTGTTGTACCGTCACCAGCAACATCATTCGTTTTGGTTGCAACTTCTTTTACAAGTTGAGCACCCATATTTTCAAATGGATCTTCTAATTCGATCTCTTTTGCAATGGTTACACCATCGTTTGTAATTAATGGAGAACCGAATTTCTTTTCTAATACAACGTTACGTCCTTTTGGTCCTAATGTAACTTTCACTGCATTTGCTAAAGCATCTACACCGCGTAACATTGCACGACGGGCTTCTTCACCAAAATTAATTTGTTTCGCCATTCTATTCCCTCCTATAAAACTTGATCGAAGATTTATGTGATGAAGATTACTACCTAAGTATAAATGTTACGTATTATTGTTAAGTATTAAAAATTTTACTGCGTAGAAGCATTTATTCAATAATCGCAAGAATATCGCTTTCACGCATGATTAAGTATTCTTTATCTTGATATTTCACTTCAGTTCCTGCATATTTGGAATAGATAACACGATCCCCTTCTTTAACATCTAATGGTTCCCGTTCCCCTTTTTCATTACGACGACTACCTACTGCGATTACACGGCCTTCTTGTGGCTTTTCTTTCGCAGTATCTGGTAGAACAATTCCGCTTGCTGTGGTTTGTTCTTTTTCAATTGGCTCAATAACGACACGATCACCAACTGGTTTAATCATCTTAACAGAAACCTCCTTATGTGTTTATTCATTTTATTAGCACTCATCTAAGTCGAGTGCTAACACATTTTTAATAATAATAAAATCTAACATATTTTTCAAGTCGTTTTATTAAAAAATTTTCCGTCAAACAGTATGCCCAAATTCTAGCATAATATTCCAACAAAGGATACATAAAAAAAT
Source organism: Tepidibacillus sp. LV47 (assembly GCF_048381575.1). Taxonomy (NCBI): domain Bacteria; kingdom Bacillati; phylum Bacillota; class Bacilli; order Caryophanales; family Bacillaceae; genus Tepidibacillus; species Tepidibacillus sp. LV47. Next base: position 5,799 of record NZ_JBLWIF010000013.1, read on the forward strand.
TATTGATGAATTTCAATTTTTTAATTTGATAAATTGGTAATAAATTAAAGTTAAAATAATAACAAGGAGGATATGAATGAATGCAGTCGTTATTTCGATATTCGTTATGTTAGGGCTTAGTTTGCTTAGAATAAACGTAATTTTGCCCTTATTATTGAGCATTTACAGGTGTTGGATAGCTGCAATGATATTATAAGGACATAAAAAGAGCACACAGCTTTGCATAAGATTGACGTGCTCTTTTTTTGTGTTCATATTAAATTTCTTCTAACGCTTGTTGGCGTTTCTTAGAGGCCACTTTGGATAGTATAATGCTTATCTCATATAACAAAATCAGCGGGACAGAGACGAGAATATCTGACATCGGTTCAGGCGGGGTGATAGTAACAGCTACAATAATTAATACGAAATAGGCCAGTTTGCGAATTTTAATTAACAATTTAGGTGAAATGATGCCAAGACGCGTTAAAAAAACCACGACAACTGGAAGCTCAAACACGATACCAAAGGGAATCACGATGTTCAGCATAAAGCTAAAATACTGGGCGATTCCATACACTTCGACAACGCCTAATTGTTTCGAAATATTTGACAAAAAATTCACAACCATCGGAAAGAGAATAAAATAAGCGAATGAAACTCCCAGTAAAAAAAGAATAAAGGCAGTCGGGATAAACCACATTGTGGCTTTTCTTTCCCTTTTGGTTAACCCTGGCGCAATGAATAGCCAAATTTGAAACAAAGCAAATGGTAAAGAAATCGTGATACCAATGGCAAAGGCAAAATACATATATACTCTTAAAGCATCAGAAAGGCGAAACACATTCCATGTAATATTTTTAGCATTCAGATCATGTGTAAAGTAGCGAATCACAGGATCAGCTAACATAAAACCAACAATCAAAGAGATCACAAAAAAGATAATAATCCAGATAATTCTTTTCCTTAATTCTTCTAAATGGCCAACAACCGTCATGGCTTTATCCTTTTCATGTTCCTCCATAAAATCCGATTCCTTTCCTTATAGTTTTTTGCTTTTTAAGATTCTGTGGTTTCTGATTCTGAATCTTTTTCTTCTTCCAAGACATCAGGATTTTTTAGAAAGAACACCAACGTTTGCAATTCTGTCGTTAAATCAATATGATGGACCCTTACATGAGGTGGTACAGTCAAACGCGATGGCGTAAAATTAAGGATTCCTTTGACACCAGCTTCAACCACTTGATCCGTTACTTGTTGAGCTACATAAACAGGTACGGTTAAAATGGCTACTTCCACTCGAAATAAATCGACAACTTCTTTTAAACTCTCCATTCCGTAGACAGGAATTCCATCAATTTCCCGGTTAAATTTGTTAGGGTCACTATCAAAGGCGGCAACGATTTTGGTATTTCTACTTTTATAAAAATTATAGTGTAAAAGCGCCTTTCCTAGATTTCCAACCCCAATGAGGATCACGTTTGTGACTTCATCCTGTTTTAAAAAATCTCGTAAAAATTGAAGCAAATAACTAACATTGTAGCCATAGCCTTTTTTCCCTAGTTCTCCTAAATAAGAAAAGTCTCGGCGTATTGTTGCCGGGTCAATGAGCAATTCTTTGCTCAACTGAGCAGAAGAGACTCGCTGTTTTCCCATCAAATGCAGTTTTTCAAGATAACGATAGTAAAGCGGTAAGCGCTTTGCTGTAACGTGAGGTATTTTATTTTCTTGAGCCATGTTTTTTCTCCCCCAATATCTTCATTTCAATGAAATGAACAATCCCATTTAAATCGTTGATATCATAAACAGGAATTTGATCAAACTGTAAAGATAAAGAAGTTGCAATCGCCATTACATCTCTTAATTGGAAAAGTAGTTCTAAATCTGTTTCCCTTCTGACTAATAAAATTTTGGGAGGAGACTCGTGCTTATATCCTTCTACAAAAATGATATCAACATTTTTGATATGAGATACAACTTCTTCAAATGAGATTGGTTTTTCTAAATTTTCAATCATTGCTAATTTTTCTTGCGAATTGATCAAAACGATGTCAGAACCTGCTTGAGCATATTTCCAAGTATCTTTCCCTTCCACATCCATCTGAAAACGGTGAGCATCATGTTTAATCGTGGCAACCCGATAACCTTTTTCTTTGAAGGCGGCTATTACCTTTGTCAATAGCGTCGTCTTGCCACTACCCGAGTACCCTACAAAACTAACAATAGGAATCTTTTGGTTTAACACCCGAAATACCCTCCGTAGCCAAGACGAATGATTTCTTCCTTAATTACCTTTTCGCCTACTAAAATACGAGGTAATACAGCATCAAAAGCCGTATAGGGATCATGTAATACACCCCCAGGTAATCCTAAAACGGGAACCGTACCAATATAAGCCAGCATTAACATGGAACCAGGCAGCATCGGCGTACCTTGGGTAATCACTTCCGTTGCTAATTCCCGTATGGCAAATGGTGTTCGATCATCGGGATCCACAGACATTCCGCCAGAAACGAGGATAAGGTCTACTTTTTTTTCAACAAAATAGTTGATCTCCCTTTGAATCAAGTCAACATCATCTGGAGCAAAACGTTGTTCAATCAATGTTGATCCAAAGGCTTTTAATTTATCTTGAACAATGGGTTTAAAACGATCTTTTATTCTTCCTTTATATACTTCGCTCCCAGTAGTAACCAGTCCTACTTGAAAAGGAATAAATTCTTTGACTTGAATGACTGTTTTTCCTTTGGTTATTTGTTCCACTTCCAAAATGTTTTTTTCTTCAACGATAAGGGGTAATACTCTTGTCCCTGCTAGTTTTGAACCTGGATGAACGATTCTATTATTTAAAATCGTTGCAAGGGCCACATCTTGAACATGATTAATTTGATGAACTAATTCTTCATCGATCTTAGCTAGACCGTAAGTGGATGAGGTTAAGGTTACTTTCCCTTCATGAGGTTCATTCATTTCTACATTTTGACCTGCAATGGCCTTGGCTAAACGAATCGCTGCATCATTTTCATGGAGATACCCATCTTTAAGATCAATCACATAGATATGTTCTTTGCCCATATTTAATAGTTCTGGAATATCTTCCTTACGAATCACATGACCTTTTTTAAAAGCTCTTCCTTTAAACTCGCCAGGTATAATTTTGGTTAAATCATGAGCAAGAGTATAGCCAACAGCATCTTCTACTCTAATTTCCTTTAACATCCCGTTTTTCACGTTCTTCCTCCCTGATCCAAACTAATGCTTGATCGTAATCTTCTTTATAATTCATATTAAAGAACATTCTCCCACTGTGATTAAATTGAGCGACGATTTGTTCATCAATAATCATTTTATTTTTCTGTTCGAAGATCCATTTAATTAGACTATTTTTACCTACCGATAAATCCTTTTTCATTGACTTTACAAGCGTCTTCGCATAAACCCCATGTAAAGGTTGTAGTTTTCCCTTCCATTCTGGAATTACTAGGTCAACTTGATTTGAAACCGCTAATTCAACCATATATTGAGCAAACTCCATCGAAAAAAAAGGCATATCGGCTGCAATCACAAAATGATAGTGATGGTTGCTTTCCATAAGACCTGTGAAAATTCCGTTTAATGGGCCCAAAAAGGGAGTAGGATCATAAACCACACGAATCGGGATCAAATCTTGATCCAACCTAGGAAATCGATATTCCCCACCAGAAACGATGATGATTTCCTTTGAATATCCCCTTAAAAAACGTATGGATCGTTGTAACATCGTTTCATGCCCAATCATTAGCTCCCATTTAGGGAATCGGTTCATCCGTTTATTCAAACCACCTGCTAATAATAATGATGTAAAAGTCATCATTTATTCCTACCTATATTGTACAATATTTTTTATCATTTTGCTCATAAATGAACAAACTTCTTTTATTTTACTCTATCCTCATTATAGTTTGAAACAGCCTTTTTCAGTACAAATTTCATCAACTGGATAATCGTGATCATCCCTAGGTAAATGAGGTACTCTCTGAAAATCATAGGCAATCCCAATACGGTAAGGAGGTTTTGCAAAACGATCAAAGAAACGATCGTAATAACCTCCGCCATAACCCAGCCGATATCCTTGGTAATCAAAGGCTAACCCTGGTACTAATACTAGTTCAATTTCCTTAAGAGGAAAAGGATTTTTGTCACAGGTCTTGGGTTCAAGAATTCCTAAAATTCCTTTTTCCAATTCACTCCATGAACGGATGAGATATGGATCAATCTGTTTCGTTTTAGAATTAGTTTTTGGTGCAATCACTTGTTTTCCTTGCTTCCAAGCATGTTCAATGAGGCCCTTTAAATCCACTTCATTTTTAAAAGAAAGATAAACCATCACCCTTTGACTAAGCTGATACAATGGATGTGTCAGCAAATTTTGATTAATTTTTTCTGATTTTTCTTTAACGGTGAAAGAGTCCAATTGGTTTCTTTTTTCTAAAAAAAATTGACGTAAATTTTTTTTTGTTCGTTCCATCTTTTTTCCCTTCCCCTACTCACTTGCTATGATTCTTGATTATACGATACACTAATTTTCGGACAGCAAATGAGGTGAAATTTATGATACTTTTACAAACAAAAAAGATCACAAAAGCATATCTTACTGATCCTATTTTAATGGATATTGATCTAATTATCCATTTTCAAGAACGAGTTGGATTAGTCGGGATGAATGGAGCGGGAAAATCCACGTTACTAAAAATGATCGCCGGGGAATTATCTCCTGATTCTGGAGAAATTCAAATCGCAAAAAATGTGACAATAGGTTATCTTGCCCAAGACAGGGGTTTAGAATCGGAAAAAACCATTTGGGAAGAAATGCTTTCTGTTTTCTCTCATCTAATTGAACAAGAAAAGATCCTTCGTCAACTGGAAGAAAAAATGACAACACTAGCAAATAAGGATCAAAGACAATATAAGAGCTTAATGAATAACTATGCCAAGCTTAGTGAAGAATTTCAGGAAAAAGGCGGCTATCATTATGAAGCGAAAATTCGTGGTGTTCTTCATGGCCTTGGCTTTCAATCATTTCATTATAAAACGACTCCCATTCATACCCTTAGCGGAGGACAAAAAACACGCCTTGCTTTAGCAAAACTTCTCCTTTCATCCCCTGATTTATTAATCCTAGATGAACCGACAAACTACCTAGATATGGAGACATTAACTTGGTTAGAAACGTATCTTAAAACTTATCCTGGAGCGATCCTTCTTGTCTCTCATGACCGCTATTTTCTTGATCAACTTGTTACCGTGATTTATGAAATTGAAAAAACGAAAGCTACCCGCTATATAGGGAATTACAGTTCCTATATTGAACAAAAAGCAAAAGAGATTGAACAACAATTCAAACAATATGAAAAACAACAAGAGGAGATTGCCCGATTAGAGGATTTTATCCAGCGAAATATCGCTCGGGCTTCGACGACAAGAAGGGCAAAAAGCCGCAGAAAAGCATTAGAAAAAATGGAACGGATCGATCGACCGAACACAGATTTACCAAAGGCTCATTTTACTTTTGACATCGAAAAACAAAGTGGTCATGTTGTATTAAAAGTGGAAAGTCTTGGTATGCAATTTAATGATCAGGTTCTTTTTCGTAATGTTTCGTTCCAAATCAATCGCCAAGAAAAAGTGGCCTTGATCGGACCAAACGGGATAGGAAAATCTACCTTATTTAAACTCATCGTTCATCAACATATACCAACAAATGGATCCATCGAATACGGATCAAACGTGACGATTGGTTATTATGCGCAAGAACAAGAAGATTTAACGGATGAAAAAACGATTCTTGATGAAATCTGGGACCAATATCCAGAGAAGAATGAAGTAGAAGTCCGAACCCTTCTAGGCAATTTTCTGTTTACGGGGGATGATGTCTTTAAAAAAATTAAGGATCTAAGCGGGGGAGAAAAAGCCCGTGTTGCCTTAGCAAAATTGATGTTAAAAAAGGCAAATTTCCTGCTTTTAGACGAGCCTACAAACCATTTAGACACCATAAGCCGTGAAGTTTTGGAGAATGCTTTAATCGATTATCCTGGAACGATCTTTATGATCTCACATGATCGTTATTTTCTCAATCGCATAACAACAAAGACGTTTGAATTGACCCAAGATGGAGTCATAACCTACCTTGGAAACTACGATTATTATCTGGAAAAAAAGGAAGAACTAGAAGAAAGTAAGATAAAGCAAGGGAATGAAAATGAATATCCACAAAAACAAAAATTTCATGAAGACAAAGAACGAAAAAAAATAGAACGTCAACTGAAAAGACAAATTGAAGAGATCGAGCAGCAGATCGAACAATTAGAAGAAAAAATCGCTTCCATTGAAAAAGAGCTTCTTATCCCTGAAGTCTATTCTAATCACCAACTTGCCTATGAAAAAAGTCAAGAACTTCAGCAACTTAAAGAAAACTTGAATTTATCCCTTACACAATGGGAAAAATTCCAAACTGAGCTAGAGAAATTTTTCTAGCTCAGTTTTTTTTCTAAAGCTAATAACATCATAGGGGAAGCTACAAAAATAATCATCGTCGAAGCAGCCACAATTCCTGAATCATTCACAAGCAATGCTGTAATTGCACCGAGAATAATTCCATAAAACCCAGCGAATAAATAGGGTGACTTTGCAAAAAAAGCTTTGAATGCACCTTGTGGTTTTATAAATAAGATAGCAATGACAAAAAGAGATGTGGCCATGACTTTACTCCAAGATGAAACCTGAATCAGTTTCCAATTCATGGCTAATTTTCGCATGATGATTTGATAAATCATAAGAAAATCGCCTTGAATTAATGAGATTAGCGCTCTGCCTATATGGGATTGTTCATGATCTCCAATTACAAGATTACTAAAGGCCAAGCCGAAAAACCCAAGAACAAATAATGCAAGGAAAATCCAAATCCCTTTTTTCCGAAAGGGAACATGTAACATTTTGAGATAAGTCAATGTCATTGCAACCAAAGCAGAAATAGCTCCTCCCGCATTTGTCCCTAAAGTAGGAAAAAGAAGGATAAAAATGACTCCACCATAAACAAGACCCGTTAATGCCAATGTCCACCCATTTCGTTTTTTATGGATGAGGGATGAGGTAAATAAAAGAGTTGACCCTATATATACTCCCATATACTCATTGCCAATCCCATAATATCTTGCGCCAATGATCGGATCATAACCAAGATAAGATCTTTTCATGAAGTAAGAGTCGATACTTAAATCAAGGGTAATGAAAAACCATGTAAGTAAACCAACGAGACTAAATATCAAAATGAACTCCATGTAACTTGTCAAAAACCCTAATAGCAGGCTTGTTATGAATAACAGCAGAATATAGAGCCATGGATTCATCTTATAAAAAGGAGAAGTGACTAAAAGCAATAATGGCAAATACAACATACTGATTAAACCTACTCTGATTAAAACATACCCTTTTTTCCACTTAAGCAACCAAACTGTTATCGATATAAGCAATATAATGACTTGCCAAAAGACATAAGTATACAGGACATCTGGTCTTTGACGATTTGTGGTAAACACTTGATCCAATTCATCGATCAGTGTTAGATCCGATTGAATCGACTCTATCTTTTGGCCAATCATCTCTTTTGGTAAAGAGACAACTCCCAACTCCGTTAAAATCGTTGGTGCAATATCAACATTACTTACAATTCCTGCGCGTTTTGTCGTGTTTGATGTTAATAAATTGCCAGTTTTGCCCGAATTGTACCACCAAATTGGCGCTAATAATTGGCGATCTTGTATCGCTTGATTCGAAACCATTGGGGCAAAGACAAGCAATTGTTGATTTTTAGCCAAACTATTTTTCAATCGTTCAATAAACTGTCCTTGTTCCTCAATAATGAGGCGTCTGATTTTTGCAAAATGATGGGGATCCATTTCTTTTTGTAATTGATCCAATCGGTATAAATCGCCAAGATCAAAAACAATCAATGAAATTCCAGCGTTTTTCGCTTTAAGAAAACACTGATATAAATAATCATAATTGGTTTTGATTCCATAGGGTCTACTTGGGTCCATCACAACGGTACGACTGGAAACATCACCAAAACTTTCCCCATATTGATCCATGATAAGAAGGGGTGCATAACGATGTTTGGTATCTGTATCTTGATTTCCATAGACATAAGCTTTAAGTCCTGCTTGTTTTAATAAATCTCCTATCGCCCCATAAATAAAAGGGAACTTTTGCTTCTCTTCTTGTATCAGACGTTGAAAGGAAAGAAAAAGAATGGACTTTTCACTTACGATTCTTCCTGTTTGTTGACGATAAAGATCCTTGGCTTTCACTTTTTTAGTTTCATCCACATACTCTATCGCTGAGAATGAATCACCAATATCCTTTGAACTTGCTCCTCTTGTCCCGCCACTAATGGTTAAATAGGAATTTGCATCCGTTATACTCCCAGCTGAATTAATGTTCATAGCTCCTTTTAACGCTTTTTTTTCTAAGCTTTGAAAGCCAATGCTATTCGTATAAATGGGGTAATCGCCAAAAGAAAGATGATTCACAAGTACCATGACGATTTGTGTGTCAATCTCTTCTTTCTTTGCAAAAGCGAATGAAAAAGACGATCCTAAAAATAAGATCGTCAAAATGGTTAGAACGAAGGAAATTCTTTTAAACATGTTAACATCCCTTCTAAACAAGCTAATTCTATTTTTCCCATGTTTAGAAGGAATCATCCCTATCAAGGGGAAAAGATAAAGTAACTTTTGTACCCTCACCAAGTTTGCTTTGGATATCTAATGTTCCCCCATGGTTTTCCATAATTCTAAATGAAATCGGGATTCCTAAGCCAGTCCCTGTTTCTTTTGTCGTATAAAAAGGTTCATAGATTTTTGCTAGATTTTCTTCGGAAATTCCTATACCATTATCAATCACATAAACATAGATCATTCTCTTTATTTCATCGTACGAGGTCTTAATGATGACTTCACCACCGTCATCCATGGCTTGGATTGAATTCCGAATTAAATTGATAAATACCTGCTTGATTTGGCGCTCGTCTAAATCAATCGGTGGCAATTGATCGGCTAATTCCATTTCTAATTTCACATTATATAGCAGCCCTTCGGCATTCATAAAACCGATAGTATCTTTAATGATCTGGTTTAATGATGCCGTTCTCATTTGTGGAGCACTCGGTTTTGCTAAAAGCAACATTTCCTTAATGATCTCATTAATATGGGCAATTTCCTTAAGAACGATCTCTAAATATTCTTGTTGATTATTCCCCTTTAGTTCATACTTTAATAGTTGAATAAACCCTTGAATCGTGGTTAAAGGATTTCGGATCTCATGTGCAGTTCCAGCTGCCAATTCTCCAATCAGCGCTAGTTTATCTGCTCTTTGGATTTGTTCTTCTAGTTCGATGATTTTGGTAATATCTTTATAAATTCCTACCGCACCGATTTGTTCTCCATTTTCATTTCTCATTAACTTGGTGGAAATGATTAAATGGACTGTTCTGCCATCTTCTGTCTTAATCTTTTTTTTATGGTTGGTATATTCATGCCCACTTCTTAGGGTAAGAGTTAATTTTGTAAAAATCGTTTTTTTCTTAATAAAAAGATCATCATAAGATTTTCCAATTACTTGTTCCGCCTTTAAACCTGTCATTTCTTCGGCTCCACGGTTAAAACTAATAATAATTCCTTGATTATCAACTGTGATTACCCCATCTGAGATGGAATCTAAGATAATCTTTGCTCGTTGTTCAGCCTTCTGTAAACGATTTAGTTCTGAAATGTCAATAAACGAACTAACGATTCCTAATAAATTCCCTGATTCATCATAGATGGGTTTGGTTGACGTAACTACTGGTATTTCCCTTCCATCTTTTGTTGGACAGAAGCTTTCAAATCCTAGAAAACTCTCGCCAGATCGTAAAGTTTCCCAGAAGATATGTTGGGTATCTCCTAAGAGATTACCGGATACTGTAAAGTTCTCAATTTCCTCTTTTGTAAATCCCGTTATTTGTTTTGCAGTTTCATTTACAGATTGAACCATGCCATTTTTATCGTAATAGACGATACCAAGTGGAATACTGTCCATGATTGATTTAATGACTTGATATCTTAAGGTTAAGTCTTCTTTTATATGATTGACGGACTTTGCAATCTCACCAAAACGATCATCCCGAAGATTTAATGGTTTACCTGTCTCCTGTAATGCTTGTAATTCTTGTTTTAACTGATTGATTTGTCTTTTTGTTTTAAGATCGATCCATTTTGCCCCGAATAAGGCAATCACTAAAGCAATGAGAAAAATAAGCGCAAATAAAAAAAGATGCGTCTGTTTTTGTTCATCCACATGATAAGTATAAATGAATCCTTTACTCTTCCCATTTTCAGTAATCGGTACAACATATACAAGTTTATCATCTAATTCTGTATAAAAAGGATCCATGCCGCTATTTTCTAAGTTTGATTGAATCTGTTTATTAGAAAATATTAGTAAAATTTCCCTAAGTCCAAGATGTAAGACAACTTTCCCTTTCATTGAACTATAAATTCCAAGGGCGCCATGATTAAGTCCCTCTTTTGAAATTTCAAGCAAAATCTTTTGAATCCCATGGGTAGAGATTTTGGTAAAATTCATTTCATCTTCAAGTTTTTCATCCAGTATTAAGGGCCTTAATTCTAATTGATTCATCATATACGCCTGTTCCGATAATAAAATTTCGGCCATCTCTGCCTCTGTTTGTTTCACATGAGAAAGATATGTATCGTTTTTATCGTAATAAAAAAAGAAGATAAGAAGGATCATTGGTACTAAAAGGAAAATAACCACTTTTGCGTAAATATCATTGAGCTTATCTTTCACAAAATTTGACCCCTTTCAAATCCAAGCAAGTCAATTTAAGTACTCTTAAACATTCTCTATTTTTCAAAAAAATCCTGTCTAATAAAATGAAATTTTTTGAATATCCACATATCCACAATTTTATTAACAAGGAACTCCTATTAAAGGGGCTATAATCACCGTTTTCTTTATATTTATCAACATAATGTTGATAACTATTTAAACATTATCCACAAGGCATTCCCAAAAAAAAAAGACCTATCCCTTGTGGATAAGTCTGTCATTTCATAACGTGGATAACGGTAAACTAGCAATCCCATTTAAGTCTAATGAACTCCACTTTCCTTGTATATAAAGATAATAACCAACACTTGCAATCATCGCTGCATTATCTGTACATAATGATAAGGGGGGAATCGTTAAACGAACTCCTAATTCTTCTGCTTTTTCCATCAGCCGTTCTCTTAGTCTACTATTGGCAGCGACTCCGCCAGCTAAAACTAAATGTTTTACATCTTTATTCACCACTGCCCGAAAGGTTTTTTCGACTAAAACATCAACAACGGCCTCTTGGAAACTAGCAGCCATATCTTCTTTTTTCACTTCTTCACCGCGCTGCCTTGCATGATGCAAGGTATTAATGACCGCCGATTTAAGACCACTAAAACTAAAATCATAAGATTCATCCATTAAAGCTCTAGGTAAAGGAATAATTGGATTTCCTTGTTTGGCTAAACGATCAATGTGAGGTCCACCTGGGTATGGAAGTTGTAGTGCCCGCGCAACTTTATCATATGCCTCCCCTGCTGCATCATCCCTTGTTTCTCCTAATAACTCAAATTCTAAATGATCTTTCATATAAATCAGTTCCGTGTGTCCACCTGATACGACTAATGCGATGAGAGGAAATTCTAACGGTCTTACTAAATGATTTGCGTAAATATGTCCAGCAATATGATGAACCCCAATCAATGGGATTCCTTTTGCAAAAGCAATCGCCTTGGCTGCAGCCAAACCTACTAGTAATGCTCCTATCAGACCAGGTCCATTGGTTACGGCAATAGCATTGATCTTGTCGAGAGTAAGATGTGCCTCTTGCAAGGACTCTTCTAAAATATAGTTGATTCCCTCTACATGTTTACGTGAGGCAACTTCAGGAACAACTCCGCCAAAACGTTTGTGGATTTCAATCTGTGATGAAACCACATTTGCTAATACCTTTTGCCCATCTTCAACGATAGCGACGGACGTTTCATCACAACTCGTTTCAATCGCTAAAATCCGTACTGGATGATCCAATTCTTGACCCAACACTTTTTCTTTCTTTTCTTTGATGATATCATGCCAATGTTTTTTCATAAATTCACCCACATAATGATCGCATCTTCAAATGTATCTGCATAATAATTTTTTCGTATTCCTTCTTCTTTAAATCCCAATTTTTTATAAAGAGAAATTGCAACATGATTGGATACCCGAACTTCTAAAGTCATACGATTCGCACCGAAAGCCTTTGCCGTATTCATCACATATCTCATCAATAATTCTCCTAGTTTCTTTCCCCTAAATGCTGGATCAATAGCCACGTTTGTAATATGGGCTTCATCAAAAAGCAACCACATGCCAACATAGCCAACAATTTTTTGATCGAATTCTAAAACAAAATAATAGGCATATTTGTTCGTCGTTAATTCGTTGACAAAAGCTTGCAAAGACCAAGGGGTTGAAAAGGATAATTGCTCTATTTCCCAAATTCGATCCACATCGCCAATCGTCGCCCTCCGAATCTGAATGCGATCCGTATTCATCTGCTTTCACCTACATGGAAATCCCCTGTTTTTGCTGTTTTTCAAGCCACTTCACTTCCGCTTCTGCAAGCTGTAGATATTCTGGAACAAAGTCGAAGGCATTATCGATATGACCTCGTTCAAACTCTTTTTTTGCTAAATAACCGATGATACTTGGGCGAGGAATAGCAAATTGAGGTTCGCAAAATACCGCTTTTCCTCCTAAAACCTCTATAATTTTTTCTTGATGTAGGGTTACATCATCACCAACAAATAAGACCTGTTCTTCTTTTTCCCTTAACTTTCTCAGCCAATCAGAAAGCAAGATGATTCGGTCGGATTCGCTATTTTCCCATCCTGTTTGTTTGTTTTGATATAGCCCTGTATAAACTTGATCCCTTCTTGCATCAATGATCGGGGATATCAAACCTTTAAACCATTTGTTTTCATATGCCATCGCTTCGAGTGTAGAGATCCCGATGATGGGTTTATTTAAGGCCCAAGCTAATGTTTTGGCAGTAGTTACTCCGATTCTCACTCCAGTATAAGAACCAGGGCCCTTTGCTACTGCAATCAAATCAATCTCTTCTGGTTGCCAATTCACTTCTTGAAATAATAATTCAATCGCCGGCATGAATCGTATGGAATGATTTCTTTTTACATTGGTTGTGATTTCAGCATATACTTTTTTCTCATCTAATAAAGCAACCCCCATCACTGCTGTTGAGGTATCAAGCGCTAATATTTTCATGTTGGAAAAACTCCTCACAAAGCTTAAGATATTCTTCGCCTTTTGGTTCAAAGATGATTAGACGCCGGCTTTCGTCATCTAAGCGGGTAATTTTAATCTTTAATAATTCTTTTGGTAGGTATTCTTGAATGATTTCTGCCCACTCTACAACCGTAACTCCTTCACCAAAAAAGTATTCTTCAAAGCCTAGATCCTCATTTTCATCCTCCAGTCGATACACATCCATATGATAGAAAGGGAGACGACCCTGATATTCTTTGATGATAGTAAAAGTTGGGCTATTGACCGTTTGTTTGATTTCTAAACCTTTTGCCAAACCTTGGGCGAAAATCGTCTTTCCCACGCCAAGGTCACCTTCTAATGCAATGACATGGCCTGGTTTAAGATATTTAGCAAACCGCTTGGCGATTGCTTGTGTTTCCTCTACACTGTTTGTGATGATTTGATAAGGATTCATACGTTTGATCATCCTTTAAATTTATTCCCTGTTATTTTGTTATTTTCGCAATATATTTTTTTATTTTATCATTTTTTTCTCCAATTTGCTAAAAGGATTGATAATAATAGGTAAATCTTATACTTTCTTATTTTTAGAAAAAGGCCTGTAGCAGATTTACTACAAGCCCTAATAAAGTTGTCAGATTATAAACACATGGTTAAGATGTTTTTCACATCATCTTCCGTTAGTTTTTTAAAGTTGCCAATTGTACCCCCACGAGTAGCTTTTTTCGCCATCAATTCAATATTCTCATCACCGATATTGTAATCGCCAAAGGTTGCAGGAGCACCAATGGAATTAAAGAATTCTCTTGTTTTTTCAATTCCTTCATGAGCAATCTCTTGATCTGTCTTCCCTTCTGTAGTTACACCCCATACGCGAATCGCATATTGCTTAAATTTTTCAATATTCTCTTCATAGACGTATTTCATCCAATTTGGGAAGATAATCGCTAAACCGCCTCCGTGAGGAATATCATAGATGGCGCTAACTTCATGTTCCATCGCATGTGTCGCCCAATCGGTTTGTTTTCCCATATTGATTAAACCGTTAAGGGCCATTGTTCCAGCTAAGAGAATATTTGCTCTTGCATCGTAATCATCAGGTTTTTCAATAACGATTGGAGCTTGTTCAATCACGGTTCTTAAGATGGATTCACTGATTTGATCTTGCAATGGTGTATTTGGTGTATGGCTAAAATATTGTTCAAATACATGGGCCATAATATCGACGATTCCATAAACGGTTTGATCTTTGGGTACGGTAAAAGTATAGGTTGGATCGAGAATCGAAAATTTAGGATAAAGATAGGGGCTTCCTACGCCAATTTTTTCCTTTGTTTCCCAATTGGTGACAACCGAGTTCCCATTCATCTCAGACCCTGTTGCAGCTAATGTTAGTACTGTTCCAAGTGGCAAAGCGTCCTGAATCGTAGCTTTCTTAGCATAAAAATCCCAAACATCACCATCATATTTTGCTCCTGCACAAATACCTTTTGCAGCATCAAGAACACTTCCACCACCCACAGCCAAAACAATATCTACATTTTCTTTTTTGCAAATTTCAATGCCTTTTTTTACTGTACTAAGGCGAGGGTTTGGTTCAACTCCAGATAATTCGTGGATGGTTAATCCTTCTTTGTTGAGGAGGTCGATGACACGGTCAAATAATCCAGACCGTTTTACACTGCCACCGCCAGTTACAACAAGAACTGTTTTCCCATATTTGGCCGTTTCCGTTCCTACATTTTGTACCTGATCTTTACCAAAGAAAATTTTGGTTGGATTTTGAAAGACAAAGTTATTCATCATTTTTCACTCCTAACTATGTAAAATGAAATAAATAAATATAAAAAAAGCACCCATTGGGTACTAGTTTATCCATATATATGGAGTTCTTTTCATCTATCGTTGAAACTTTGCAGTTAAAAATGGAGCGGGTGATGGGAATCGAACCCACGCCGCCAGCTTGGAAGGCTGGA
>NZ_JBLWIF010000014.1:0-15367 GCF_048381575.1 Tepidibacillus sp. LV47
AAAACGCCAGTGATTTTGTCACTTGTTTTGTAAAATTTATTAACTCTTAAACTTCGATAAGGATTTTACTTAACTGGATATGGAAACCTAAGTTTTTTTGTGCTATCCTTGGCTTAGTTGAATATTGAATGACTCCAGTTCCCATAGTGACATTATCACTGAAGCGTTACAATGACAGTATCATAGACGTACAACACATCTTTTAATTGTTTCTTGCCATCTACAATTTCTTGCGCTAATATTCAACAAATCCAATGATTATTTTACTTCACCAATTTGTTGTACTAATTATGGAATGATCAAGAATTTTATAATTAAAAAAGCCAATAATCCTGGAAAGCCAAATATTCCAATCACCATTGCTGTAATCGGGTTTAGAGGAATATGGAATTGAATAAATTGACCGCCAAGATTGATGAAAAAGATTAAAATTCCCCCAACTACCATATGTAAAATACCATACCATACCCATTTGGTTACTTTTATAAAGGTTTGTCCAAAAAAAACAACCACAAGAATACCTATAAGTAATAACAATCCCCATAAAGCCATATTGTTCTCCAATATAAATCCCCCCTAATCTTAAAATCTATTCACAGATATTCTTTTTATACCAAAAAACGTTGGCTGTATACCAACGCTTTTAAAATGGAGTTAGTCATTATTACCTTTTTTGACATGATAATCCTTATATTGATTTTTATATTGATTTAAAAGATACATATATTTTTTTTCAGCAGCTTTTATATAGTAAACGATATATTCTACCATATCGGGGTGATCAGCATATTGGAAATGTTGAAGGGAATTATTCCATTCCATTTTTGCAAGGTCAATCTCATCTAATAATCTTTGGAATTCATTTACAGCTTCTTTCTTTTTTTCTTTTTTCCAAAGCCCTTTTAATTGCCAAAATAACATCAAATCCACCCTCTCCCTATTCGATCCTTACTAATATATATAGATAAGAAAGTGGACAAATATGCTATGATATAAAAAATAGACAGGCATCCCTGTCTTATAATTCCCTTCGCCCCTCTAAAGCTTTGGTTAATGTAACTTCATCGGCATATTCCAAATCGCCGCCAACTGGTAGTCCATGGGCAATACGAGTCACTTTTATTCCAAATGGCTTTACTAAGCGTGAAATATAGATCGCTGTTGCCTCTCCTTCAATATTTGGATTCGTTGCTAAGATTAACTCTTTGACATTTTCATCTTCAAGTCGGACTAATAATTCTTTAATTTTTAATTCTTCCGGGCCAATCCCTTCAACTGGTGAGATGGCACCATTTAGTACATGGTATAATCCGTTATATTCCCTTGTTCGTTCCATCGCAATCACATCTTTTGGTTCTTGTACAACACAAATGACAGAGCGATCCCTAGTTTTTGATTGACAGATATGACAAGGGTCAACATCGGTTATATTCTGACATATGGAACAATAATGCAAATCTTTCTTCACATGAACCAAAGCCTTGGCGATTTCCAATACCGATTGTTCATCCATTTGGACCACATGAAAAGCTAAACGTTGAGCCGTTTTTGGTCCTATACCTGGCAATTTGGTAAATCCATCAATTAACTTTGCAATTGGTTCTGGATAGTAGTACTGCATAGTAACTCCTTTTCTAGAATAGTCCTGGTATATTCAATCCACCTGTAAACTTGCTCATATCCTTGGCCACTAATTCATCTACTTGTTTTAAAGCATCATTAACAGCGGCTAAAATCAAATCCTGTAACATTTCAATATCGTCTGGATCAATAACCTCTGGCTTGATGGAAATACTTAAGATTTCCTTATGTCCATTGGCAACTACAGTAACCACTCCACCACCAACAGATGCTTCCACTGTTTTATTTTTCAGCTCTTCTTGTGCTTTTTCCATTTGTTGTTGGATTTTTTTTACTTGCCTCATCATTTGATTCATATTTTTCATCTCAAAATCCTCCTTACTTTCATTTTAATCTTTAATTTCAACTAAATCTTCACCAAATAATTCAATCGCTTTTAAAAGCATATCATCTTCATCCTCAGGTTCTAATGTAAAATCTCGGTGATGTTTTACATCTTTTGGTTCATTTTCTTCGATAAATTTTTGCCAATCTTTTTGTAATACGTTTAGAATTTTGTATGTGACTCCCGTTTTTTCCGTAATAACAGCTTCGATTAATTGACGATGGGATGTTTTATCTGTGGTATCTCTATGCATGATATTTTTAAAGGCAATCACAACAGTATCATCGGTTGCAGCCACGACATCTCCGTCAATTAACCAAGCATGAACGGTGATCTTTTTCCTTTTTATTTCCTGTAAGATCTCGGGCCAAGCTTGTTTTAACTGCTTTAGATTTTCTTCTCTGAAATCCTTGCTTAAAGCAGAAATTTGTTTTAATGAAGAGTTATTTTTCACTGTATGTTTTACTGTATTCTTCTCCTCTAATTTTGTTATCGTAATCGTGGTTTCGCCAGATATAAGTTTTTGTAGATTATTTTCTAATTCTTCAACTTTTTTCTTTAGCTGTTCGATTTCCTCAGCTTCTATTTGCACTTGATTTCCTTTTTGTTTGTTCACCTTTGAGGCCTTTACCATCGCTAATTCTAATAAAATGCGGGGGTGACTCGTCCATTTCATCTCATTTAAATATTTATTAAAGATTTCGATCATTTCGTAGATTTGTTCTTCATTATAAAGATTCGCAATGGTAGGGAACTGCTGATCCAGATTTACTTTATCCTGTATTTCCTCAATATTTGGAGCAGAACGATACAATAAAAGATCACGATAATAGAATAATAAATCCTCGAGGATTTTTTCTGGATCCTTCCCTTCCTCAATTAACTGTGTTACCTCTTCGATCACTTTCCCTGTATTCTCATGATAAAGGTCTTTTGCAATCTCTGAAAAAACTTGGTAAGGAACACGTCCTGTTAAGCGAAAAACATCAAGAGCGGTAATATGGTTTCCGCTAAAAGAAAGAACTTGATCAAGCAAACTGAGTGAATCTCTCATTCCTCCTTCGGAATGCTTAGCGATTAAAGAAAGGGCTTCCTCTTCATATGAAAACCCTTCAGCTTGAATAATATGAGCTAAACGTTCAACCATATCATCGCTGGTAATTCGCCGAAAGTCAAAACGTTGACATCTTGAGATAATCGTTAATGGAAGTTTATGGGGTTCTGTTGTTGCCAATATAAAAATGACGTGTTCAGGTGGTTCTTCTAATGTTTTTAATAATGCGTTAAACGCTTCAGTGGTTAACATATGAACTTCATCAATAATGTAAACCTTATATTTTGTTTGACTTGGAGCAAATTTCACTTTCTCTCTTAGATCCCTGATTTCCTCAACACCACGATTGGACGCGGCATCAATCTCAACAACATCCAAAATCGTTCCTTCAGTAATTCCAATGCACACCTTACACTCATTACACGGTTCTTCGGCTGGTCCACGTTCACAATTGACCGCTTTGGCAAAAATCTTTGCGGTACTTGTTTTTCCCGTTCCCCGGGGACCACTAAAAAGATAGGCATGAGCAAATCGTTTTTCCCTTAAAGAATTTTGTAACGTTTTGATAATATGTTTTTGACCTATAACATCTTCAAACCTTTGGGGACGCCAAGCACGATATAAGGCTAAATAGGCCATGGTTTACACCTCAAGTATGGATTTTATCTTATCTATTATACAAGTTATCTTCTCTTATTTCAAAAACAAAAAAGCTCAAGAAAATAAAGGGGGTGTAATTTTGATTTAATTGTAGGGAAGAAGTACTTGAAATGTTGTGCCAAATCCTTTTGTAGAAACGCGAATACTTCCACCTAGATCATGAATGATTTTTTGACAGATCGATAATCCCAAACCCGTTCCTTTTTCCTTTGTTGTAAAGAAAGGGTCAAAAATTTTATCAACCAGATAATGAGGGATACCAGGGCCATTATCGTGAATCATGACCAAAACTCTTTTATTTTCCTCGTCCAATTTGGTCGTTACCGTTACAACTCCACCATCTGCAATCGCTTCAATTCCGTTTTTTGCAATATTTAAGAAAACTTGTTTCAATAATTCTGAATCTGCAACGATCATCGGTAATCCTGGTTTAAGAAGATACTTTACTTCTACTCCATATAACACTCCTTGGTTTTTAATAATCGGGAGGATCTCTAGTAATACTTTATTCACATCAACGAGTTTATAAGTCGCATGTTTTGGTTTACCTAATAATAAAATTTCATTCACCAGTTTATTAATTCGATCAATTTCAGCTAACATAATATCTGTATAGTGTAATTCATGTGTTAAATGGTTTTTCGTTAGGGCATCTTTTAAAATCTGCAAAAAACCACGTATTGATGTTAACGGATTCCTTATCTCATGAGCGGTGCCAGCGGCAATCTGGCCAATCGTTGCTAAACGATCATTTTGCAAAACTTGTTGTTCCAAGGATCTAAGATTGGTCACATCTTTAAAAACGACGTATGCACCTACAATCGTTCCAAATTCATCTTTCATCGTATTGGAATCCACAAGTAAATCAAATCGTTGCTTGTTAATGGAAAATGACATGGCATGATTCCGTAGACTGATCCCATCTAAAAGGGTTCTTTTACATACCAATTGCTCATCAGGAATATCGGGAAAAACTTTTTCTATTGGTTTATTTAATACCTCTTCTTTCGTGAGGTTAAATATTTTACAAGCAAGGGGACTAATTTCAACTAACTTTGCGTCTTTATCCACCACAATAATGCCAATACTGGTTTCTGCAACAAAATTCTCTGCAAATCGAGATAATAAACTGAGATGCTTTTCTTCTTTATGTATATCGAGAAAACCTAAAACAAATAATTGAGGCGATGCATCCTCGATTTTCCAAACAATGACTTTACTATTCCCCTTCTTACCATTTAAACCTTTCCATACAAGTCGCAAGTTCTGCTCAAAAGTATAGCATTGAATTTGTTTTTTTAATTCTTGCCAATCCCCATTAAAATCGATGACTTTAGCAAAAGACTGCGAAACGACTTCCTCTTTAGTAAAATTACTTGCTCGTAAAAATAATTGATTTATCGTTCTGACCTTTCCCTCTTCATCAATGACAAGATAACCAATCGGTGCTTGATAGATATACTTAAAGAATTGATCAAGTTCAAATTCTAAACGAATCTTTTCTTTCATAGAAGTCCCCCCCCTCTTTCTTCCATTTATTTCGATTTTTTTTAGCAAAATCCTTTTTTATGTCTTGACAAAAGATAACAATCATTGACGAAAATACATATAAAAAAACACCTTTAATCAATAAAGGTGTTATGAAAAAGAAAGATGCCGTGCACCGATCATTGATGAACCCACCCAAGCGAACTAGTGTAGTTAGCTCAGATCAGGTATCCCTACAACACACGAACGATTCTACTTACCGCTGCTTCCTTCCGGACCTGACGGGGTTCATAGATGTTCGTTGCGTAGGACCCAATCATCAACACTACTTGCACTAATCAGACCTTACATGGAATTCACCGCTGATCGGAATTCGATCCTGCTATAGCGGATTGCAGGTTACAGGGCACCGCTACCTCCCCATCTAGCACGGCAAACTGATTATGCTTTTTTCATATACCATAAAAGGTACAATACTGATTATATCAGTGAGTATACTGAGATTTCAAGTGGGAACAAGTGGCACATAAAATAAAAAGCCCCAAAAATCGGGGATTGATATATGTAAAGCATTTATATGGCGGAGAGGGTGGGATTTGAACCCACGGTACGGCTAATCACCGTACAGCGGTTTTCGAGACCGCCACCTTAAGCCACTCGGACACCTCTCCTTGTGACGAAAAATATTGTAGCATCTTCATCACAAAAATTCAATAGAAAGGCTTTTCTTATTTATTACCACTTACCGAAAAATTGGGCAATTAAAATACTTATTCCTAAAATCCATACATAGATGGAAAAGACTTTAAGCGACCCTCTTTGGATAATCTTTAACATCCATTTTATAGCGATATATCCTGAAATCGCTGAAGCAAATGTCGCAACGATTAATGGGATCGTTCCAATTGCATGTAAAGAAGCTAATTCCTCTCCTTTAAGTAATTTTAATGATTGTAAAACAACTGCTCCTAAAATTGCTGGAATCGACATTAAAAAAGAAAAGCGAGCAGCTGAACTTTTATCAATTCCTCGAAATAATGCACCAGCTATCGTTAATCCTGATCTTGAGATTGCTGGCAAAATCGCTGCACCTTGAAGTATACCAACAATAAAGGCATCTTTATACTGAATTTGATCAATTTCTTTATGACCTTTTCCTTTCATTGTTTCAGCTAACCATAAAATCATACCAGTAAGTAAAAATTCCCAACCAACAGTAACTCCTGTTTTGGAAATTCCTTCAAAATAATCTTCAAAGGTTAATCCGATTAAAGCTGTTGGGATGGTACCAACAATTATCAATAATGCTAATTTACTAAAAGGTTTCTTTAATAATTGCAAAATATCATCCCAAAAAATGATAAAAACTGCGATTAAAGTTCCTAAATGTAACATCGTATCCAAAAACAACCCTGCTTCAGACAGGCCAAATAACTTACGGAAAATTAATAAGTGTCCTGTAGAACTAATCGGTAAAAACTCTGTTAATCCTTGAATGATACCTAGAATTATTCCTTTTATAAGTTCATCCATTTATTTTTCCTCCATCTCCCCATTTTACGCTATCCAACAATTATTTTAACTATTTCTCCTTTGATTGCCTTAAGTTTCTAAAAAATTTTTTTAAAAGTAAAGATGCTTCTTCTTCCAAAACCCCAGATGTTACTGTCGCTTGATGATTAAATCGGGGATCCTCTAATAAGTTGCAAAGAGTTCCTGCACATCCTGCTTTTGGATCTTTTGCTCCATAAACAACATGATCAATTCGAGCTTGAATGATTGCACCTGCACACATTTGACATGGCTCTAAGGTAACATATAATGTACATCTATGTAAACGCCAACCCCCTAATACTTGACTTGCTTGTTGAATTGCGATCATTTCCGCATGAGCAGTGGGGTCTTTTTTCGTTTCCCGTAAATTATGACCGCGAGCAATAATTTTTCCATCTTTTACAATCACCGCACCAATGGGAACTTCACCAAGAGCTTCCGCTTTTTTTGCTTCTAATAAAGCTTCTTGCATATATTTTTCTATTTCTGTATTCATTATTTCGTCACTCCAAAAGGGTATCATTTCCTACAAACAAAAGCTGTCAATATTTACTATACCAAAAAGAAATTTTGATGCAAAATTGTCAATTTCTTTTGAACACTTTGTGAACGAATGAACATAAATATTGTATTTAATCTTGATTCCATATATTATGAGATTAGAAAAGATGATTCATCTTTCACATTTGTTCATTCGCTTTTCATCAAACCGCCTTACCTTCACATATTACTTACTCCATCCTTTGGGGAAAAGTGTTTCTAGACCCACTTTTTTCCCTCTTTTTTTTTCTTTAGCGGTAGTTTTTATGCCGATAGTTCAAGTTTAACTTCACTTTATTCCTTTAATGAAGTTAAACTTTCCTATGCAGCAAAAAAGGGAGCTTTCGCTCCCCAAAAACTTTCTGCTATGAAACATGTTGGCGGTAAAAAATGTTAGTTTTGCAAAAGCTCATATTATGTAAATATGCCTGAGAATAATTATGGCGTGCCCGAGAGGATTCGAACCTCCGACCTGCAGTTTAGGAAACTGTTGCTCTATCCTGCTGAGCTACGGGCACAGATAGGAGTAAATATGGAAAAAGAACCTTCTAAGGTTCTATGTAATGGCGGAGAGGGTGGGATTCGAACCCACGGTACGCTCACGCGTACGCTGGTTTTCAAGACCAGTGCCTTAAACCACTCGACCACCTCTCCAGATGGAGCTGTCAACGAGTAATATATTAACATAAAATAATTGATCGTTTCAAGGATTTTTTAATTTTTTTAAAGGTAAATAAAGGATAACTATAGGAAAAAACTATAGCTATCCTTTTTGTTGTTCCTTATTTTTTAGCAATTTTATCGATTCCCCCCATATAGGGTCTTAACACTTCTGGTATGATCACACTCCCATCTTCTTGCTGATAATTTTCTAAGATGGCTGCCACCGTACGGCCAATGGCTAATCCTGAACCATTTAATGTATGAACGAATTCCGGTTTTGCTTTTTTATCTCGACGGAAACGAATATTAGCCCTTCTTGCTTGGAAATCTTCAAAGTTACTTACTGAAGAGATTTCTCGATACGTTTGATAACTTGGTAACCAAACTTCTAAATCGTAAGTTTTTGCTGCAGAAAAACCTAAATCTCCTGTACAAAGGGTAACCACCCGATAAGGAAGTTTTAAAAGCTGTAATACTTCTTCTGCATCTTTTGCAAGTTTCTCTAATTCTTGATACGACTCTTCAGGGCGAACAAACTTAACGAGCTCTACCTTATTAAATTGATGTTGACGGATTAATCCTCTTGTATCTCTTCCAGCTGCACCAGCTTCAGAACGGAAACAAGCACTATATGCTGTATAATATTTAGGAAGATCCTGATCATCAAAGATTTCATCGCGATGCATATTGGTAACAGGCACTTCAGCCGTTGGAATGAGGAAATAATCCGTATCGACTAATTTAAACGCATCTTCTTCAAATTTTGGTAATTGTCCTGTTCCTATCATACTTGCTCGATTCACGATATATGGCGGCAAAATTTCTTGGTATCCATGCTTATCTACATGTAAATCCAACATAAAGTTAATTAACGCTCTTTCTAGTCGTGCGCCTAACCCTTTATAAAAGACAAAGCGAGAACCAGATACTTTTGCCGCTGTTTCAAAATCTAAGATTCCCAAATGTTCTGCAATTTCATAATGAGGTTTTGGCTCAAAAGCAAACTTAGGTATCTCTCCCCAAAAACGAATAGGAACATTATCTTCTTCTGATAAACCAACAGGTACGCTTTCGTGGGGGATATTGGGTATGCGTAGTAACATATCTTGAATCGTTTGTTCTAACTCACGGATTTGGTCATCCAAATTCCTAATTTGCTCACCAACCTGTCTCATTTCTTGGATGAGAGAATCTGCATTTTCCCCAGCTTTTTTTAGCTTCGCAACTTCTTGGGAAACCGTATTTCTGCGATTTTTTAATCGTTCAACTTCCTGTAAGAGAGTGCGCCTTTTTGTATCGAGATCAGTAAAAGCATCAATTTCATTCATATGTGCATTTCGATTTTCTAATGCTTTTTTTACTCGATCTAAATCATTCCGTAATATTTTTATATCTAGCATAAAAACAACCTCCAAAAAGAATAAAATAAATTAAAAAGATAACAAAAAAACACCTATCCCAAAAAGGGACGGTGCCTCTAAACCGCGTTGCCACCCTAGTTGCCTTTTTTAAAAAAGGCCACTCATAGGAATAACGGCTGTAAACCGTGCTTTCTTACTGTGATTTCAGAAAGCCGCTCAGAGAGGGATTCCAACAGATTGATTGATCGATTCACACCAACCATCGACTCTCTTAACAATCAAATCTGTGTACTCGTTCTCCTCATTGCTTTTACGAGATATTTATGTAACTAATAATGTACTATATTCAGGAAAAATATGCAAGTAGGCAAAAGAAACCCTATCTTCTATATTCCTTAATCATATCTAGAAAATAATGATGGAGCCTTGGGTCAAGGGTTAATTCAGGATGAAAAGCAACGCCTAGTAAATGTCCCTGTCTAGCTGCTACGATTTTATCATCGAAAACCGAAAGCACTTCTACGTCATTTTTCACTTCCATAATATATGGTGCACGAATAAATACAGCTCGGAAATCTTCAGCAACGCCTTTAATCTCAAGATCTGTTTCAAAACTTTCTCTTTGACGACCAAAGGCATTTCTCTCAACTTTTACATCCATTAATCCTAAATGGATATCTTTTGTTCCATTGATTTCTTTTGCTAAGATAATCAGTCCAGCACAAGTGCCAAATATGGGCTTTTTCTTATTGGAAAACTCAATAAGAGCTGAATCAAATCCATACTTTTTTATTAACTTCCCAATGGTTGTACTCTCTCCACCAGGAATAATGATTCCTTCAATATCATCTAATTGTTCTACTTTTTTAATGGCTACAGCTTCTTCACCAAGCATTTCGATCATTCGCATGTGTTCAGCTACAGCACCTTGTAAAGCGAGTACACCAATTTTCATCAATTACACCTTCTTTTTACCAACCTCGTTGTGCCATTCGTTCATTCTCCAATAAAGAAGAAATTTCAATTCCTTTCATTGGACTTCCTAACCCTTTTGATAGTTCTGCGATCAATTCATAGTCTTGATAGTGTGTTGTTGCTTCGACAATTGCTCTTGCAAATTTTTCCGGGTTTTCTGACTTAAAGATCCCTGATCCTACAAATACTCCATCTGCGCCTAAATGCATCATTAATGCTGCGTCTGCAGGAGTAGCAATACCACCAGCAGCAAAATTAACAACAGGTAAGCGTCCATTTTCATGAACATAAAGTAATAATTCATAAGGTGCACCAAGATTCTTCGCTTCAGTCATCAATTCATCCTTTGACATGGATTGAACTTTACGAATTTGACTCATCATCGTACGCATATGGCGAACAGCTTCAACAACGTTTCCTGTCCCAGGTTCACCTTTTGTACGAATCATCGAGGCTCCTTCTCCAATACGTCGTAAAGCTTCCCCTAAGTCTCTTGCTCCATTAACAAAAGGAACGGTAAATTCTTTCTTATTTATATGATAAAGCTCATCAGCAGGAGTAAGCACTTCACTTTCATCGATATAATCTACTCCTATCGCTTCTAAAATACGTGCTTCGACAAAATGACCAATTCGAGCTTTAGCCATTACTGGGATCGAAACAGCATTCATGACTTCTTCAATGATTCGAGGATCTGCCATACGTGCAACTCCACCAGCCGCACGGATATCAGCTGGTACTCTTTCTAATGCCATCACTGCCACAGCACCAGCAGCTTCTGCAATCTTTGCTTGTTCGGCGTTAACAACATCCATGATCACGCCACCTTTTTGCATCTCAGCCATACCACGTTTTACACGTGAAGTCCCTACCTCTACCATTTTCTATGCCTCCTAAACTTGAATAAACTTACTATCATTATATTTTAACGAATTCGTCAAAATTTTACAATGGTTTTAAAATAATTCCTTAATCCCATCGACGATACCAGTAAAAATTCCACCGATGACAGAGAATATTTTTCTGAAGAATAAACGGATTGCACCCGCTTTTTCTACTTCTTCTTTAGCGATGAGATCCATATTTCCTTTCATTTTGATTTCATCGTTTAGATAATCATACTTTTCTTTTCCTTTATATTCATAGGTGACATAGCCAATTTTTTGTTCAGTTTTAATTGGAGCTTCTAGGTTTTTGTTGAAAACAGCAATAGGTTTGTATAACTCTTTCTCGCCCTTTTTTACCACAACAGAGAAAGTATTTTTTATGATTGCGGTTACTTCTTTTTCTTTTCCATTTTTAATCGGTGTTGTTTCATACCCTTTGATACTCTCATTTGCTTTGGCTAAATCGACAAGTTCATACATACCAAAACCATAATCGAGTAGTTTTTTCGTTTGGAAGAAACGTTCTTTTTCTGATGCTGTTCCCTGAACAACACTGATTAATCTCATTCCATTTTGAACTGCAGTTGCTGTGAAGTTATATCCAGCTGCAGAAGTATGCCCTGTTTTAAGACCATCTACACCTTGTACTAAATTACCGTAGATTAATCCTGGAACCATAAAGTTATAGTTCTTTAATTCACGGGGATTTTGTCCTTGCATAAAGGTATATTTAGCCGTTTTGTTAAACTCAAGACTGCTTGGATAGTCATGAATCAAATGCCATGCTAAAATCGCTGCATCTCTAGCTGACATAACAGATTCTCCTTCAATCGCAGGAGCGTATTTCCCTAAATCCTTTTTCGGATAACCTGTTGCAGTTGCAAAATGGGTATTGGTCATTCCCAATTCCTTCGCTTTTTCATTCATCATTTGGACGAAATTGGTTTCCGATCCAGCAATATATTCAGCTAGAGCTACTGTTGCGTCATTGGCAGAACCAACGGTCATCGCATAGGTTAATTCTTTGACTGTATGTTGTTCACCTACTGCAAGACCTACTTTCGAACCATCACCTTTACCTAAAAAATGAGCATATTCACTAGCTGTTACCACATCATCCCATTTAATTTTCCCTTTTGCGACAGCTTCTTCCACCAGGTACTCTGTCATCATTTTCGTCATACTTGCAGGTGGTAAGGGCTCGTCTGGATTTTGTGCATATAAAATTTTCCCGGAAATCGCATCAACCAAAATTGCTGATTTTGCTTTTATATCTAAGTTAGGTTGCACTGCATTTACCGGATGATTAAAACTAAAAAGAGGTAAAATAAGTGCGATAAGTGTAAATATTGTGATCGCTTTTTTAAATCGTCTCAAGAATCGACACCCCCATTTTTTTTAACCCTAGGTAATTGTATCACAGTTCCTAACGTAAAAAGACAGGGAAATGTTTCCCTATCTTTTTATTTGTTGCCAACCATAGATTAAGATTATAGTACAGAGTAATTGGGTGCTTCCTTAGTGATCTGAACATCATGGGGATGACTTTCTTTTAAACCAGCACTCGTTATTCTGATAAACTGTCCACGCTCAATGAGCTCTTGGATCGTTCTCGTTCCACAATATCCCATGCCAGCTCTCAAACCGCCAACTAATTGGTAGATCGTATCACTTAAAGGACCTTTATAAGCAACTCGCCCTTCGATTCCCTCTGGAACTAATTTAAGAGCATTTTCTTGAAAATAACGATCTTTACTTCCTGCTTTCATCGCACCTAACGAACCCATTCCGCGATAAACTTTATATCTTCTCCCTTGATAAGTTTCAAAATCTCCTGGGCTCTCATCTGTACCAGCTAACAAACTTCCTAACATGACAGCTGAAGCTCCAGCAGCAATCGCTTTTGTAATATCTCCAGAATACTTAATACCACCATCTGCAATAATGGGAACCCCGTATTGTCTTGCAACAGTTGCTGCTTCATAGATTGCAGTAATTTGGGGAACACCAACACCGGCGACAACACGGGTTGTACAAATGGATCCAGGCCCGATTCCTACTTTAACAACTGAAGCTCCTGCTTCAATCAAGTCTCTGGTTCCTTCGCCTGTAGCAACATTTCCCGCGATAATCACTAGATCAGGATATAATCTTCGCAATTCTCTTACTGTATCCAAAACTCCTTTTGAATGGCCATGGGCAGTATCAACAACCAGTGCATCGACACCTGCCTCAACGAGTGCCTTTGCTCGATCAAACGTGTCTCTAGAAACGCCGATTGCAGCACCAACGATTAAACGTCCATGTTCATCTTTTGCAGCATTTGGAAACTCTATTGCCTTTTCAATATCTTTAATCGTAATTAAGCCTTTTAATTTATTATGTTCATCGACTAAAGGTAATTTTTCGATTTTATATCGCTGAAGAATTTCTTTTGCTTGTTCTAATGTTGTTCCTACAGGTGCGGTAATCAGATGTTCTTTTGTCATGACATCTTCAATTCTTTGGGAATAATCTTTAATAAATCGTAAATCTCTATTTGTAATTATTCCAACCAATTCTTGGTTCTGATTCACAATGGGTACACCGGAAACACGATATTTTGCCATAAGTGCTTCTGCATCGGCAACAATATGATCAGGAGTAAGATAGAATGGGTTTGTAATTACTCCATTTTCCGATCTTTTTACCCGGTCTACTTCTTCCACTTGTTCTTGTATCGACATGTTCTTATGGATAATTCCTAATCCGCCTTGTCTTGCCATCGCAATGGCCATGTCTGCTTCTGTTACCGTATCCATTCCCGCACTAATAATGGGAATATTTAATCGTAAACGTCCTAATTGAGTAGAAACATCCACATCTCTCGGTAATACTTCTGACTTAGCAGGTATTAATAATACGTCATCAAAAGTTAAACCTTCACGTGCAAATTTTGTCTCCCACATTTCCGTTCTCCTTCCCTTGCCTTTTATTCCTTTCCTTGATCTTGCATCTTTAAAATTATATTAGTAGAAGTTTAACAAAGCCTAATTTTACTGTCAAGAATGACTATTTCGATGTTTTATATGGGAATTATAGGAATATAATTTATGAAATTTAGGTGATCAATTCATGAAAAAGATTCATTTTATTTATAGTGAAAATCCTTACCAAAAAATGTGGGATACCTTTGTTTACTTTGAAAGTGAACCAAAAACGAAACAGTATCTTCAAAAGATTTATGAAATAATGGATGAAAAGAACGGATACAAATTTGCGTTTCAAAATACCTCAAAATTTATCTACTTTGTCAAACAAGCACGTGAATATTTTCATTCTGCTGAAAATAGTAGTATTTTCGTAAAACCTCTTTTAATCTACTATGGTATGATGAATCTCATAAAAGCAGTTATACTTACCAAAGATCCTTCTTATCCTAGCAATACAAGTGTTTTACGCCACGGAATTACTACGAGAAAATTAAAGAAAAATAATTATCAATTTCATGAAGATGAAATCAAAATTCAAAAAGAGGGATTAATTCCCCTATTTTATACTTTAACAACTCAACGCCCCGTTGAAAAAATTGAAGGACAAAAATACAAAATTAAAGAATTACTTTCTCTTTTACCTGAAATTTTAGATAGCTATAAAACATCTTTTCATGAACAACGAATTTATCCTATATTCCTCGATAATAAACTGGATCAAGATTATTTAAAATTCTATCTTCCACAAGAGTTGTTATCTTATTACCACGGAAATAAAAATGAGCTTTTATCAGAATTAAACCTATACCATACACATAAAGGGGATTATTTTCGCTTTGATGAAAAAAATAGTTCCAGTTTTTTATCTATAGAATTGGTAAGTGAGCATAAAAAAAAAGATGTTCATATAAGTGAACATCCCATGTTCCTATTCGATTTTAAAGGAAGAACCTTTTTTAGACCAATTTTAGAGAGCCGTTTTCTTCTTTCCAATCTCATGATTTATTATATGATCATGTTTAACCTAGGAATGTTATGCCGCTATGAGACTGAACTTTGGGGGGAAATTATTTTTTCCTTTTCATCCGAGGACATGTATATCATAAATGAGTTTATCAATAGTTCACTGCGAACATTTCCTAATCTTATTTTAAACGAACTTTTTCAAGAAATTTATATTTTTCAATAATAGTAAAAAAGCTAACCAAAAACGGTTAGCTTCCCACTTGCCTGGCAACGTCCTACTC
>NZ_JBLWIF010000015.1:0-10168 GCF_048381575.1 Tepidibacillus sp. LV47
AGCCGCTTAGATGATTTTAATTATTTCCACTGTCTACTTGACAGGGGGCAGTTCAGTTCCAGCTAGCCTCTCCGTTTTTCATTTGCCAAAATGATACATGGTCATCCAATCCCATTTCGCTCCCCGAATCCTTAACAGACTCACTTCACCTCTGGCTGATTATGCCTCCTCGTGCGCCAGAGAAGTCGACAAGTCACGGTATGCGTTGATCTGTTCTTTGAACTCGGCGGCCTTCCGCTCGGCTTCGGCGATGGCGTCAGCACCGGCGATAAAACGGCGTGGCGGTTCCTCTTGGCTAGCAATAGCCACTAACGCCTTGGCCAGTTTAGCAGGATCACCAGGCTGTTTCCCATTCATCGACTCCCACCAAGGCCGCAGCTCGGCATTGCGTTCGGTGTAGTCCTCGATGCGCAGCGCTGCCCAAGTCGTCGATTCCGGCCGCAAAAGCTCAGTGCGGAAAAAGCCCGGATTGACGATGGTCGTCTTGATGCCGAATGGCTCGACTTCAAAACGCAGTGACTCCATCCACCCTTCAAGGCCGAATTTCGAGGCAGCATAGGCGGAACAATACTCATAACCGACGAAGCCCGCCGTTGATGAAACGGAGATGATATGACCGGAACGCTGTTTGCGCATCACCGGCAACACCGCGCGGGTGACATTCATCGGGCCAATGAGATTGGTAGCGATTTGATGATTGATCTGCTCCGGTGCCAGTTCCTCGAAGAAGCCCCCGTAAAAGTTAGCGGCGTTATTCACAAGCACATCGATCGTTCCAAAGCGGTCGACAGCTGCTTTGACAACAGCCTCAGCATCGGTGGGATCGGTGACATCCAGCTTCAAAACAAGCGCATTTTCGTTCTCTCCGATCGCGCTTGCCACCTTCTCCGGATTGCGGCCGGTCGCAACTACGTAGTAGCCAGCATCAAGGGCGGCTTTGGCAATCTCAACGCCCATGCCGCGCCCGGCTCCCGTAATTAACCATACTTTCTTGTGAGGCATGTTTCATTCCTCCTAACATTATAGTGTTAAAAATAGATATTGATTGAATAAACAACAACTGTTTATAATTATAAAAGAAAAGCGAATTCGTTCAATCGTTAAATGAACGGAATTCGTTGACTATTCAACAAATGAATACGAACTGTTGAGTATCTTTAGGAAAGGTGGAGCATTCACCATGACAAAAGTCGACCGCAGAATCGTCAAAAGCCAAGAAGCCATCAAAAACGCTGTCGTCGAACTAATGGCGGAAAAGCCGTTTGACGATATTACGATCCAAGAAATTGCCGACCGAGCCAATGTGAATCGAGGAACAATTTATCTTCATTACACTGATAAATACGATTTATTGGACAAACTCATTGAAGAACATATGGACAACTTGCGGGAACTTTGCCGTTCAGCATCGGATATAACGTTTGAAGAAGGGAATTACATCTGGTTTGAATATTTTGAACGCCACCAGTTATTTTTCTCCACGATGCTGTCAAGCAAAGGCGCTCCTTATTTTCGCAGCCGGTTTTTGGAGCTTGTCATCGAGGAATTTAAGCCGGAAGTCGATGTATCCAGCGGGAAAAATCAAGGGTTGCACGAGGAAGTGATCCTCCAATTTTTCGCTTCTGCGGTCGTCGGGATTGTCGAATGGTGGTTCAAAAACGGAATGCCGCTCCCGGCGCGCGTCATCGCCGAACAAACGGGACGGTTATTGGACCGCAATTTCGATTAATTTTCCAAAGAAAAGCACCGACGCCAGCAACAGGACGAATTCGCCCGCTGCTGGCATCGGTGATGATTCAAAAATTCGGTATGAGTTACATTGGAATAATCTTAACCGTCGCCGACCGGACGCGGCCGCTAATCATCGAGTGGAGATACGGGCTTCCTTTGTACTTAGACCGGTAGGCGTCGTCGATAAGGTCATTGATCGGCCCGTCGACCGGTTCAAACGCGACTTCCTTCGTCATGCCGGCAACTGTAATCCGTCCGGCTTTCTGCCGAATGGCGGCTTGGTACCAGCGGGAGCGCTGCCCGTTGTAGGCGCGCACATAGAGCGAATCGCCGACAACAACGTACCAAATCCACGTCGGCGTTCCATACGTTTTGCCGTCCTCACGGAACGGCGAAATGTGAAGATCATCGGCTGCGGCGATTTGACGCAGTTCCTCTTTTGACCATGCGGCCATGTTGCTGCCCCCTATTCATCCTTGCGGTATTGTTCATCCGTCACTTTTTCGAGCCATTCGACCCCTTGGCCGTCAGCGACTCCCGTCAAGGCGATATGGGTCATCGCCGTTGTCGGCGCCGCTCCATGCCAATGTTTAACGCCCGGCGGAAACCAAACGACATCGCCCGCCCGCACTTCCCGGATCGGGCCGCCCCACTCTTGCACCCAGCCGACGCCATACGTGATGATCAATCTCTGCCCGACCGGATGGGTGTGCCATGCCGTGCGAGCCCCTGGTTCAAACGTCACATAAGCAGCCGAATAAGGCGCAAAGACATTGGCTTGAAATAGCGGATCGACACGGACATTTCCGGTAAAATACGCTTCTGGCCCTTTCGCAGACGGCTGTGCGCCGTTGCGGATAATCTCGATGTTTTCCATTTTTTCTCTCCTTTCCTATGGATGCCTGTTCTTTCATTACGATAACGTCGACATATCGATGACAAAGCGATAACGGACATCGCTGCAGAGGACACGTTCATACGCCTCGTCCACTTGGGCGGCGCGAATCACTTCAATTTTCGGCGCAATGCCATGCTCGGCGGCAAAATCAAGCATTTCTTGTGTTTCCCGAAGGCCGCCGACAAAAGAACCGGCGATGCTGCGGCGGTGTATAATTAAGGAAAACACATTGTACGTATCCGGATTGCCCGGCGCGCCGACATTGACAAGTGTGCCATCGACACGAAGCAACGATAAATACTCATTCACATCTAGATTGGCCGATACCGTATTTAACATAAGATCAAATTGGTTTGCCAGCGTTTTGAATGTATCCGGATCGCTCGTCGCATAGTAATGATCGGCACCTAACGCGAGCGCTTCCTCTTTCTTTTTCAACGATTGGCTCAATACGGTAACTTCAGCACCCATAGCATGGGCAAATTGCACCGCTAAATGCCCAAGGCCGCCCATCCCGATTCCCTTGCTTTATCCCCTCTTTTCTCCCTTTTTCTAACGCTTTTTGTTCATAGGAAAGGATGAAACAATTTTTTTCATCAAATTCGGGAGTGTGATATGCTTGTCCATAGAGAGCACCTCCTAGGTTTGTTTGTGTGCGTACTTACACAGGAAAGGTGCTCTTTTTCTATAATCTTCATGAATATTATGGCTAATCAACACGCGTGGGAAAACAATATCTCATTACAGTTCTTCACCGTTTGTCGCAATGACGTTTTTATACCAGAAAAAAGATTTTTTCTTCTTTCGTTCTAGCGTTCCAGAACCATCATCATGCTTATCTACGTAAATATAACCATAACGCTTACTCATCTCACCAGTTGATGCGCTAACTAAATCAATACATCCCCATGAAGTATAGCCCATCAATTGTACTCCATCTTCAATAGCTTCTCCCATAGCTTTAATATGTTCCCGTAAATAATCGATACGATAGTCATCATTAATAGAACCATCTTCTTCAACTTTATCATATGCTCCAAGCCCATTTTCAACAACAAATAAAGGTTTTGATAACGATCATAAAGTTCATTCAGTGCAATCCGAAGACCAATTGGGTCAATCTCCCATCCCCAATCACTCGCTTTTAAAAATGGATTTTTAACACCTCCAACAATGTTTCCTGATGTTGACTCTTCGGGTGATTTTACTTTTTTCACCGTACGAGACATGTAATAGCTAAAACTAATAAAGTCAACAGGATATTGTTTTAATAACTCAAGATCGCCATCGTGAATGTCAAGCTCAATTCCGTTTTCTTTAAAGAAAAGTTTCGCAAATGCTGGGTACTCTCCACGCACTTGAACATCGCCACATAAATAGTTAAATATACGTCCTTCTTGTAGGGCATGTAAAACATTTTCCGGATTACAATCGAAAGAATAAGTCGGTGCATAAATAAGCATGCATCCAACTTTGGTATTTGGAATGATTTCATGAGCGGCTTTTACAGCCAAACTACTTGCAACAAATTGATGGTGCAAAGCTTGGAAAGTATGCTGCAAACGAGTTTCTTCGCTATCCGGTAAAAAAACCAAGTCCTAAAATTGGGATACGAATGGCTCCATTAATTTCATTGTCTGATTTGTGGACCGCATCCATGAACGCTCGACGGAAGTGCTACAACGCTTAGGGTGTGCAGTGTGATTGAGAAGTTAACTTTTCAAGGTATATCTTTCCTGAAAACAAAATTTGGCAAAAAGCCCCCACTAGCCTTTGGAATATAATTTCCAAAGGAATGTATTAAAGTTTATATATGGTTTAATTCCCTTACGCACCCACTTTTTCTAACTTCACTTCGTACCCTAACCCCTCTAATTTCTTCACCGTTTGACGCACGATCTTTGCTTCCCGTTGACGATCCCAATAGTCTATAATATTAATGACAACAAAAGACTGTCCACAGCAGACCCATTGACTAGGGAACCTTGGGGACAGCCTTGTTTCCTTATATTAGCGATGGCCAACTATTGGATGCGGTACATACGGCTCTTCTAAGTAGTCCATTTCTTCCTTCGTCAATGAAACCGATAGCGCTCCAACTGCATCTTCTATGTGGGAAATGTTTGTCGCCCCTACGATCGGTGCGGTGACCGGTTCTTTGTGTAACAGCCAAGCGAGAGCGATTTGGGCGCGCTTGACGCCATGTTTTTCAGCGAGTTCGGCAACACGTTCAACAATCGCCCGATCCGCTTCTGCGGTAGCATCATATTTCGCTTTTTGAATTTGGTCGGTTTCCGAACGATGCGTCTTTTCCGACCAATCGCGCGTCAACCTCCCTGACGCCAAAGGGCTATACGGAATCACCGCAATGTTTTCTTCCTTGCAAAGTGGCAGCATTTCCCGTTCTTCTTCGCGGTACATGAGATTGTAATGGTTTTGCATCGAGACAAATTTCGTCCATCCATGTTTTTCTGCTGTATAGTTGGCTTTCAAAAACTGCCAAGCATACATCGAAGAAGCCCCTATGTACCTCGCTTTTCCCGCCTTCACCACGTCATGCAGCGCTTCCATTGTTTCTTCAATCGGCGTATCGTAATCCCAACGGTGGATTTGGTACAGGTCCACATAATCGGTTCCTAGCCGCTTCAAACTGTTATCAATTTCGCGCATAATGGCTTTTCGCGAAAGGCCTTTGCCATTGGGACCTTCATGCATCGGGAAATACACTTTTGTCGCGATGACGATTTCATCCCGATTGGCATAGTCCTTTAACACTTTCCCCAATATTTCCTCACTCGTTCCGCCGGAATACACATTGGCCGTATCAAAAAAGTTAATGCCTAATTCAAGCGCTCTTTTGATAATCGGACGGCTTTTCTCCTCATCAAGCACCCATGGATGAATCCACCGGTCCGCGATCCCAAAGCTCATCCCACCAAGGCAAATGCGCGATACGTCCAAACCAGTATTTCCAAGTTTCACATATTCCATGTGACCAATCCTCACTTTCGATAATTTGGTAAATCTGTAATTTTTTAAACAGAATTTACTTTCTCTAAAGAAGATTCTTTATTTTTTAGCAAACGCTTTCCAAAGAGGCTAAACAAAACGAAGGAAACCGCAACCGACAGCGCGCCGGACACAAACATCGTTTGATAGCCTGCTTGCTCAGAAATCCTTCCGAGCAAAATCGCTCCTAGCCCGATGCCAAGGTCGGTCGCCGTCGTAAACGACGCATTGGCGACCCCGATGCGGTCGGGGCGGGCAATGCGAATCATCGCTGCTTGGAGAGCGGGTTGCGCGGAACCAAACCCAATGCCGAATAACACTGCGGCCGCAAGAAACCCAAACCATCCCTTTGAAATACTTAAGAGAAGCAAAGCGAATATGGTTATAACTAGAGCCGGCACAATGACAAACGCTTCGCCGTAACGGTCCGAAAGTTTCCCGGCAAGCGGCCGGCTCAACATAAGCGTGGCCGCGTAAACGAGAAAAAACATCCCTGAATTGACATGGATCGATCGGGCGAACAACGGAACAAACGTCGTGATGCCGCCATAGGCGAGAAACAGAAAAATGACCGAAACCGCGACGGGCAACACCGATGGTTCAAAAAACTCGACGCGTTTTGCCCCCGACTGCCGCTGAAACGGCATGTCTGCCGGAAGCACCAATAATAAGGCCAGCATCGAAAGAAGCGCGGCAAATAGAAATAACCCATGATACGATATGTTCTCGGCCACCGCAAGGCCGATCATCGGGCCGATCGCCATCGCCGCCGTCATGGCAGTGCCAAACCAGCCCATCCCTTCCCCACGGCGGTTGGGCGGAATGACATCCGTAGCGACGGTCAACATGGACGTGGTCGAAACAGCCCAGCTCACTCCATGCCCGATTCGCAGCGCCATCAACGCCGCGATTCCCCCGATCCAAGGATATACATACATCGCCACCGCAAACAAAATCACTCCGCCGATGATAAACGAGCGTCTGCCGAACCGGTCGAGCAGCCCGCCCACAAACGGGCGAAACAAAACGGCCGACAGCATAAACATTCCCGTTGCCCACCCGACATGCGACCCGTTGCCGCCAATCCGCTTAATAAACAACGGTAACGTCGGATATAGCATGTAAAAGGCGGTGAAGAGGAACAGCGTCGCAACAGTCATGAGAAGAAACGGTTTCGTCCATAGCTGTTCCAACGACCATACCTCCTATCAGTGAAAAATTCCAAGCGGTCTGTCCGCTCCGTTTTCACTCAAAAATAGATATTAATCCATAAATAGATATCTGTCTATAATTATATGCCGAAACAGGGCGGCTACAATGGTTAAATGAGCACTATTTATTGATTAATGAACAAAACGATGGAAATTGTCTATCAACCTTAAGTGCTGCCGCAAAAAATCGATCGCCGAATAGGCAAGTTCTATTCAGCGATCAAAAAGGCAGCCATTGACTCCACTAGCACTCACTGCAGCGTTATTTGCTTACCCGCTTGGCATAGTCCGAGCCGGCCGGATAACGGTCTCCGGCAATTTCGATGTTCGCAAGCGCATCGTCCAACTTCTGAAGCTCTTCTGCCGTAAATACAACATCGAGCGCGCCGAGATTTTCTTCGAGGCGTTCTAATTTGCGCGTCCCCGGGATCGGCACAATCCATGGCTTTTGCGCCAATAGCCATGCCAAGGCGATTTGCGCCGCCGTCGCTTGTTTCTCGGCCGCAAACTTCTGAATGAGATCGACCAACACTTGATTGGCTTCAAGATTTTCTGGCTGGAACCGGGGCACAATGCGGCGGAAGTCAGAGTCGGCAAAGGTGACATTCTTATCAATTTTTCCGGTCAAGAACCCTTTGCCGAGCGGGCTGAACGGCACAAAACCAATGCCGAGCTCCTCAAGCGTAGGAAGCAATTCTTCTTCCGGACTTCTCCACCACAACGAGTATTCGCTTTGGACCGCCGCAAGCGGTTGCACCGCATGGGCGCGGCGAATCGTCTGCACTCCTGCTTCGGAAAGCCCCCAATGGCGGATTTTCCCTTCTTTCATTAAATCTTGAATCACCCCGGTCACTTCCTCAATCGGCACATCCGGGTCAACGCGATGTTGATAGTACAAGTCAATCGTTTCCACTTTCAGCCGTTTCAGCGAACCTTCGACCGAGCGGCGAATTGTCTCCGGCTTGCTGTTAAGCACTTGTTTGTCGCCTTCCATTTGAATACCGAATTTTGTAGCAATAACAACTTCCCCTTTGAACGGAGCAAGCGCCTCACCGACCAATTCCTCGTTCACATACGGGCCGTACACTTCGGCAGTATCGAAAAATGTCACACCGCGCTCCACAGCCGCATGAATGAGCGCAATCATCTCCTTCTTGTCCGCTGCCGGCCCATAGCCGTGGCTCATTCCCATGCAGCCAAGCCCAATTGCTGAAACTTCTAAGCCGCTTTTGCCTAATTGGCGTTTTTGCATGATTTCACTTCCCTTCTAACATTCATGATTAAAAAGTACACGCTAAATATCAAGCCGGCGATTGCAAAGCCATTTCACGATTTCCGGTTCGTTATGTGAAAAGAACAGGCTTTTCTTCGTATCTAACGCCGCAATCATGTCCATATCCTCTTGGCTTAATTCAAAGTCAAAGATATGGAAGTTTTCAATGATTCTTTCTTTATGAACCGATTTTGGAATCACTACGATTCCCCTTTGCGTCAACCAACGTAAAATCACCTGAGCAACGGATTTATTATACTTTTGAGCTATTGATACTAAAACTTCATTTTGGAAGATGTTATTTCTTCCTTCAGCAAAAGGCGCCCAAGACTCTATCTGAACATTGTACTCTTTCATAAGTTTCGCGCTTTCTATTTGCTGGCAGAAAGGATGTGTTTCAATTTGGTTTACAGCAGGAACTACTTCATTATGAATAATCAAATCTACCAGACGATCCATCTGGAAGTTACTAACTCCAATTGCCCTAATCTTTCCCTCGCGATACAATTCCTCCATAGCGCGCCATGAGCCATACACATCGCCAAACGGCTGATGAATTAAATACAGATCGATATAATCCAGCTGCAGCCGCTCCAACGATCTCGCAAATGCTTTTTTCGTGCTCTCATAACCGGCATCCTGAATCCAAAGTTTTGTGGTAACAAATATTTCCTCTCTTGGCACGCCACTCCGTTTGATTGCTCGGCCGACCGCCTCTTCATTTTGATAAGCGGCGGCCGTATCAATGAGGCGATAGCCGGTCATCAAGGCGTCATATACACATTGCTCACACACATCTAGGTCGGTAATCTGGTAAACGCCAAAGCCTAAGATCGGCATCTTGACGCCATTGTTCAACGTAACTGTTTGCATATATATACCTCCTCTATTCTCTGGAAAACCTCTTTGCATCTTTCATTATGCCGCAACTACAAAAGAGACCGGTATCACAATCATCGCAAATCATTGCCTAATCCTCTCACAACCACTTATGCAGCCGATAAATATGTATTAGAATAAAACTAACAAAATAAAAACGAAGGAGGATTTTATGTACGAACAAATTTATCAACAACAAAACGAACTGGCCAAACTCGTTGAGCGCCATACAGGGCAAGATGGGGTTCACGCAACAGCGATTCCTGCTTTATTTTTGTTCCGCCAATCGGGGGTGACGGCTCCGAGTCACGGCGTTCAACGCCCTTCTTTATGCCTTGTTGTCCAAGGGAAAAAAGACGTCTGGCTGGCACAGGAACGTTTTACTTACAGTCCTACCCATTATCTTGTGGCATCCGTTGACTTGCCAGTTATTGCCCAAGTAGTAGAAGCAACTGAAGATGTGCCGTATTTGGCGTTGAAAATTGAATTGACGCCTGGGGAAATTTTAGACGTTTTAAGGGATGAGGAAATTGGAAACGGCCTGAACGGACAAGCTAAGCGGGCGATGTTTGTCAGCCCGATCGAACTCCCTTTGCTCGATGCAGTAATAAGACTCGTTCGTTTGCTTGACACTCCGAAAGATATTGACGTCCTAGCTCCTATTTATACGAAGGAAATCTTGTATCGCGTTTTGCAAGGGCCTCATGGAGATGTGCTGAAACAAATCGCAATCGAAGGGAGCTCTGTTTATCGAATTAGAGACGTGATCGAATATATTAAACAAAACCATAATCGACCTATTCGAATTGAAGAGTTGGCGGACATTGCCCACATGAGTGTTTCTTCTCTTCATAGACACTTTAAAGAAGTAACAGCGATGAGCCCGATTCAGTTTCAAAAACAACTACGGCTCCAAGAAGCCCGGCGCTTGTTATTAACTGAATCGACCGATGCCGCCGATGTCGCCTTTCAAGTCGGCTATGAAAGCCCATCGCAATTTAGCCGCGAATATTCCCGCATGTTTGGGCTGCCTCCAAAAGAGGATGTCAAGCGTCTAAGAGGGGTTTGAACGAAACAAGCGAATGCTTAGAAAAGGAGAGGCTAGCTGGAACTGAACTGCCCCCTGTCAAGTAGACAGTAGAAATAATTAAAATCATCTAAGCGGCT
>NZ_JBLWIF010000016.1:0-6583 GCF_048381575.1 Tepidibacillus sp. LV47
TATTATGTCAATATACTTTTTTCTGCCAATTTCCGACATCTTGTTGAACGTTGTCGACTTTTATAATGTAGCATAATCCGACGAATTTCGTCAATAGAATTGCTATTACAGAGCGATAAATAAAAAAAGACATGCTCAAAAATCATGCCTTTATCATTTCTTAATATAATGGTCGGGAAGACAGGATTTGAACCTGCGACCCCCACGTCCCGAACGTGGTGCTCTACCAAGCTGAGCCACTTCCCGAAATAAAATATGGTGCGGACGAAGGGATTTGAACCCCCACGGTATTTCTACCACTAGAACCTGAATCTAGCGCGTCTGCCGATTCCGCCACGTCCGCATAAAAATAATGATTTTTACTAAGTTTTTCTTGATACTCCGCGTCTAGAATCTTCGTAGATGATAAATGGTTTATGATATTCTTTATATTATCATATTGCTCATCTTTTTATCAAGATTAGCAGTAAAGCGATTGTTGTACGCCTATGATATTGCCATATTGTAACGCTTCAATGATAATGTAAACGGTATTACATGAGCCGGGGATCACTCATATGTTATAAAAGCGGCTTACATAATATAACATACTTGATGTATTATCGTCTATAAGAAATTTTTGGTTCCAGAATGGCATTAATACATCCATCAAGGAATAGAGAGGGACATCTACATGCCGCCTCTCTGACTCTTTAATAAGTGTTTGCTTGTTCTTCCCCATTAATTACTCGTAATGCGCCTAATGCTAATGCTTCCAATTCCTCTTCTCCTGGCACAACATAAATCGGAGCAAGGAAACTTACCTTTTTCGAAACCTCTGAAACAATATAATTGGAATAGCTGAGGCCACCCGTTAAAATGATTCCGTCAATATTCCCTTCTAAAACAACTGACATTGCACCAATTTCTTTACCAATTTGATAGATCATAGCATCAAGCACATTCTTTGCTTCTTGATTCCCTTGGCACATTCTTTCTTCGACTTCCATTGCATTTTTTGTTCCTAAGTACGCATATAGGCCGCCTAACTTTGTCAGACGGAATAGCATTTCTTTTTCTGTAAACTTACCTGAATAACAAAGTTTTACTAATTGATAAGCAGGGAGCCCACCTGCACGTTCAGGAGAAAAAGGCCCTTCATTATTGGCATTATTCACATCAACCAATTTCCCATTTCGTGAAGCAACAATAGAGATTCCTCCACCTAAATGCCCAACGACGAAATTCAATTGATCATGAGGTTTTCCCAATTGTTTCGCAACCTTTCGAATCACAGCCTTAATATTTAAGGCATGCACATGGCTTTTTCTCTCAATTTCCGGGATACCTGAATACCTAGCTAGGTCACTTATTCATCAACAACAATCGGATCAACGATGAAAGCAGGAATTTTGTAAGGCTTTGCTAACTCATAAGCCATAATTGCACCAAGATTTGAGGCATGTTCACCATACTTAGCCTGTTCAAGGTCGTCTAACATCTTACTATTTACTTCATAAGTTCCACTTGATAACGGTCTTAAAAATCCACCTCTTCCAACGATAGCAGCTAATTGATCGATCGAAATTTGATGCTTTTCCAATCCTTCTTTAATTGCTTCTAAACGGTATTGTTTTTGTGCAGCTACTGATGGGAATCGATTTAGTTCTTCATCTTTATGCCTTAATGTCTCCCTAAAGAGGAGCGTTTCACCTTGATAAACGGCAAACTTTGTTGATGTAGACCCAGGATTGATTGCTAATACCTTTGGTTCGTTATGCATGATGAACCTCCAACTTGGCCGCCTGTTCCATTCCTTTTCGGATTGCTTCCATGTTCATTTCAATTCTATCAGGTCGTTTATTGCCAAGCATTTCTTCCATTCCTTTTTTGATGTCCTCTAAACTGATAATTGAAATATGGTTAAGTAAACCCCTTAGCATGACCATATTCATTAAAGAAGGTGCTCCAGCTTCTTCCGCAATTTGTTGGGCAGGTAGAGAAATCCATGTATATTCACTGTTATCTGGTTTTTCCCTTTTGATAATGAAACTGTTTAGAAACACTTTACCATCCTTTTTTGTCCAGGGTAGCATTTCAGGACCATAGGAAGGAATCCAAGATACATGTTTTCCAGAAACCATTCCAGCATAAGCTAATAGTTTTCCTACAAAAAGGACTCCTTGCCCGCCAAATCCAGAAATAATGATCTGTTCCACAATCTCCCCTCCTATTTCTTCATCATCTCAGGTGTTTTCAACATCTGACCCAAAACACCATCCGCCAAAATCATGACGGGATTACGATGAATATCAGCTAAGTCAAATCCATTCATGACCAAGTCAGCCATCTCTTGAACGGAGCTTGGTGCAAGAACGATCAAACGATAATCTTCATGACCGCTACCCTTCGTCGCTTGAAAATAGTCTGCTTGAGAAGGCCCAAACCCGCTAAGACCAGGTCCAGTTCGCATAATATTTACAATTACAGCTGGCAATTCGTTTGCCGCTAAAAATGAGATCCCCTCTTGCCCCAAAAAACATATAAATTGCTGCAATCTCACTCTCTCTTTGAAGGAAAGTTCCACCTACCTTTTGCATTTTTAGAGCCATATTCGATAATTTCTAGCAGCCTCTGCAATTGCTTCATTACCCTTCATTAAATATTTTTTCATTTCCCATTCTCCCTTCTCTATGCAACGATCACTTTGATGGCTACTTCAGGGCACATTAATGCACATTGTTTGCAACCTGTACAATTTTCAACATCATGTTGAACGGCTGGATAATATCTTTTTGCATTTGGATCCTTTGCGATAGATAACGTTTCTGTTGGACATGTGGCAACACATATCTCACTGCCTTTACATAAATCTTCATTAATGACGACATAAGCTCTCATCTTTCGTCTCTACTATCTAAAAGTTGTATAAATCAAAACGTTGAATGTGTATAATTTTGGATTTCAATACCTCTTTACTTTCTTCGAGGAGTCGATTTTCTACAGGAATTCCGATGAGCGGAATCCCGATCTTTTCCGAAACCTCCAACACCATTGCTTCACTCTCGATTAGATCTTCAATTTGCGTCAACGAT
Source organism: Tepidibacillus sp. LV47 (assembly GCF_048381575.1). NCBI lineage: Bacteria > Bacillati > Bacillota > Bacilli > Caryophanales > Bacillaceae > Tepidibacillus > Tepidibacillus sp. LV47. Next base: position 3,075 of record NZ_JBLWIF010000016.1, read on the forward strand.
CCCAGATTCGAATTATTAATTAACCCCGTTACTTTTAATTTGGATAATCCCTGCAACCACTCAAGCATCTGTATGATTTTCTCAACATTTTCCATATCCGGCGATACGTGTTGATCACCATATAAGATCGTATTCTACCTTTTGAATTTTCTCGACTAAACTGCCGAGAACGGTAGTCCCTACATCATGCCCCCCAACATCAATAATGACCTTCCGTTTCGGTTCATTGATAATTGAATAAATCTCTTTTGGGATTATTCACATCAAGGTCAACGATGGCTAAAGGTTAAGCGGTAGTCTTGCTAACGTTCATGGCAATGTTTAATGACAGCGTCGTTTTTCCTGTACCAAAATGACCGATCAATATAAGTACCTGCTTGTTTAACTGGATCATTGGGAAAAACCTCTTTGTACCGCAAGAACGGAAAAGGCAATGGAAGCTAGCTTTGCCTTCGCTGAGTCAGAACGAGAGTTGAGAATTAACGGTACTCTTGCGCCTAGTACAACTCCCGCCATTGTTCCTTTTGCAAAATAAGTAATGGCTTTACCAAAAATATTTCCCGCTTCAATTGTAGGTACGAGGAACAAATCTGCTTCTCCATCAATTTCACTCTGAATTCCCTTATGATATAAGGATTCCTTACTAATGGCTAAATCAAGAGGTAATGGTCCTTCCATTATTACAGATCCAAATCGGCCCATCTTTGCTTTTTGTGCTAACAGTTGGCAATCGATAGTGACAGGCATTTTATGATTCACCCGCTCATTCGCAGAAAGAAGTGCGACTTTCGGTGTTTCTAATCCCAATAAGTGCAAGAATCGTATTGAATTCTCTAGGATTTGTTCTTTTTGTTGAATGTCTGGGAGAATATTTAATCCTCCATCAGTCATATAAAAAAGGCGATCAAAGCCTGTAATTTCAAAAGCAGCCAGGTGACTTAGAATTCTTCCTGTTCTTAGGGAAAAATCTTTATGAAGTACACCTTTCAAAAAGGGCGTACTATTGATAAAACCCTTCATAATCATTTGAGTTCTGCCTTCATCGGCTAATTTCGCTGCAATATAAGCAGACTCTTCCTCTGTATGTGTGTGATAAACCTCAAAAGAGGTGATATCAAACCCCATTTGACTTGCTAACTCTTTTAATTCAAGTTCATTTCCAACAAAAAAAGGCTCCACTAAATCTAATTCAATAGCGCGTTTGACTGCCGTAAGAACATCATTATCATGAGCTGCAGCAATACTAACTTTGATGGGTTTTCCTCTTCTAACTTGGCTAATGACTTCTTCGAAATTGGCAAAACGCATCTTAATCACCTCGCTTATTGAAACAGTTTCAAATTTCCTCGCTCTCCAAACACCATATGCAGTAATGATCGCAGAGTTTCCACTGTCGCCATATATTTCGGAAGACCGACCACATATTTTCTTGTTTTCTAGAAACACGAAGTCCATTCTACAGTCCCTACATCTGTACCCGTATAATAACCTTTTAATGTCTCAACAAATAACGGTTTTACTACCACCATGTGTTACGCCTGAAACTGCACATTTATAAGTCATTCCTCTTGAAAGACTACTTCGATTCGTGATAAGAAAAGTTTTCAGAAAGGAAATTTTCCATTAAAAATGCACTGGAATACTCCAGTGCATGAAATAAGTTTTTTTTATTTTACTCATTTACAATGGCTGATTACCCAATCGATTTTCTACTTTCTGTTCCTGCAGGCTTACGCATCTTATACCCCATAAAGAGGATACCAAACCATACCGGAGCAACAACTAGCGCAATATTCACCCCATCAATGAAACCCATCATAACAACAACAAAAGCCAAGAAAGCTAACGAAATGTACGCTGAATACGGAGCAAAAGGAAGTTTAAAAGTCAATTGATCCACTTCTTGTTTTGTCTTTGCCTTTCTAAATTTTAGTTGAGTGATAAGAATGATTGTCCAACTTGTAATCACAGCAACTGTAGCGACTGCTGAGATGTAAGTAAACACCTTTTCAGGCACAATGTAATTTAAGAATACTGCAATAAGTAACAAGAATGAGGAAAATAAAATTCCTATATTTGGTGTTCCTGACTTGCTTAATTTGGAGAAAATTTTCGGTGCATTGTTTTGTAAAGAAAGGTTATATAACATACGACCTGTACTGAATAACCCACTATTAAAAGCGGATAATGCCGCACTCAGCACTACAAAGTTAATGATGGTTGCAGCCGCTGGAATTCCGATTTTATCATAGACTAAAACAAATGGACTTCCATTCTCCCCTACCTCATTCCATGGATATAAAATCATGATAACACTTAATGCACCCACATAGAAAATTAAAATTCTCCAGATTACCTTGTTAATGGCATTCGGAATAGATTTTTGTGGATCTTTTGCTTCTCCGGCAGTGATTCCAATTAACTCTACTCCACCAAAAGAGAACATAACCATTACAAGTGAGAATAGAATCCCTGTAATCCCATTTGGCATGAAACCGCCATGCGCCCAAAGATTATCAAAACCAATAGGTTGTCCGCCATTTCCAAATCCAAAAAAGATCATCAGTAAACCGGCAATGATCATTCCAATGATTGTAACAACCTTAATAAGTGCAAACCAGAATTCAAATTCTCCAAAAGCCTTTACATTTATTAAGTTAACTGCAGTCATTAGAAGCAAAGCCCCTAAAGCAGAAACCCAAGTAGGAACACTTGGAAACCAATAATTGATATAATGTCCTACTGCAGTAATCTCTGCCATTCCTACAACAACCCACATAAACCAGTATGTCCAACCGGTTAAGTACCCCGCAAACGGTCCAACATACTTATTCGCATAAGCGCTAAATGATCCTGATACAGGCTCTGCAACGGCCATCTCGCCTAATGCTCGCATGATAAAAAAGATGATTATTCCTCCAATTAAATAGGAAAGTGAAATTGCTGGACCTGCCATTTTAATCGTCGTAGCTGATCCGTAAAAAAGGCCTACTCCAATTGCCCCACCTAATGAGATCATTTGGATATGGCGTTCACTCAATCCCTTCTGAAGCTTTTCTTCATTGAGACTCTGTTGACTCATTCAACCGCATCCCCTTTTGATACAAAATTTTATATTTTTCTAAATACTTCGAGCGCCTATATTTATACGCAAAATATATGCCAACCTTTGTCAAATATAGACGATTATAAATTATACAAAATTCGTTCTTAATCGAGTTTTGCGATAAATAAAAATACCAATTTTTTTTTATCACTGACAAAAAAACTTATCACAAATAGAAGAACATTTAAACCTGACCAACAATTTCTTTTAATGTCGGCCATTGATCATTCACGGGTATTTCAACACGAATTTCCTCTTCGTTGTTGTGCACAAAGAAGAATAAGAATAATGTAGGGCGGCTTTTGTTGTATAACAAAAAGGGCTACCTTTTGGTAGCCCTTTTACTATTTGCCTGGCAACGTCCTACTCTCCCAGGACCCTTCGGTCCAAGTACCATCGGCGC
>NZ_JBLWIF010000017.1:0-3098 GCF_048381575.1 Tepidibacillus sp. LV47
TGCCTGGCAACGTCCTACTCTCCCAGGACCCTTCGGTCCAAGTACCATCGGCGCTGGAGGGCTTAACGGTCGTGTTCGGAATGGTTACGCGTGTGTCCCCTCCGCCATCGTCACCAGACATATACCCTCAAAACTAGTAGCAAACAGCATCAAATGATTGTAGGTTAAGCCCTCGATCCATTAGTATCCGTTAGCTCCATACCTTACGGTACTTCCACACCGGACCTATCTACCTCATCATCTCTAAGGGATCTTACTGGACTCTCTCCATGGGAAATCTCATCTTGAGGGGGGCTTCACGCTTAGATGCTTTCAGCGCTTATCCCGTCCACACTTGGCTACCCAGCCATGCGCCTGGCGGCACAACTGGTACACCAGCGGTGTGTCCATCCCGGTCCTCTCGTACTAAGGACAGCTCCTCTCAAATTTCCTACGCCCACGACAGATAGGGACCGAACTGTCTCACGACGTTCTGAACCCAGCTCGCGTACCGCTTTAATGGGCGAACAGCCCAACCCTTGGGACCTACTTCAGCCCCAGGATGCGATGAGCCGACATCGAGGTGCCAAACCTCCCCGTCGATGTGGACTCTTGGGGGAGATAAGCCTGTTATCCCCAGGGTAGCTTTTATCCGTTGAGCGATGGCCCTTCCATCCGGTACCACCGGATCACTAAGCCCGACTTTCGTCCCTGCTCGACTTGTTGGTCTCGCAGTCAAGCTCCCTTCTGCCTTTACACTCTGCGAATGATTTCCAACCATTCTGAGGGAACCTTTGGGCGCCTCCGTTACCCTTTAGGAGGCGACCGCCCCAGTCAAACTGCCCACCTGACACGCTCCCCCATCCCGCTTAGGGATGTAGGTTAGAATTTCAATACGATCAGGGTGGTATCCCACCGTCGCCTCCACCGAACCTGGCGGCCCGGCTTCTCTGACTCCCACCTATCCTGTACAGATCGTACCAAAATTCAATATCAGGCTACAGTAAAGCTCCATGGGGTCTTTCCGTCTTGTCGCGGGTAACCTGCATCTTCACAGGTATTACAATTTCACCGGGTCTCTCGTTGAGACAGTGCCCAAGTCGTTACGCCTTTCGTGCGGGTCAGAACTTACCTGACAAGGAATTTCGCTACCTTAGGACCGTTATAGTTACGGCCGCCGTTTACTGGGGCTTCGGTTCAAAGCTTCGCAACCCTCTCGAGCCACTAACCTCTCCCCTTAACCTTCCAGCACCGGGCAGGCGTCAGCCCCTATACTTCACCTTACGGTTTCGCAGAGACCTGTGTTTTTGCTAAACAGTCGCTTGGGCCTCTTCACTGCGGCCTCCTCGGGCTTAAGTTAACCCTAACAAGGCACCCCTTCTCCCAAAGTTACGGGGTCATTTTGCCGAGTTCCTTAACGAGAGTTCTCCCGAGCGCCTTAGGATTCTCTCCTCACCTACCTGTGTCGGTTTACGGTACGGGTACCCCATCCCTCGCTAGAGGCTTTTCTTGGCAGCTTGAGATCGGTGACTTCGGTACTCCTATTTCCCTCCCCTTCACAGCCTAGCCTTAAGACTACGGATTTGCCTGTAGTCTCAGCCTCACTGCTTGGACGTGCTCTTCCAGCCGCACGCTTCACCTACCCTCCTGCGTCACCCCTTCGCTACTATCGGAATGTAGGTAGTACAGGAATTTCAACCTGTTGTCCATCGCCTACGCCTTTCGGCCTCGGCTTAGGTCCCGACTTACCCTGAGCGGACGAACCTTCCTCAGGAACCCTTAGGTTTTCGGCGGAGGGGATTCTCACCCCTCTTTTCGTTACTCATACCGGCATTCTCACTTCCAATCGCTCCAGCACTCCTTTCGGTATGCCTTCTACGCCATTGGAACGCTCCCCTACCACTGTGCCATACGGCACAATCCATAGCTTCGGTGATACGTTTAGCCCCGGTACATTTTCGGCGCAGAGTCACTCGACCAGTGAGCTATTACGCACTCTTTAAATGATGGCTGCTTCTAAGCCAACATCCTGGTTGTCTATGCAACTCCACATCCTTTCCCACTTAACGTATACTTCGGGACCTTAGCTGATGGTCTGGGCTGTTTCCCTCTCGACGACGGATCTTAGCACTCGCCGTCTGACTCCTGGATATCAAATCGTTGGCATTCGGAGTTTGACTAGGTTCGGTAACCCTTTTCGGGCCCCTAGCCCAATCAGTGCTCTACCTCCAACTTTCTCCTTCCAAGGCTAGCCCTAAAGCTATTTCGGGGAGAACCAGCTATCTCCGTGTTCGATTGGAATTTCACCCCTACCCACACCTCATCCCCTAGTTTTTCAACACTAGTGGGTTCGGGCCTCCAGTGAGTGTTACCTCACCTTCACCCTGGACATGGGTAGATCACACGGTTTCGGGTCTACGACTGCGTACTTATCCGCCCTCTTCAGACTCGCTTTCGCTACGGCTCCAGCTCCCCGCCTTAACCTCGCACGCAATCGTAACTCGCCGGTTCATTCTACAAAAGGCACGCTGTCATCCTTTAACGGACTCCAACTGTTTGTAAGCACACGGTTTCAGGTTCTCTTTCACTCCCCTCCCGGGGTGCTTTTCACCTTTCCCTCACGGTACTGCTTCACTATCGGTCGCTAGGGAGTATTTAGCCTTAGGAGATGGTCCTCCCAGATTCCGACGGGGTTCCTCGTGCCCCGCCGTACTCGGGGTCCGTCTTGGAGGAAGAATCTTTTCGCCTACGCGGCTCTCACGCTCTTTGGCCAGCCTTTCCAGACTTGTTCAACTAAGATCCTTCTTTCTTACTCCTTATAAGACGCCCCTCAACCCCGATACCCGTAAGTATCGGTTTAGGCTGTTCCCTTTTCGCTCGCCGCTACTTGGGGAATCGCTTCTTGCTTTCTTCTCCTCAGGGTACTTAGATGTTTCAGTTCCCCTGGTTGCCTCCTCATCCCCTATGTGTTCAGGAATGGGTACGTCTCCATTACAAGACGTGGGTTCCCCCATTCGGAAATCCCCGGATCTACGCTTACTTACAGCTCCCCGAGGCATATCGGTGTTCGTCCCGTCCTTCTTCGGCTCCTAGCGCCAAGGCATCCACCGTGCGCCCTT
>NZ_JBLWIF010000019.1:0-586 GCF_048381575.1 Tepidibacillus sp. LV47
TGATATGCTCCCCTTAAGGTAGACAGATAAAAAATAAAAATTCTGTTTATCTTAGGGGGAGTTTTTTTATGGGGAATCAATGGTACTCAACTCCATTCAAGCAGGAAGTGGTGCTTGCTTATCATAGTGGAAATTACACCCTAAAAGAAATTTGTTCTGAATATCAAGTCACTAAATATTCCGTATTAGAATGGGTAAAAAGGTTTGAGTTATATGGAATAGAAGGATTAGAAAAATCAACATCATGGAAGTCTTATCCTAAAGAAAGCAAAGAAGCAGCTGTAAGAGATTATTTGTCGGGTCAATATTCTCAATATGAGATTGTTAGAATGTATGACATCTCTAGTCGATCCGTTCTCCAACGGTGGGTGAAACGATATAATGAACATAGAGAATTAAAAGATACGTCAAAAGGAAGGACGAGCTCTATGGCAAAGGGAAGAAAAACCACATGGGAAGAACGGATTCAAATTGTTTTATTTTGTATAGAGAATAATAAGAATTATCAAATGGCAGCTGAAACATATAAAATTTCCTACCAACAAGTTTATCAATGGGTAAAGAAATATGAAGATGGTGGAGAAGA